>JBEKUD010000041.1:0-36670 GCA_049515395.1 Candidatus Sulfotelmatobacter sp. | reverse complement strand
CGATCCCCAGGGTCAGAGTTACGGAAACAGCGAAACCCAACATCCACCACGCACGGCCGTCGATCTGCCTCACGTCAACCGGAAACGTCTCGGGTTTGTTCTGGCTGACCGATAGGATCGATTGCTGATTCATTGTCGTTCGAGGGTTCGCCTGGCACCCCTTGGGGATTCTAACCTGCTGAAGGAACCCAGGAAGAGTTACGAAAGTAAGACTGACCGAGTGTTAGCGACAGATACGCGGCCAGGTCCCTGTCCGTGACCTTTGGGAAAATGTCGCTTGGAGATAGCACTTACAATCGGGCGAAAGCCCATTTCGCGCCGCCGCTGCCGATTGCGAATCCATCTGTGCGAATCCATCTGGTTGGTCAGCCCAAACTGTGCTACTCTCTGCACCACTATCGTGTGGCTCAGGTCGCGTTCGCATTTGCCGGCGCTGTGCTAATCTGCCCGTGACTTCATCTGCGTCCAGAAGGCAACCGCATGGTCGAGCAGTTCGCATCAAACGACGACGCAACCGTCAAACCGCAGCACAGCAGCTTGCCGCTGGTCATCGTCGCCTCTTCGCTCGGCACTATGATCGAATGGTATGACTTTTTTATCTTCGGTAGCCTTATCTCAGTCCTGTCCCTGAAATTCTATCCTCCGGGCAACAACACATTCGCGCTGATTGCGTATCTCGCGACGTTTGCGGTTGGATTCGCGGTCCGGCCATTTGGCGCGCTATTCTTCGGGCGGATCGGCGATCTTGTTGGTCGCAAGTACGCCTTTCTGGTGACCCTGAGCATCATGGGCGGCGCTACATTCCTGATTGGCCTGATGCCCACGTTTGCGACGGCAAGCTGGTTTTCCCCGATCACCTTGATCCTGCTGCGGGTGCTGCAAGGCCTGGCGCTTGGCGGTGAGTATGGAGGCGCGGCCGTGTATGTGGCCGAGCACGTTTCTGACCGGCAACGTGGCCTCTACACCAGCTTTATCCAGGTCACTGCGATTTTGGGGTTTCTCATCTCTTTGCTTGTGATCTTGGCGACGCAGTTTGGCATGAGCCGTGCCGCCTTCAACCAGTGGGGCTGGCGCATTCCGTTTCTGCTTTCTTTTTTCCTGGTGGGCATCTCTCTTTACATCCGTCTGAAATTGCGGGAGTCGCCTATTTTCGTGCACGTTAAGGCCAATGGAAAAGCTTCGGTCCAACCGCTCACGGATGCATTCACCAAGTGGCCGAACCTCAAACAAGTTTTGCTTTGTCTCTTCGGTCTGACTGCTGGACAAGGAGTGGTGGCTTATACGGGAGAGTTCTACGCTCTCTTTTATTTGCAGACGATTCTGAAGGTGAATCCGCAGCGAGCCAACATCGTGATGGCGGCGGCCCTGGCCCTGGGCATGCCGGCTCTCATATTGTTTGGAGCGCTTTCCGACAGGATCGGCCGCAAGAAGATCATCCTGGCCGGCTGCCTTCTGGCAGCGCTCACCTACATTCCGATTTACCACGCCATGGAGCGGGCCGCCGGCAACAACGTCATCACAGTCAAATCCACGCGTAACCCGGCGACTGGGGCCATCAATCTCACGCCCATGACTAGCGACTCAACAGGCGCGCTGGTGGTCGCGCCGGAGGCACCACATCCAGACAGCGGCAAACTTATTTTGCTGGTCCTCATTCAGATGATCTATGTCGGCATGGTTTACGGACCGGTCGCCGCCTATTTGGTGGAAGCATTTCCGGCAAATGTCCGCTACACGTCGCTGTCGTTGCCCTATCACATTGGCAATGGCATCTTCGGAGGATTGTTGCCGCTGATTGGGCTCTCGATCTGCGCCGCCACCGGAAAGATCTACGCTGGACTTTACTACCCGATCGCAGTGGCCACCCTTACCTTTGTGGTGGGCAGCATTGCGCTGCGCGAGACCCACGGCACCAGGATTTGGGACGAGGTCGACCCAAACCTCGCCCCGCAGGAATCGTGATTGCCCGGGAGTTAAGGTGAAGCCGATTCTCCAGCGCTCCTGTTTCCGATTTTGACGAAGACATATTCAGGGTAAGGATCTGCCTTGCTGGACGATCCTTTTCACCCGCTGTGGTGGGCATACGCGGCAGATGCGAGTGTGATCAGCCTCGCCTATTTCTGGAGAAGCAGGGGGAGCGACCATTCCGTTATGCGGAAGCTCTGTGAGCCAATTTGGAAACTCCGCAGAGATGTTCCGACTCGTCGTTTTGAAGTTCGTGCTGAAAAGCGGTGCTCCCGCCAGGATGCACCGCTCTTTTGCCGCTTTATACCTTCACAGAGAAGCGACGATTTTGCGGTATTCCGCTTCGGTAAAAGCCTTCAGTGTCTGCGTGGTGATGTTCCCCATCGATCCAGTGGACAGCATGAATTTCGCGATCGTCTCGTCGTTGGGAAACTCAGAGATAATCACGGCGTCGTACTTCCCCATGGTCAAGTACCAGGCGTGGATTTTCCCGCCGGCTGCCTCGGCAGCTTTCTTGGCTGCGTCCAGCCGCGCCGGGCTTTCCTTGATCCTTGCAGCGCCCTGCTGCGTGTATCGGATTAGCGTAATATAGTGTGCCATCGTCATTTCCTCCAAATTGAGATTGAGGGCTCCGTTTCTCGGCCCGATCTGCTGATCGCTGAGGAACGGCAGCTACCGCTGGACCGTCGTGACCTCCGACTTGACGCAGGCTGTCTTTGGAAAACCTCCATCCAGCCGGAATTTCGATTTTGGCTTCCCAGCCCGACCGCGAAGCGATCAACATCCGATCACCGCATGCCTGCTAGGGCACTGGGTTCACTGTTCGCACTGCCGTTGCTCACATCTTGATGGGCGAGCTATGACTCGCAACACACTGCCACTGTCCGTTCGGCATCTTCACCCAGGTATCGGTCCAGCGTTCATGAGCATCGAGAGGCTTTCCGGATGCATCGATACCCTTAGCTTTGAAGCCTCCCGTCGCGATGGCCGTATTACCAAAACCCGTTACTTTCACATCCTCGTAATCAACGCTGTCATATTTGGTCGCTTTCGCTGTTGCCAGCGACTCGGCCTTGCCGCTGACTTTTCCATCACTCGCCGTCATTGTGAACTTGTCGGCCAGCAGCGGGGCCACCAAGTCAGGATTATTTGCTTTTTGGGACTGAAGCCATTGCTGTTCCAGCGCCGCGACAGCTTTCTCGGTTCCGGCACCGGCTTTCTTGTCTTGCGACCATAGGCCGCTCCCCATTAAAAGTAACCCAACGAAACAGCACATCCAGGTTCTCTTCATCGACATCTCCCCACGGGTTGAGATTTTCAGAAAAATGACAGTAAGCTCCTGCGTTGCGTTTGTCAAAGGAACGACCCGGCTGGCAATGGCTCTTGGCACAGCCGCGATTCCGGTATGGTTGGTCAGCTACTCTTATCTTGGGATCACTTCAGGGGAGCCCGTCACTCACCCCAGAATTGTCGACACGTTTCATAGAACAGCCGTTTGCCGCGAATCACCAGTGAACGGTGAACGACGTGGAACGACTGTTTTCCTACGGTACCGGCGTCTATTCCTGTGGCGATGAACAAAGGTGGAGAAGTGACCTCGGCATGAATTACATCCCTATCAGATTTTGCTGCCATTTCAAATACCCATTCTCCTGCGCCCACAGATCGGCGGGGCTGAGGCCATTGCATCCACCATCGGCTCGGCCAAACCGTTCTTGGTGAGATCAACGGTTTTGAGATACGCATGGCAAGTGTCGCAACACTCAACGCGAATGTAATCGAAATCACTCGCGCTATACACCGGCAAACTTGCGTTGTTCTCCTCCCCGCAGTCGGGACACATCACGCGTCGAAACGCCCATTCTGCTAGACAAAATGAACACATCAACGATCAGAGTGCTCCGTCCCCTGCTGGCGGAGCACGCCCAGGCCCGGCTGGCGATTGCAAAACGGGCAACGGAAATGGATGTGCCCGTCCGATTTCGTAGCGAGACGGCAGCGCAGGAATTCGGCATAGGGCTGAAGAAAAATGCACATGCCAGAAATTCTTCCGGCAACGCGGGGAAGGATTCGGTCGCGCCCCAGCATGCAATCAGCAGCTCGGACCATGATTCGGCCGAAGACTGTTGCAGATCCCGCGCCAATCTTGCAAGCTGCGCCGGACCTAGCTTTTCGACGACCGCCAGAAACGGCCCGAAGCTGGCCATGAGTTCCGGCGACTCCGGGGGACCGAAGCTCTGCTTTCCAGAGGCGACAGGGGGGTCTGCTGCGGCCTCCAGCCGCCGGTAAAAGTCTTCCTGAAAGCGGGCGATCTCCGCGTAGAATCGTAGAATTTCCGTCACAAACGAATACTGCCTCGCCAAATGCTCCGCTCGCTTGATCCGCTGCTGCCAGGGAGAAGCATTCATCTCTTTGATCATCAAGCGACGCGGTGCCGGAGGCAACGCGCACCAAGCGGCACAAACCACGTCGTCCCCGACTCGCTCATTTGGATCCCCAGTGGACTCGGGGGTTGGGCGATTTCTTCTCGGCTTTCTGAGCCGTGGCGTAGGCCTGCCGAGGATCGCGGCCCGTAGCTTCCTTAAACCAGGCGGGATGGAAAGTCCAGGCCCAGGCCTCACTCACCGCGCCACGAGTCATCGCTTGGAAGGTGCCCGTTACACATCGCCGGTGGATGACCTGCGCCGGCGAATTCCAACGCGCGTCCGTCCCACCTCAACCGCGCCGGCTGCGAGCGTGAACTAGAAACTCCCCGCCAAAGGATTGCAGCACGAAGCTGTTTCAGACTGTGGACGCCGCCGGGGCGCAGCAATCATCAAGGCCAGAAATTCATCGCCTTCGCGTATCGGCAAGGACGCCGAAGGTCCTGCCGAAAATCAGCCGGCAAAAATGTTCCTGTTGAGGAACTGATTGCGAAACTTGCCCATGGGGTCGAATTTGTTGCTGAGCTGAATAAACTCAGGCATTCTCGTGTGAAGCCGCTTGAGTTCCGATGGCGGGGTAGTAAACAGTTTTCCCCAGTGTGGACAGGCATTGAATGGCGCCAGTTCTTTTTCGATCACGGGCAGCAGTTTGCTTACGGCGGGCCAGTCCGGCTTCCAGGTAAAATGGATGGTAACGGAATCTTGCTGGTAGCAAGGGCTCATCCATAATGTATCCGCGGCGACGGTGCGGATCTCGGAGATCAATAACGATGGACTCACTTGATCGCGCAGCCGCTCGATCGCCAGAATCGCTTCCACCGCATGCTGTCGCGGCACGAAGTATTCAGATTGCAGTTCTTTGCCGGCGCTGGGCGTGAACCCCATGCGGAAGTGCGGCAGTCGCTCGTACCAAGGTCCGGGAACCCCCATCTGCTCAGTACAATTTTCCGCAGAGAGTGCGGCGATGGGGTGAAGATTGCGGTTTGCGAGCCTGGCCCCGAAGAACTCCGGCGTGGCGTGAAATTCCTGTCCTGGCTCGAGGCGGCTCTTGATCCAAAGTTCGTTGAAGCGCTGCTTTTGCCAATCGGTGAATAAGCTCACGCTGTATCCGCTCGATTGGATCGCATCGAAATGATCTTTCAGTTCGCTCAGTGGAAGGTCTTCGTAAACATATTGCCGCATCCTGTAGCTTGGCTGAATATCCAGCGTGACTTGAGTGATCACGCCCAGCGCTCCCAATCCAACAACTGCTCCGGAAAATGTGTCTCCGTCTCGTTCTCGCAACAGGGTGACGACTTCGCCCGATGCCGTCACCAGCTCAAGTCGGGATGCCGCCGTCGCCAGGTTGCCATTCTTCTGGCCGGAGCCGTGGGTTGCGGTTGTGCATGCGCCCGCGACGGATATATGTGGCAACGATGCCAGGTTATGAAGCGCAAACCCCTGACTGTCAAGATAAGGACACAACTGTCCATACGTGATGCCCGCTTCCACAGTTACGGTGCGCTTGTCGGGGCCGATTGCGATCACTTCGTCCATCGGTTTCAGGGACAGAAATTGATCCTTGCTGTCAGCGATGGCGTTGAAGCAATGCCGAGTGCCGAGCACTTTTAGCTTATTCTCGCTCCGAACGTAACTCCGAACTTCATCGAGCGAAGTGGAGGTGTGCAGCCGGTCGGTGCTGTACTCGATATTGCCCGCCCAGTTTGTGAGCCGGTTTTGTCCTGCCCAAGCCAGCATGCGCATGACCAGCGGGGATGCGAACAGGAGGGTGAAGAGCTTGAGGAAGGTTCTTTTGTTCACAGCCGAAGCTCCAACTTAATTTAGTTAGGAATGTTGAATATTCTCTGTGTTACGGGGCAGAGATGGGTACCGTCGACGATCTTACACGGATTCATGACCATAAAGTCCGATCAGATTGCGAAGACTTTCTTGCGGCTGATCAGGAAGGATGGCCCATGAGGATAGCTTGTTATTGTTATTTGCCGGTGCGCCAATCCCATACCGGGTGGCCTTTATCGTCGCGGAACAGAAGTGTGTCCGTACCTTTCACAAGCTCTCGAGCAAGAATCACATCCGAAGCGTCCTGCTTAACCTTTGAACCTGTGACCGCGATCTCGTCTCCCTTGCTGAAACTGATCCCCATCTCTTCTTGAAACGGCTTGGGGCATAGGTAGATGTTGACCGTGTCATCTCCGCTCTTGATGATCAGTGTAGTGAAGTCTTTCCTGGCTCCAAAAGGCACTAGCTTTATCTCAGATACTACGCCTTTGGTCTTCGTCTCTGTATGGAAGTCATACTTGGGCGGACTACCGTCATCCTGTTGCGTCTTTTGCGAAACTCCCAAGGTCAGACACGCGAGCAGAAAAAGGGTGATACCGAACGCTCGTTTGATGGCGATGAACCGCCGGATGGGTGTTTTCAGATCGGGTAGCACGACTCCCCCTCGTTGCTCACTGAAACCCGATGCGAGGGCGAGGTGCTCTCTGTGCGCCACGGCCCCGGGACAGATATCCATCGGTTCCTGAGTTGCCTGACAGTTTTCTCTGACGATAAGACCGCTTTCAATCGCTTCCTAAAAGGACAGCAGAATCCTACACCCTCGAGACTATTTTCGGACCAGGCGAATCTTATTTTTGTACAAAAGGCGGCCATGAGTGTACACCCATCTCGCCCGTTTGCCACATTGTGAAAGCAGAAAGGACAGAAAGGTCGAATCGGAATGACGGGTCGATTACTCGTATTGAACCGCCGACCTTGCTGTCAGAGTGTTGGCTAAGCTTTGCGGCTGTATACTTTGAGTCGGAAGATAGGAAGCAATGTCCACCATCAGCCGGCGCTCTTTTCTGGGAATGGCCGCTGCCATAGGCGCAACCGCGGCTTGGGGCAGGCCGTTTGGGATTGAGTCCCCCACTACATGGCATGAGCGCCGTGATCTTTTCCCCGAGGGAGTTGCATCGGGGGACCCCGACAGCAACAGCGTTCTGTTGTGGACGCGCCGGCCGCCGACCAGTGGAAACCTAACTCTGAAGTTGAATGTCGAGGTCGCCGAGGACGAGTTGTTCACTCGGGTTGTGGCGACCGCCGCGGCTCCGGTTTCCGCGGAATCCGACTGGACCTGCCGCGTGCTCGTTGGAGGACTGAAGGCGAGACGCGTGTATTGGTACCGCTTCTCCGATTCCAAAGGCTTTGGCAGCCGTGTCGGCAGGACGATCACCGCGCCGGGGGTCGACGACGCGAGACCCATTCGTTTTGTTTTTGTGAGTTGCCAGAATGCGAACGACGGAGCGCAGAACGCCTACCGCAGGATGATTTTCGAGGATGAACGCGCTCCCGTCGCGGAGCGGAGCGGCTTCGTGCTGCACCTCGGCGACTTCATCTATGAAATTGTCTGGTACCCGGAGGACCGCCCGCAGGGCATGTATGACCGTCGCCTGAGAGACATCGTTCGCTATCCCCATGGTGTAAAAATTCGCGATTTTCACATCCCAACCACCGTGGAAGATTATCGCGCGGTTTATCGCGCGTATCTGGGTGATCCAGACTTGCAGGACGCGCGGGCGCGCTGGCCCTTCGTCAATATGTGGGACAACCACGAGTTCAGTTGGCTGGGCTGGCAATCCTTGCAAAGATTCGAAGGAAAAACGTTGCCCGCGCAGACCCGCAAGGTGGCGGCCAATCAGGCATTCTTCGAATACCAGCCGGCACGGATCACGAAACCAAGCGGGCCTTCCCTTGATCGCTTCGATCCTCCGAAGGTGATCGATGCGCCGGTTGATCGATTTGACGAGCACGGCCTTGGTCAGGAACCCAACAATCTTGCTGCCATCGGCAGCCTCAAGGGTTACCGCGCCCTGCGCTGGGGCCGGAACGTGGAGCTGATCGTCACCGACCAGCGCAGCTATCGTTCCGAGGAACCCACCGATCAGCCCGAGGCAGGACCGCTTTCCAGCGATGACTTTCCCGAGTTCATCTCTGAGGATGCCATGGAAATGATGGATGCCGGGCGCACTTACAATAGCGGTCGACCACCGAATGCCATTCATTTTGGCAGTGTCGAGATCGCGAACTTCTGCAAAGACCGTCCCGCGCAGACCATTCTTGGCGCCGAGCAGAAGGCTTGGTTTCTCGAACGCTTGCGCAATTCGAAAGCGACTTGGAAAATTTGGGGCAACACCACGGCGACGCTTGACATGCGTGCGGACCTGCAAAATCTTCCGCAGGGGATAACCAAGGCCTGGCCGGGGAGCGATTACGCCACTTCCCCTCTAGGAGATCATGGCACTGCCTACGTAGAGCGCGGAGAAATTTACGACTTCGTCCGGGCCAATGGAATCACAGGTTTTGTTACGGTCGCTGGGGACCGCCACAGCTTTTGGGCAGGATTCGCCGTAAAGTCTCTCCCTCCCAAGCCCTTCGCGCCAGTCGGGATCGCCTTTGTAACAGGTTCGATCTCCGCTCCAGGCGTGGTCGAAGCGCTGGAACACGCCTTGCCGAAAGACCATCCTCTTCGATCACTCTATGTTGGACAAGGGCCGAACGATGACGCTCCACAGCCAACCTTGAATATGCTGGTTCGGCATGGAGTGCGGTCGTGTTTTGAATACGCGCGCAGCGGCGACATCGCGAAGGCGCGAGCCCTGTCCAATCCCGATTTGTCGCCACATCTTTCGTTTGTCGACATGGGCGGCCACGGCTATTCTGTAGTTCACGCTACCAGCGGATTCATCGAGACTGAATTCGTCTGCATTCCTCGCCCCCTCGAACGCAGTGGCGGTCCAGATGGAGGTGCTCTCAGCTATCGGGTTAAATTCCGTACCGGTCTTTGGAAAAACGGTGAAGCGCCAAAAATGCAGATGCAGATTCTCGAAGGTGATCCAAAATTTTCTGTGTGATCCCACGGTGATCTACAGCTGCAATACCGGCTTGCCGGTCACTGAAAGTGAAGTCGGATAAGTTCCCGCACCCGGTGCGCTACAGCACCGACTGTGGCTCGTTTGGTGGGGTGACCTGCTCTATGCCATCCTGTTCATCTTGGTGTACGCCCGTGGGAGTGAAGAGATACCTGGCCAGGGCCTCGGCCACACAGCTCGATCGCGAGCCCCTTACCGTGGTCGAGGTTGGAAGGGTGATCCGTTTCGTGACTTTATGTTGAGACATCCGCGAAGACAATTCGTGTGGGTCGAAGTGGCGTTCTGTGTTTGGATCATCGCGGCGCAAGTCTGGTACTACGGTCAGTTCAGGGAATCTTTGCAAGCTATAGTAATCCCGATGTTACACAGACTATGGCCCTGACTGCATCCCTCGCGACACTTTTGGAAGTGGCGATTTTCGCCTACATCATGGCGGCGCTGGGCCACAGAATCCTTCGCTTAATTGGTTTGCAGAGCTTCGGTTTGCAGCGCCTTACGAGATCAGAGTTAATTCTGTGTTCTGTCGCTCTCGGCGTGATCACTTTGCAGGTTGGGCTGTTTATAGCCGAGGTCCTGGGGGCGGTGCATATCGGCGTGTTTGCTTGTCTAATCGCCGCGGCGATCTTTGGCGCGCGTGATTTCCCCGAGATTTTCCGAATCATTCGTTGTGCCGCGCAATTCATCTCCAACGGCCCGCGCCGACGGGCGGAAAAACTTCTCGCCACAATGACGGGACTTGTTCTGGCGTTCGAGGGACTTGCAGCCATGGCCCCGCTCACAGGCTCCGACGCAATGCGCTGTCACTTCACGGTTCCCCTGCTTATTCTGCGTACGGGATTCCATCCGAACTTCTTTCTAGCGCACAGTTTCTTTTGCGGGCAGGCTCATCTCCTGATTCTGGCCGCTCTCGCGTTGGGTAGCGAAAAACTCGCAAAGGGCCTGCTATTTCTCGGCGGAGCGCTGGCCGCGTGTGCTCTTGTTTGTCTGGCTCGTGAATGGATGCCCCGGCCCTGGGCCTGGGCGGCGGGCCTTTCGTTCTTGCTCACTCCCCTCGTGTTCTGGCAGATTTCGACCGCAGGTGCCCCGGACATTTGGATGTCCTTCTATGCGACGCTGGGTGTGATCGTGATTGCGCGGTGCAGACAAGCCGACAATCACGAGAAGGCTCTGCTGGTGGGAATCCTGGCGGGAGCTATTGCCGGAACAAAATATACCGGCTGCATCGTTGCAGCCAGCTTGGCGCTGGCTTTTCTGGGGGAATCGCGCTCGGTACGCGGCGTCGCGATTTTTCTTACCGGGGCGTTCGCGGCGGGAATTTGGCCGTACGCGCGAAATGCGATCTGGACGGGTGATCCGTTTTTTCCATTTTTGATGCGCTGGCTGGCACCTTCCGGCGTGAACCGCTACACCCTGGCTTATTTCTTGGCGTCCACAGGAGCAGGGGAGTCGCGCGGCCTCTGGCAGGTGGTAAAGTTTCCAGTGTTTGCAGCCTTCGATGGATCGCAGGGAGAGTTTTGGGAATTCCTGGGTCCACTCGCGCTCGTTCTTTTTCCGCTGATGATCCTCGCTGTACGCAACACGCCTGCGTGGCGCGCATCTCTGACCGTGTGGTTTGCGAGTGCTCTCGGAATTGGCGCGAGCTCTGGAATGGCAAGGTTTCTTCTGCCCATTTTGCCGATCGCCCTGGCTGCAAGCTTTGCCGGAGTCTCGCACCTAGATCAATTAGGATGGCGTATCGTTCGAAGAGTCTCTCTCGCAACGATTGGTCTTTACCTGCTATTTGGACTGGCAGGATTGTTGCTATATGGTCGCCCCGCCATTGCTGTTGCGGTTGGCCTGAATAGCCGCCAAAACTATCTTCAACAGCGGGCGCCGAACTACGAGCAAGCGGAGTGGGTAAATCGGGCGCTCGAAAGAAAGACCGGAGAAGGAAAAACACTCGTATTCTTCCGGCATACGTACTACTTGGACGTGCCATTTGTCTATGGCGACCCATACGGGAGTTGGGCGATAGATCCGGAACGCTACCAAACGCCGGGAGCTTGGCGAGAGTTGTTTCGAAAAGAAAAGATACGATGGGTCGTCCGATCTCCAGACTATCCTGATGCGATAGCGCAACCTTTTCTCGAACTCGAAAAGAGAGGCGAACTGGTCCCGCTCGCCAAAGGTGAAGTGGACGACTTCGAGGGAGTGCGTGTTCTGGGCCAGCGGAAGACAGTGCCTATCGTCATTCTCCGCGTAGAGGACTGAGTCTCAGTTCAGTTCCCCACATACCAACAGGCTTCACTCGCGCGATTAGCGTAACGACGTTATCAGCGATCGCACTCGAAACCCCTCGATGAGCAATCTGGCGACATTTCACCACTCCACTTCGCGTGGCCGTTCTGCCCGCAGTGTGATTATGCGCATACGGCGACGTATCTGACGCCACAGACATCTCGTCTGTTCGCAGTTCGAATTTGATTGGGACATGGAAGAGGGTGGCGGGCGGCAACCTCGGGGGTTGAGTTTATGGACCCTAGGGACTGGAGAGCCAAGTATCGGTCAGCTCTGCTGAAAATAAACACGCCTGCAATCGAGAAGGAAATTTCTGACGCCGAAGACCTTATCGTTGTGCGCACGCGGGAACTTTACCAGCAGACTGGACCTGAGGTTGAAGTTGAGAGGGATGCTTTGGACGATGCCATGTACGCCCTACATGCGCTAAAAAGTGCGCTAAAGCGGAAGGCGTCTTGAGTTACGTACCTTCCCAATCGCAAACAGTTTACGCCGAAGGAGGACCGTTAGTTTCCGACTGCACGAGTAGATGTCAAGAGCAGCCCATTACACTTTTTGCGAACTGGCCGTACGTGTCAATGAGCACTATGCGATATTTCACCAACCAATCATTGGGGTAAGGGTACCGAGGGATAGAATCAGGTGTTTGGAAATTGCTGCACCTTATTATGGGTTAACGCTCGACGATGAAAAGTCCGCTGCGTGGCCTGGCTCACCTCTTGTTTGTCATTGCTGCTTTGTCTTTTTTTGTGGGAGGGCGGGGCAATCAGCACCTTCACCAAGAGGGAACGAGTGCTTGCTGAGATAAAGGGCATCGGTCTGGCGGTCGTATGTGGTGCTCTCGGCGCTCTGGCGAAATCTGCGGGAGACAATCTTGATGACGGTGAAGACTCAGGTGTTTAATAAGCGTTAACGCGATGTTGCCCGGTAAAACGACTCATCGTCCATTGGGCAGCGGCCGGGCTGTCGAGTGCGGCAAGATCCGTCGGTGATGCAAAATCCTGTTTCGCAAGTGATGCCGAAGCGCGGCGTTGCGTCCTTGCCGGGCAAGCGCTGTGAGCTTAGATCGCGGGATTCCGCCACTATGAACTAAATTGTGAAGGCGCCGATCTGAGCAAAACCGGCATAAGCTGCCCCACAATTCTGGTCTTTCGGGCCGGTTAGAAATATCGTGCCCTCTTCCTCAACTCGGGGCCTGAGATATACCCCATGGGGCCCTGTACTGCATAAACATCTGCCAGCCCAGCATGGTGCGGCGGCGAAGTACGGGTGTATTGCCACCGCCCGGTCGAAAAAGTCAGCCGCTGTCTTCAGGCTTTCTGGTGTGCAACTTTCGAAGTCGTACCCCCCTTCGGGTAAAGACCGAAGCCAGGGGAGCGTGTTTCGATCGAGTTCCAAGAAACACCGCCTAATTTCCCCGATTCCTAGGAAGAAAGTCGCAGTGCACTCGGACGCCGGACTTTGATGGCCGTGCCTTGCTGGTTTATTCAGGGTGATGAGCGTGATGGGCAGCACTTGAGTGTTTACGAAGTCGGGTGTAAATTGTCGGTCTGTTTAAAACGCACCAAAGGAGGGTCTCGAGATGGGATTCATCGTCTGGATTATTGTGGGACTTATCGCTGGTTGGCTGGCTGGCCGAGTCATGAAGGGTGGCGGCTATGGCGTGATCGTAGACATCATTCTCGGCATCCTCGGCGGCGTTGTCGGCGGCTGGATCTTCGGGATGTTGGGAATCTGGCAGGGCCGCGGCATGATCGGCTCCATCATTGTGGCATTTGTTGGCGCAGTGATTTTGGTATGGATCACTCGCTTACTGAAAAAAGCTTGATCGCTGAAACTGGAGGCCGATTTCACCAGCCGATAATTCCCGCCGGAGCTCAACGAGAGAGGCGGCGATTCTTCGCAGCATCTGTAGCTGCTTTCTGGTTGACGACGATTCTATGAGTGGTTGCGGCGCGGCACGACTCATCGATTGAAAGAGAGCGCCCAGAATTGTTGCGCGGAGATATGAGTCTGAGAGACGAGCTTGCCCGATCCCCGAGAAAACTACGCTGCGATATATGTTCGCTATTAGTGGCATCTTGTTTTGGTCTAAGCCTTCTGCACAGTCAGAGTAAGCCGAGACAGTCCTAGCGGAGGTGTTCGTGACTCTTAGGAAACGTTGTTTCGCAGAATTTTTGGGAACGTTCTGGCTGGTATTCGGAGGTTGCGGAAGCGCCGTCTTGGCGGCTGCTTTTCCGAACCTGGGTATCGGCTTTGCAGGGGTCGCCTTGGCCTTTGGGCTGACCTTGCTCACCATGGCCTTTACCATCGGACCTATTTCGGGATGTCACATCAACCCCGCAGTATCGATAGGGCTTGTGGTCGGAAGGCGCTTTCCAGTTTCCGAACTCCTTCCGTATGTTGTAGCGCAAGTTTTGGGAGCAATTGTCGGCTCCGGCGCGTTGTACGTTATCGCCAGCGGCAAAGAAGGATTCAGCTTGGCCGGTGGATTTGCCTCTAATGGATACGGTCCCCACTCGCCCGGCGGCTACTCGTTACTGGCATGTTTCGTGGCAGAGGTAGTGCTGACGCTGTTTTTCCTGCTAGTGATATTTGGTTCCACGGACGATCGCGCTCCCAAGGGTTTCGCTCCCATCGCCATAGGGCTGTGCCTCACCCTGATCCATCTGATTTCCATTCCCGTCACGAACACTTCCGTCAATCCAGCGCGGAGTACGGGCCCTGCGATATTCGTCGGGGGGTGGGCGGCGGCTCAGTTATGGCTTTTCTGGGTGGCCCCAATCGTTGGCGCCGCCCTGGCGGGCTTGATCTATTCCTGGCTGTTTGCCGAAGGTCCGCAAAAAACAGTTCGCGCCGCTGAGCGGTCGCGTTGAACGGGAATACCCTCGCCAAGGAAAAAGACAAGCAGATTTACGCGCTGTCTGGCGACACAACGGGCATCAAGGCGGGCGATCGAATGAAGCTACAGGCGAAAAAGTGAAGGCGAAAGGCGCCGACAGCGCGCCCGTATGGAAGGAAAAAAGTGACCAAAGACTTCGGCGTCTGTCAGCCTTAGCTGCGATCGCAACCCTCGACCTGCCTGTCGCAGGAGTCAATTATGTTCTTGCAGGTGGATGGCTGTCGCAAGCAGAGTTTACACTCACTGAGAAAGCAATCCGCAAGGAAACGAGGGGTTGCGTGGACTTCCATTGGAAAACATCAACGGACCAATTGATTCTCATTTTAAGCAATTGCCTGAGATTGCATCAACAATCAAACCTTTGTGCTTCGCCTGAATCTCAACTGAATGTTCCCGGAACTTCCATTCGCCAATCCTCGTATGGAGCCTCCGGGAGGGTGTGTACCAAGAGTCTCGGTCTCTGGCTTATCTTGCTAGTTCCTGGCGTGCTCCACGCTCAGCATGCTCTCGAGACTTCGGCACAGCAGAAGTTCATTTCTGGAGGCACGATTCGCTTGCACCTGGAAGCCGGCGGCTACACTATCACTCCCGCCGATTCTGAGAACATCGTTGTGACCTGCTGCCGCGCCCATACGGAGGAGCAACTCAAGCGGGTCAAGGTGGAGATCAAACCGACAGCGGCCAGCGCCGACGTTTACGTCTCCGAAACCCCGCACAATAATTTCCAGGCCACCATCAAGGTTCCTCGTCATTCCAATCTTTGGGTTAGACTGTCGGCGGGAGAACTGGACGTCGAAGATCTGGAAGGCGATAAGAATCTCGAAGTTCTTGCTGGACGCATTCAGATCGACATTCCCCACCCTGAGCTGTACGGTCACTGCGATGCTTTGGTCACGACCGGCAGCATCAAGTCCTCGGCGTTCGATGTCTTCAAAGCGAGTCTCTTCCGGTCATTCGAGCAGCAAGGTCCGGGGAAGTGCCGTCTGCAAGCGCACGGGATGACGGGAGAGATCGATCTGCGCGGGCGCGACTAAACTCCGCGCATAGGACGACAGAAACCAAGAAGAGCGTATAAAGCGCGTGCTGCATCTCTCGGCCTACACAAGAGAAAGGGCTCGTGCGCAAGAGTCTTGACCGAGGCCCTGGGCCAGCCAAGCATTCCAGACGGTCCGCGCGATGGCAGCTTGCTGCGCAGTGCTAACGTCCAATTTCTTCAGCAATTCAAGGCAAACAATCGCCAGGCGGATGCTAGTCGGAAGTTTGGAAATCCATGTTCTCGTCGACCGAAAGTTGCGCGGGCGTGCCAGAGGTGTCGTCACCGGAACGCGTAGCGACTACACGAAAGCCACCGGAACTGGTCTGGACCTCGTAGGTATAAGGAGGACGCTGCCGGGCAACGGTAATGTAGTTAGTCGAGATCAGTTCGTCGAAGGAGGCGTATTTTCCTTCGGTGGCGAAGTACCGGCGTTCGGCGGAGGCAATACTGATCAGATCAGACTTTACGCCAGTGATGTTGATGGCCGCCTTCGGGTTGTTTGCCCCGGCGGGAGCAGAAGAGTTCTGCACCTGCCTGGAATAAATGTACATGCCAATGGCTAGCACAATCACGATGCTGAGAAAGCCGAACAGTCGGCCCATGTGTCCCTCCTGAGGGCAATTGCACCGCGAAACGGGGTCGCTGACAAGTAACCAGAGGGCAGCAACCTGCCTACGGCAGCAGGTTTGGAGCGTAAGCGCCCTGTTAGCAAGAGTTATCAGCAGACAGCAAGCGACGAAGAAGGATTTCCAGTTACTGCAGCTTCGCGTATTCGGCCCTGGCTTGTTGCAGGACGGGAACATTGGGATCGGCTTCTTTCCACGGGGCGAAGAAATCCCGGTAGCCACACGCGCACTGCGGCGGCGATCACAGCCGACCCTGATTACTGGGAGGTTAGTGTTGCACTCTGATAGTTAGCAGTTAGCGGGAAGGCTTGGGGGAGTCGCGCTTTCGTTTGCGGGTGGCATCGTAACCTGTTTCAGTTTCAGCCTGAGCTGGCAGCATTCCTTATGCGCGGGCAAGCCACCATTCTCAGACTTGGATTCCGCCAGGCGGAGAGGCCTGCCGCAGACAGCGCATCCCATGAAGTAGTTCTGCATAGCGCAACTTGCACGATAGATGGCGGCAAGGCGGAAAACTGTCCAAAAGTGAACAGTCTTAAAAGTGCGGCGGTCCTGGACTGATTGTCGGCAAAAATCGCGTTTTCGCTCACGATCAGTTCCGGAAAACTGACCCTGAGACCGTCAGTTGAAGCCGCGGAAGGGGCGGCGGCGAAGACTGCGGAGCCGCTTCGAGGGCTTCGAGCCAGGAACGGATGGCCACGCGAAGGGGCGCGACCACAACACCGGCAAAGACGTGTGGATACTTGTCGAGACGGCGCAGGGCAGATCCTAGCAGGGAAATGGTTCCCGCACAGTTACCGCGCTGAAAATGGTGGAACGCGGCCGCGACCTGGATCAGCCCCTGCAGGAAAGTTTTTTCCGGCTCGTGTGCCACGAGCCACACTGATTCCCAATGTTCGTGGGCTTCAAAGAACGCGCCGGAATGGAAGCAGCGCAGACCTTCGAATAGGTCTCTCTGAGTCCAATCGAGTGGCGTATGCGGAAGCATGAAGTGGTGTCGAGCGATAGGCCACGGGCGTCGGATAGAACCACGGTTACCATCGAACCGCAGTCTCACTTGCCCAACTCTTACCCTCGATTTGCATGGTCACTGCCAGCAGACGAAACCCGCGGGACCTCTCGATCGAGGGGACCGTTTTACAAACGGTGGGCTAGATATCGAGACAAAACCTTCTCGACCTCAGGGAGATTCTCTCCTTGACATCTTTTATAGAACGCATTGACAGGATTTTGGCCATCCTCAAAGATCGTAAACCCTGGCGTGCAGTGATTTCGAGGGAACCTCAACAGGAACTTTGTAACCCGGTGTAGATGCGACACCCACACGAGCGCGATAGAGCAACGCTAATCCCGGCTAGATTTTCTCGAAGAAGTGGGCGGTTTTCTTGCCAGCTTTTTCGGTGTAGTAGACGGTAACCTTCGTGGTTTTCTCGGTCTCCTTTGTTATGTCCTTGCCCGCGTCGGCTGCGGCGTGACCAGACAGCTTAAATGTGTCCTCGGTACCGTCGCCGGCTTTGACGGCTATAGTCTTGCCAGCGCGATCAATATGAGTAATGGTTCCGTCCACCGACTTGATCCCATCTTTGCCGACGCTGTCGACCTCGACCGCTGTCTTCTCGGCCCCCTCGGCGGTGTAGTGCGCTACTACTTCAGTCCCTTCCTTGAGTCCCTGAAAGGCATCTCCTGCGCCGGTGGCTGTTTCCTTGACACCGTGGACAGTGGTCTTGTCGACAAACTTGATGGTATGCTCGCCGCCATCCCTTACCTTGACGACCATCGTCTTGGTGGCGGAATCCAGCTTAGTAATGGTTCCATGGACGGCACTGACCACGTCCGGCGCCGCCCAGCCCAAAGTGCTTAAAAGCAGAAGCGCGAGAGGTACCCGGACGACGTTCTTGCTTTTCATTTTTCGGTCTCCTTAATAAGAGATTTAGTTAGAATTTGCTTTCGAGCCCCAGACCCATTGAACGTTATATTAGTT
This sequence comes from Candidatus Sulfotelmatobacter sp., assembly GCA_049515395.1. GTDB lineage: Bacteria > Acidobacteriota > Terriglobia > Terriglobales > Acidobacteriaceae > Sulfotelmatobacter. The sequence continues at coordinate 18,553 of JBEKUD010000041.1, read as the reverse complement.
CATGCTGCCTTCTCTCGCCAACGGTGCCGCGCATACGGATACAGCTGTCAATCCCGCCCGATACGAGACAGTGATCCTAGACGGCACTCTCTATTCGGATCTCGATTTCGAAGAAGAGCAGTTCGTCACCATTGGCGGAATGCATTTCTTCTACATTCGCACAGCGTTGGCGGGCTCGGGCTACGCCTGCATCAGACGATGTTTACTTGAAGATGTGGGCAAATCGAAGCTACTGAAAGCGGGTGAGGAACTTCGTAACGGAGACTATCAGGTCGACGGCAAGGTCTTCACTCGAATCCGCGGTTTACAATCAGAAGACGGCGAATGGTGTCCTTTCCGATGGAGCTTTCCACGCGCAGTTCAGACTGGCAGGTGAGTTCAAGGATAACGCAAACAGGGGCATCATTTAACCCAGATTTCAAGTTCGTGATCGCAAAGGAGTGACGTAACAAAGACCTCTAGCCTTGGCTACGGGCAAGTGGCCGCGAATTTAGGACCTGGCCCGTACGGTCGTTCGCGTAAGACCTTTTTTGCTCATTGACTTCTCAATGAGTGAGCCGAACTCAGAACCTGGTCAATGACTTCGACTACGTCTCCATGTGCCAAGCCGAGGCGTGGTGTAGCCCGCCGCCGGTGATGACCCCGCTTTTCGGTTGGCCAGATTGCGGTCCCTTCCCCTCGGAGTCCGGACTTGGGTTCCGCCCTTGGGAGCCCAACTCGAAAGCCCGGTCCAACTTGATTGCGACGGCGAAATCTCCATTGAGTTTCTGCTGTGCTCGAACCACCCGGCCTCGGCCACTGAAGAAAGTGCCGGGGCGGGAACGCACAATCTCAACCGCCACACCGACCGCGGAGCCCTCGGGAATCATAAAAGTGCTAGAGAGTAAAATACCTTCGGCACTGATGTTCTCTGACTGGGCGCGCATTTCCGCGTGGGCGAGGGTAAGTGAGACTGGCAGTTGCAGCTGATAGCGAATACTGCTTCGGTGGGGAGATTCCATCATCGTCATGGCTGTTGGAAAGAATATGCCGGGGGGCATGCACTGAGGAAGGTAACGGTAGTGCATCGGAGATTGAACAAAAGGCCGGTTATGAGACAGGAATCTGTCGCCGAACTGAGCGGATGGCATTCGCGGGATAACGGCAGAGCATAATTGTGACTTCTAGCTGGGGGGGTGAAGATGCCTTGGCGCTCGGTCTGGCACCCGATGATCGCGCTTCTGTTGCTGCATGCGACGTCCGTTGGACAAAGCTCCTGGGAGGACAAGAACCAGGCCGGTGAAAAGGCATTCCAGGATGGCCGTCTGCTCGATGCAAACCGGCTTTTCACCGAGGCTCTCAGCAACGTCCAGCAATCTGGTCCTAACGATGTGCGGCTGGCGCCCATCTACAACAATTTGGCCCTGGTTTCCTTCGTTCAAAACAACTACATCGCATAGGAGATGCTCTACGAGAAAGATCGCAGTCATGGAGACGCAAGGGAAGGAGAATCCGCTTCTCCTGCCGGTTTTGGATAACCTGACCAGCCTTTACGTCAAACAATGGGCGTTTGGAAGCGCTATCCGAACTTCGTGGCGTGCTTGCCACATTCGGGAGCAGAAGTTTGGTCCGGCTAGTTTGGAAACCGCTGTCGGTCTGAACAAACTGGCCACCCTCTACCTAGATAGTGTGCGACTATTGCCTCAGTCGCCATCCGACAGGTTCATCCCCGCCGCGCCCGCGAAGGGAAGTCTTCCCGCAACGAACCCCGGTGCCGAATTCAAAGATTTGAGCGCTTCTTTCGAGAATGTGACTGCGTTGGACGACGCAACCAAACTAGTGATCGCGGAATCGCTCTTTGACAGTGTGCTAGAGGTCGAGGAAAAAGCCTACGGCGACGAGAACACGCGGCTTGTCGACGTCTTGGAGAATCTAGGCGAGGTTCTTCACGCGGAAGGAAAAGCTGTTGCGGCAGAAGAGGCGTACACACGAACGATCGCTATCGTGGAGAAGAGTTTGGGCCCAGACGATCTCAGACTCGACATACCCCTCCAAGCGTTGGTCGAATTGAAAACAGAAGACGGTAACTATGCGGAGGCAGAGAAGCTTTACCAGCGGGCGCTGCGAATCGATGAGAGCAGGGTAGGCGCGACCAACCCTTCTGTCGGCGTGGTGTTGACGGGATACGCTGCCCTGCTAGAGAAGATGAACAGATCGGAGGAAGCCAGGAATCTCACAGACCGAGCCAATTCTCTCGCTGCGCCTCGGACAGTTAAGAACGCCGGACTCAGCCTCGCCGCTTCTGTGCCTTACATCTTGAGATTCGAAAAGTCGATCTACGACCAGTACACAGGTATCCAGCAGACATGCATGCTGATCCGAGCGGATGGGAGAATCAGGGTCGAAGAACGGCAACAGGAACGGCCCGGACCCGTATCCGTTCCGCAACTGCGGGTCCCCGATGGCATGGCGGACATGACGGGCTGGGGACAGCAGGAAACGCTCAATGGCTCGTCCCACACGGGACCCCACGCTCCCAAGACATTCGAGAGTTCGCTTGATGCCAATGCTCTTCAGCAGCTGCGAGCAATCCTGTCTGCCAGGGAGATCCGTGCCATTCGAGGAAGCTACGCACCGCGTGGAGAAGCCAACTCTTCCAATACCGAAAAAATCTCTGCCTCAATCCTGCGAGATGATGGAGTCCAGAGTTTTGCGTTTCCCGATACCTCCGCACGCCAGCCCTACGAAGGCGAGCTAAAACCACTTTTCAAGTGGCTGAGCACAGCTGAGAAACACAAGGGATCGGCCATCAAGGGGGTCGTGGCGAACGATTACTCGCCAGATACGCCGAAGGCCATGCCGATTCAATTCAGTGTGTCGATGGAGAAGCCGTCCCCGAATGCGGATACGGTAGCAACAGTAACCGCGGCGAACCAACATCCGAACGATGTAAGTCAGGACAACATTTCCACACTGAAGATCCATGTCAATCTGGTGCTAGTCCATGTCGTCGTCCGCGACTTGCAGGGCCGCGCTCGCGGAACTCTGCGGCAAGAGGATTTCCGGCTTCTAGACAACGGGAAACAGCAAGCGATAACCAGGTTCTCCCTCGAACAGCCTGGCGTGAAAACGACTGTGGACTCGAAGGCTTCGAATGAAACTCCGGGAGTCGCCGCGGGTGAGAGCGCGAGAGCGTCCGCGGCCGCCGAGCGCAGCGTGGCGTATCTCTTCGACGACATTCATTTGAATGCGACGGATTGGGAACAGGTCCGCCGCGCGGCGGACCGTCATCTGTCTTCCCTGCACCCGGCAGTGCGGGTGGCAATCTTCACAACATCGGGACAGACCGCGATGGACTTCACGGATGACTTTACCAAACTTCACGAGACTTTGTTCCGTATTCATCCGCGTCAGGTCGCGGGGGACGATTGCCCTGCTATCGACACCTACATGGCCGACTTAATCCGGAACAAACACGACGAGGATGCTCTCGATGCGGCTGCAGCGAACGCCCTGGTGTGCGCCTACGGGAATGACCCGCGCTTTGCGGGAGCCGCAGAAAGCTTGGCGAAAGCAACTGCCCAGCAGCAACTCGCCTCCGCCGAAGCGGAGGGTCAGATTATTCTCAGGGCGGTCCAGAACGCACTGCGCCGACTGCGGGCCGCTGCAGGGCAACAAACGCTTGTTCTGGTTTCCTCGGGATTCGTTGTTCCCGGTCATGAACAGGAATTTGGAGAACTCATCGACCAGGCCTTGCATTCCGATATCGTCATCAACGTGCTCGATGCGCGCGGCCTCGATGGGGTCGACTCCTTCGCTCAAAGCACAACGTCGACCCTGCAATATCGCCGTGAAAGCGCGGGGGCCAGCGAGGAGATTATGGCGACCTTAGCCAATTCAACCGGCGGTACGTTGTTTCAGAACAGCAACGATTTGACCGCAGGCTTTAGTCGCGTCACTGAGCCCCCCGAGTATTACTACCTGCTAGGTTTCTCGCCGCGAGACCAGGAGTTGGACGGGCGCTTTCACAAGCCTGTCGGTGATATTGAAGGGTGGAGAGAAGTTAACGTTACAGGCGCGGAAGGGTTACTATGCTCGGAAACAGTAGTTTGCTAGCCTGCCGATAGGCTTCCCGATCAGAGGACTCTCGGTCGTGTCCTGATCTTCATGAGAATAAGCATCCGGCAGAGCCGGAGGTATTACGATTGCGGGCCCCGCAAAGGGGCCTGATCGCAATCGGTTAAAGTCAAGATCCCAAGTTCACAAACGGAGCAGAGGCGAACGGAAGCCTGTTCCGGCTGTCTCGGCAGGGGAGATCCCTCACTGGTCGTCTCGCTCCTGAACGAAGCCCACTCCCGGATTTGTCGAACTTCTGCTGCCTCCCCGGCAGAGCCGGGGGATCTCCCTGCGGATTAGGACAGCACTTCCTCTCCCCACTGGACACCACAAACTCGATTCCTGCTATAGAATCCTTACGCCGGGAACCTCGGGACCTGAATGCGATCTGCTAAATGCAGAGGCTAGAACCGCTAACTGCAGAATGCCAAACTCTGACGCCCAATCCGTTGCGACGACTCTACCCGCGCGCTATTACACAGATCCTGATTTCTTCCGCGACGAGCTGGAACGCTTCTACTGCCAAACCTGGATCTGCGCCGGACGCGCCGACCAAGTCCCGGCGCCGGGCGATTACTTTCTGCGCCAGGTCGCGGGGGAGAGCATCATCATTACTCGCGACGGGAATGGCTCGTTGCGGGGGTTTTTCAATGTGTGCCGGCATCGCGGTACCCGGATCTGCGCCAGCGCGGCAGGACATTTCCCCGGACGAATCCAGTGTGGTTACCACGGTTGGACCTACGGGCTCGACGGGAGTCTCATCGGTGCGCCTCACGTACACGATGGTTTTTGCCGCGAGGAATATCCCCTTAGGCGCGTCCATATTGACATCTGGGATGGAAACGTCTTCATCAATCTCAGCTCAGAGCCCCCCCCGCTTGCCATTCAGTTGGAAGATTTGCCTCAGAAGTTCCTGCGTTGGCAAATGGCTGAGCTGCGCACTTCTCGGCGCATCGAATATGGGGTGAAGGCCAATTGGAAGCTGATCGTGCTCAACTACAACGAGTGCCTGCACTGTCCCATTCTGCATCCGGCGCTCAGCGCTATTACCGATTACCTCTCTGGCGAGAACGAACAGCCCCACCGCGGATACATAGGTGGCTCCATGGAGTTTCAAGGCGGCGCCAAGACCATGAGCAAAGATGGCAAGCTGCGGCGCGACTACCTTCCTGGACTTAGCGCCGACGAACGTAACAAAGTTTATTATTACGCAATTGTTCCTAATCTGCTGCTAAGCCTCCATCCGGATTACGTAATGACGCACACGCTCTGGCCGCGTGAGGTGGATCATACCGACGTGATCTGCGAATGGCATTTCCACCCGAACGAAGTGATCAAACCTCACTTCGAAGCCGAGGATGCGGTGGAATTCTGGGACATCACTAACCGTCAAGACTGGGCCATCTCCGAACTCTCGCAGGCCGGAATCAGGTCCCGCGCCTATCAACCCGGTCCGTACTCCCGCTGCGAATCGCTGTCCCGCGCCTTCGACCTAATTGTGCTGGATCGCGAAAAGCGGGGACCCAAGAAGCAAGTCCGCTGAGTCCCAGGCAAATCAGTCCATCCTTTACCACAGCCTGTTGTTCAGGGGCTATCGATGCCAATTTGCATTTGGATCGTGCTGGCTTGAGCGCCTCAAGGTCCTCGGCTCAGTCCCAGAGAGCTGTCATTAGGACTCATGCCGGTTGTGCGAACGGATTCGTCCCGGTTTGGCGGCGCTGGAAAAGTGAGAGGGTTGAGCACGGTACCCGTTGCGCGTGCGGATTTTATATTTCTTCAGATGGTCGCCAACCAGCTTCACCGTGATCGCACGCCAGCCGGAGTTGGGATTTGCTTTAGGGTAGTAGCTCAGCGAATAAAGATGCGCCAAGTCGTCCCGGATGGATGTAAAGGCTCTCTTTTCGTCTCTCCAGTTCTTGGCAAAGTAGGCCTTGCCGCCCGTGGCCGCAGTCATACGATCAAACACCACGGTGGACAGAGGCTCCAATTTCGCTTCTTGCGTGCTGATCATATAAATGGAAACTCCCGCGGACTGGGCGAATTCCGCGACATCCTCGGGGGGTACTACGCTAGAGTTGTCCGGGCCGTTGGAAAACACCACCACAACCTTCCTCCCCTTGTACTGAGTCGCATCTTTCAGCGTCAGCAATAGGGTGTTGTAGAGTGCCGCTTCGTCTCCGGCCACCGTCGAGCGCACGGCGCGCAAAACCTGCGCCCGATCGGAGGTAAGAGTGGCAGCTCGGGAAAGATCTCGACTGTAGGAATAGAATGCGATCTTGTCAGCGCTTCCCAGCGAATTAACAAACTCGGCGATCGCATCTTGTGCGAAGACAAAGCCGCGATACATGTAATTGCTAGTATCAAACAAAAGGAAGACATTGGCGCCGGCTAACAGGGAATCGAGAGTTTGAGGTGGGCTCCCCACAGAAGAGCCCTTTCTCAAATCACCGTCCGGGTCTGAAGATCCTTTGGGCTCCATGGGCTCAAACAGACTAATAGCAGGTCCATCGCCTTCCGCAAAGGTGGCCACTTTCTCCGCAATCCCATCCTCAACAATCGAGAAATCCTTGGGTCGCAGACCCGTAATGTAGTTTCCATTCTTGTCGGTTACGGCGACGTTGAGCTGTACCAAGTTGACGACAACGTGAAGGTCGGGACTTTGCTGAGGTTCGAATCCAGTTCCATAGCCGACGAATAGACTCGAAACCAAACAAAGAGACAGAATGAATTTCCGTACCATATCCTACGTCCCTAATCTGCGAGCCCGTCTACGGGGATCGCGCTCAGCAAATCAGCCACGGTACCTCACGGCCGAAGCTCGCTCCCATTCGTGAGTGACGCTATCTTGCCTTTCCGAAAGTCTTCGCCGGTTTCGTGCATCGCACGAAGCAGCGCAGGCCAGTCTTCCAAATCGGTGGCGAAGATCTTCTCAACCATGGATCGGGTCAGCTGCGGTACGAGATGGTTTAGCGTCACGGGGGAAAGTCCGCTTTCATCGGCCAGTCGAGCCCAGTATAGATTCGGTGAATCCCACGACTCCGCCAGAAAGCGGCTGGAGTATCCCACGAACGTGGGCAGGCTTCCAACATTCAGCAGTTCGCTACCGTACGTTTGAGCCAAGATGGGGTGCGGCACACCAAAATCGTGCGACAAGCGCCTCCAGTTGATCTGTTCGGGATGCTGACGAGCGAGAGCTTGCAGTTCCTGGGATGCCGCTCCCCAGGGACCGGTCTCTTCCGGGTATCTTCGCTGAACCTCTGCGGTCAGATAGAACGTGTCCGCAGGCGTCATTCGTGGGAGTATCTCGACCGCGTGGCCAGTCCGCAGACCTTGCTCGACTTGCGCTGACCGCTGGGGATTCATACGATCCGATAGGATGGTCATCACCTTGCTCCGCAGCTTCTCATCCGTTGCGGAAACAGTCAGGAGTTCCTCCCCTGTTCGCTGATATAGCGCGACCGCGTGAAGCTCGTCTTGGCTGACATCCCACCAGCGCGGCAAGATCGCACTGGTTAACAGAACCGGCGTCAAGTCCTTCCAGATGAGGGCTTGGACGCTCTCCGGCGAAATAAAATCCTCTTCGAGATCAGCCAGAACGTATGGTAGATCGGCAAGAGAGCCCACGAAATGGGCGCCTCCCCCAGCGGGCGAACCTTGGCCGAGGAGAAACGGAGCCTGCCAGACTGTCTTGATGCCACCGACCGTTTCGGCGCTAAAGTCGTGGGAGCGAACGAGGAGGGGGTTAATGTGCAGAGCCTGGGCGCCTGGCGGCTCATAATAGGCATAGTTCAAACCAACAAGAGTGTCCCTCAGGAAAGAAGCGAGCTGACCGCGAGCCTCTTCCAGTTGCGCGGGCGAAGGCGCGGGCGAGTTGAGCACTTTTGCTATGTCGGTTCGCATCTGCGCTTCGGTGTGATGGTTGTTATAGATTCCTGCCGCCCACTCCTTTCTCTCACCACTCGTGAAAATCGGTCGCGGCATCTCAAATTCCCGTATTTCACCGGCCCGATGGATCGCGAACTCGTTCAACACTTTCCCGCGACCCTTTTCGGTCAAGGCGTCGCCTAAGGCAAGCAGGGTGTCAAGAGAAACCAGTCGCTGGCCGTCCAATACAGAACGGATTCTGATGGCAAGTTCTCGGTGGATCCTCATTCCTTCGGCAGTAGTCTGCCGAGGTCCCGCCAGCAACTCGATGACTTCATCTTGATAAACTTTGGCCTCGCCAGTGGCAAATCGAAGCAATTCGCCAAGAGAAGCCCGCCCCGCGCTATACAGCTGGGCCCCTGATCGAATACTGGCAAATGGCTTGATCACCTGCTGCCACGAATCATTCAGCCGCAGGTTCGGGATCTGTCCCTGCCGGGCCAAGATCTGCCAGATTCCGACATTCGCCTGGAAGGTACCGAGCGCGTTGCCACGGACAGGATTGGGTACGCTGTTCAGCGCTTCAGCCGTTTCCAGAAAAAGGACAATGGATGTGTCACTTAACTCTTGGAACTCGGAGAAGATCCGATACTGATCACTAAACTCCCCGAATTTTTGCGCCAACAGGCGCACCGTCGCAGGAGCCAGCGGAGCGGAAGATCGTCTGCTCTCGAGTTCCATGATCGCCAAGTAAATCTGCAACGGCCCGTCATCGGTCGTCGCCCGGGAAAAAGCGAACATTGTTTGCACAAGCTGATCTGGACTGCTTAGGCGGCTGCTGCTACGCCTGCCCCACTCACGAACCATGTGGGAGTCGTTTTTTTGCCGGAGAATGTCTTTCCACACCTCGAGATTCCCGGGAACAAGCGGTTCGCCGGAGCGTTCGAACTGAAGCCGGGTAACCAGAAGCAGCAGCGCAGGAGCCGGTCTGAACGCACCAGCTGTCGCGTTCGCCGAAGGACCTGGACCCTGCAAAGCTTCGTAGAAAAGCCGCAGCCGATGGGGTTCGGTGAAATAGGCTTGCCGACTTCTACTCACTCGTGAAAGCACGTCAAAATAAGCGGCCAGCCAACCTTTGTTGCTAGCCAGCAATCTCAGGACGAAAGCTGCAGGTGATGCCGGACTAACCCCGACGATATCCTTCCATGCAGACTCCGCTTCCGACCCTCCGGGAACGATGATCCGCCCCGAGCGGATGCAGACGTGACTCCCGTAAAAATCAAGGACGGCAGCATACGGCAGCAGTTTTCTGATTCCAACCGATCGCTGCAAAAACTGATCGGTTTCAGGGTCAAGCTTGGAAAGGGCCCAATACAGGCGTGCCAAAGCGGGGTCGCTCAGGATTGTGTCAATCAGATCCTTGCTGGCTTCCTTGTAATTCTTCCCGCTGGCCATGGTCCAGTCGCCTGCGGCGTACAGCACCGGCACGGGAGAAGCGGTGTAGGGATACTCGAAAGGTTTGCCTCCTTGCAGCGTCTGCTCGAGTTCGGGTAGAGGAAATCCGGAGTCGATCGTCAGGAAAGCCCTTTCGGGGTCCGCCGTCAGCAACGATGTGCCAGACTTCCCACAGTTTGGCCGAGTCCGGTAACCAAGGATATGCAAGAGGGGTTTCGCGTCATCGCAGTTCGAAACTCGAATCATGCCATCGGTCGCTGCGAGGATTGACAACTCCTTCGCCTGCACGACATACCGACTGAGGAGGATGAGAAATTCACTCTGCCTTTTGGAGCTCTCATAACCCTGCATAAACACGTTCCTGCTCAGTAAAGGCAGTACATCTTCCGGCGCAATCTTTTGACTGATACCGGCCATGCGCAGAAAGGACCGCAGTGGACCCGGGATCATAAACTGTGACGAGTTCGTAACTAATCCGTCTGGGGGCGAGGTTGCAGCCGTCTCGGATGGGTTTGAAACATCTAAGGCAGCAAAGACCCGGTCATCAGCAGATAGACAACCACAAGAGAGGACTAAAGCCACTACAACAATGGAGAGGCAAAAAGGGAATTTCACGGCTGGATTCCTCTTGGAGCCGGCAGCACCTAAAGCAATCAGGAGTGCGTCGCGGAAAGCAGGGGATTGTCATTCAATCCGCGAAGCCGAGATCGTACTCGATTCCCAAATGTGTGTGATTCCGGCCCCTGATTCCAAATTTCAATGCCGACACAATAACCCATGCTTCTAAATTATCCAAGCAGTTTCGTCAGTCCTGGGACGGTTTTTCTTTCCAGAGCATGAGAATCGCGTAGGTCTAGCGACCCCCACTCTCGAGCATCTGAGGCAAACGCTGAAAGTTGACTGTGCCTCATTCCCTCATTCAGACACGCTTGCTCCACGTCGTATCCACAAAATTGCTCCTTGAGAGGGGCTTCACCATAGATGCAATCTTCAGCGGCACCGCTGGACTACCAGTCCGACAGGACAGGAGCAGTGATTGGAATACGTGCGAGCGAAACAAGAATCGTGTCTATATTCCCGAATGGCTCCTTGGCGCATGGAGGGTTGAGTAGGTGATTGGTGAAACGTCGAGCTTCCACTGAACGGCGGGACGAGCGCCTTTGCTTGTTTCGCCAATTACGGTTGGAGACGCATGCGCATTGGCTGGATCCGACCGCTAATACTGTTCTAGCCCTGGCCACGCTCGATTGGGAGAATTGCGGCAGGAAAATCCTTTTGGGCGCCCACAGCGGCAGAAACTTCGCGAAATCCTGACTCAATACGAAGAACCTCAACGTTGACTTGTTGAATCGTTTGCGCGTTGCGCTCAGGTACGTGGTGGTAGGCGATGACCTGGAGGGCATTCCGAATGTGGTGGTTCAGCTCTGCTATCCGCCGCAGCTGATCAGCATCGTTTGGTAGCGTCGCTGGATGTCGGTCAAAATCTGGAACACCAACAAGCCTAATCGCCAAGGCCACTGCGGCCCCACCAACATCAATGATATTCGGGGAAGATATTGACCTGTCACGAACCCATCGATTGCACTGCCGCTCACAAACAAGAAGGCTCCAACTGCGACGTCGACGAGTGCCCTCTGTACTCCGGAGATGATCGCGAACCACGGCTGTAGGTTCGAGGTCGGGAGCCGAGGTCGCCCTGAGTCAGTGGCTATGATTCCAATCACAAGCGCAGAACGGTCTGAGGCTGCCCGCCGCAAGACACGGTAAGCCGGCGACGGCCGACATTTGTTGACGTAAAGTCGGGTCTCTGACAATGTCGGCGGTGTCAAGCAGTTTCTGAGCACAATACCGCATGCACTCGGAGGAGCGCGCCATTTCGCTCGCGGGGAGAATTGCCGTTGCAACCAACGCTCGCACCACCGCCGCCAGAGCGCGATAGAACCTCCCCGCCTCTCCTCTGATGCGCCAGCCGTTTTTCCTGGAACTCTCCGGTCTCGGGATCCCCCAAAGCAATTTGCTGAAACTCGGGGTGAAAATCTGCTCCTAAAATGATCATCGTTCGGCTGCTTTCTCCCGAGCCTGTCGGTTGGCTTTAGCGCCACCGACTTTACTCGGGGTGGGAGCCGACCTTGTCATGGAATCCATCGCTCTGATTGACCCGGATCGCTGATTCTTAATGAACTACCATTAACGACAGGGATCCTGTCGTTCTCAAAGATAACGTGTATACTTGCGGGCGCCTCAGCACCAGCACCATCGATTGTTTCCGGTTGTCGAGGGTTGCGATCTGTTTTTACGAGGCCTAGGAGACTAACAATGAGAAAATCGTTCTCGCTCCGCGGCTGTTTGCTTGCCGCGATTGCGTTGACTGCCTTCTGTGTACCGTCTTGGGCACAAGGCAACATCCGCACGGTGCTGTTCGTCAAGGTGAAAATGGGCCACGACGAAAGCTGGAAGGCTGCCGTCAAGGACTATGCCGCTGTGGTGAAAAAAGCAGGCTCAGACCAGGGATTCACCGTCTGGGAGTCGGAGAGTGGATCGGCGCAACACGCGGTTGTCTGGTACTCGTCGAAGTGGAAGGAGATCGATGAGCAGAATCCGAAGCTGAAGCCCGTAGAGGCGGACATTGCAAGGCTCTTTGCCCGCCTGGATACGATGACCGACAGCCTTGAGACTTGGATTGACGAAATGCAGCCCGATATGATGGTTCGCTCGAAGGAGATCCCTGCGATGGTGCGGGTCGGCCGGACGCGTGCCGTGTCCGGCAAAATGGATGAACTCAAAGCTCTCTTCCGCGATCAGATTGTGCCGGCTATCAAGAAGTCCGGTGCATCCGATTATGGAGTCGCTGTGGCGCGGTTTGGTACGCCCGCGAACGAAATTCACAGCTACTTAGGCTTGAACGGCTGGGCGGATCTGGATGGACCGATTGGCGTGGAGAAGGGGATGAGCGCCGCCGAATACAAGGCGTTTCAAGCCAAGCTGCAGCCGCTGATCGAGAGCACGGAATGGAGCATGTGGAAGTTCGAACCCGAACTAAGCTACATCCCCACGGCTAAGTAGTAACAGCGTTGAGGAGCAGCAAATAGGGGAGTCGGACTGACCACACGAGAGGCACGCAACGAGCGAGGCTGTTTTTTGCTGCTAGTCGGCATATGAAGCGGCTAATAAATCGCCGTCTCTAACAATGTCGCTTTGCCTTGAACCGCCCTGAATGTACGGGACCTCACCCTCAAGCATGCTGCCCAATTGTGCTTTCGTCGTCCAGCGCTGCAGCTGAATCCGAGATAGATAGTCTACGATCATTTGCCTATCTGTTCAGATCCACGACAGCGACCTTATTCACTCCACTGCATGCCAGATAGAGCCGACGATCGGGAGTTGCCACCATGTTGCGAACAACGCCGCCTCCGGATGGGATCTGTTTCGTACTGAAGCTTTCGGAATTGGGGTTGAACCTGACCAGGGTATTGGGCTTTACACCCGATTCGCTATACCAGACCTCGCCATCATTCGTGATGGCGATTCCATACGGCTCCGACTGCGAGCCGCCAGGCGACATCCATTCGTTCAGCAACTTTCCGTCGGACGGATCGAAGTGTCCCAGATACCCGCGTGCGAAGTCCGTGTAATAAATTGTGCCGTCGGGCGCCAGTGCAATCCGTCGCGGGCGAGCACCCGCTGCCGGCAAAATGTATTCGCGGATTTTCATCGTACTCGGGTCGATACTGGCCAGCTTGTTGGTGCCGAACTCGCAGAAGAAGGGCGTGTTGTTCTGCCAGATCACAATGCCGTAGGGCACGGCGTGCGCGGTTGGCAATTTGGTCAGGCTCATCGCGCCGGTCTTCGGATCGAGACGCCCGATATAGTTGGTCTCTTCGTTGGTAAACCACAAAATGCCATTGTGGTCGAATACGGGCGTGTGCGGATCGATCTTCGCGCCATCCGCCGGGCGATACTCGGCGATCTCGCCAGTCTTCGGATCTAGCTTGCCGACGTACCCCCCGGAGATCGCGGTGAACCAAATGTCTCCATCCTTGTCGGCGACCAAACCGTGCGGACCGGAATCGGCAGTCTTCAAAGCGAATTCCTTAAATTCGCCGGTCTTTGGATTGAGGCGGCCCAGCTTGTTTGCTCCCTGCCCGGTGTACCAAAGTGAGCCATCAGGCGCGAGTGCCGGATCGTGCGGCCGCGACTTCGGCGTCGGTACGTCGTATTCGCTGATCTGTACATTCAGCGTACCCACCGTCTGGGAACCAGCAACAGTGGCGGCCAGCATGAACAAGCACAATTTGGGCAGATACATGGACGCTCTCCTTAGCAGGAAAATTGTAGTCCTTCGTCGAGCACGTCGGCGAAAAGATATCCGGCTTTGGACTCTGGAACCGGGACTGAAGCCCTTCGATCAAGGAGCTAGGAAACGAACGGGAAGCTCGACCGAAGATCCACGATCCGCTGGCGTTTGGTGGGACAAAAACGTGCAGAATGGAGGACAAACAACTTGACGCGTCATCGCCGAATGAGCGTCGCAGGTCTTAGGCGCGCAATCTCCGTAAACCGGCGGAACCGTCGTCCTGAGCCGGAGAACGTCATGGGACTCCACGATGTTCTCGGCCAGTGTTTGTCAGCCCAGTTGACGGTCAAGCTGAACGTCGTCGATTGCGTCACATTGCTGGATACTGTGACAGGGTAAGGTCCCCTGGGGGGGCCGTTGTATGAGACGGGGGCCGAGGAATAGCTGCTGCTGCTGCCACCACAGCCAACCGCAAACATCGACGCGCCCAAGACCAGCAGGGTCAAAATGATCGACGCCTTGCTGCGCTTCCCGGGAATCATGAATGTCATACCGACCAATCCAAGGCAGGAGAAAGGTTGGGTGATGTAGACGTAGGGAGTGGAGGTGGTGTGTGTGGCCGTGACTCCCGTGACGGTCTTTACTCCGCCCATGTGGTTGAGCGCGATGACGAGGCTGGCTCCTTCGCCCGCCTCGATGACTCCGTTGCCATTGCCCGGATTCTCGCTGGCGATGATGATCCCCAAGGCAGGTCCCATGCGCCGCAAGTTGGTGCGACTTGTCCGCGCCGATAGGAGACTCACCCAAAAGCGGGCAGCGGGCCGCCACGATGCGGGCGCGTACCGTGCCAACCGATCAAGCTGCTGCCTTGCTCGCCATGATCTCGCGGTTGGTCGGGCTTCTATTGTGAAACGACGTCCGGTGGCCCAACAATGAGAGGTTTTATGAAGTTGACGATCTTCTCGTAGCGTTCCTTTGTCTCAGCGGCGCGAGAAGCCCCTCGGAAAGGAGAGCCCTGGACCGTCGAATGGCCCCAGGGCCGACTTCCCGCGCTTTCGTGAGATCACAGGGCAGCTACAACAGCGGCTATCGATAGCACGGGAGGTTCCATGCGCTTTAAGGCATCACTGTATTGTGAATAAAGGAGTTATGTAGTCCCTTTTCGTCGTGACTTGGCCTGACGAGTGTCGAACAAGTGTCACCGTCATCGACTCGACAGTCGCCCTGCCGCAGGAGAGGCTTTTTGCCTTCGAGTGCGGATGGGGGCACTCGGCTTCGTCGGCTCGTGGCACGTAGAACGGAGCAGCGTAAGAGTTACCGCTCGATCAAAAGAAAAGGACGGCGAATCCGGCCACTAGCAATGCGATTGCCCATAGTAGGTCGAAATTAAGCCAAGCATGCCGTAGTAGCTGCAGGCCCATTTTTTCATAGGTTTCAAAAAACAGTACCGCAAGGATTCCGGCCACAGCTAACATGCTTGCAGTATGTATCAGCACCGCCAATCCCATCACGGATGCGCTTAACGACGAAGGCATCACCGGCATTCCTGCCGCCATCTTGTGCGTCATCCCCGGCATTGGTCGCGCCATCAGAACTGGCAAAAGCATCAACCCTGCCCCGTGGGCCGATGCCATGAGAAATGACCAGACGAACAGGTCCTTCCTTCCAACCCGCATGCCGGCTCCTCGCGGATGACTTGCGCGGAAGAGTCGATAGACACCAAGCGTGAAAAGGATCAAAGCAATACCCCACTTCAGGAGATTCATTGGAAGAAAATGCTCGACAAAACGCAGGACGAGAATTGCCAGGGTGATCGCGGCTGCGTGTCCGAGGGCGATCGGGAGGAGGGCGCCGATGACTGCGGAGCGGCGGTTTTCCTGCAGGCCAAGGGCCAGCGCGAACAGCCAGCCCATAGCTGGATTCAACCCGTGGTACGCCCCGAGAACGGCCAGAGCAACCCAGGGCCAAGTGTGATTCACGGGTAGCAGTAAAAGTCCGACGAGGCGTCGCCCCCCTGCAGTTTGACCTGATGCCCACGAAGATCGCCAAAGTCGACAAATAGCTTGGGGTCGAGCTGAATGCCACCATCCCGCGCAACATCTAGCTTAACCATCCAGCCCTGGATGCCATCGGGATAGAACTGCTTGTCCCATGCCGCGTACAGGGAATTGGTGAAATAGACGCGGCGTCCGTCGCGGCTGATTTCCACCATCTGCGGGCCGCCGTTCAATGCCTTACCCGGTTTGGCAGGATGAGTCGCACGACGCACGATCCCGCCAACGTGCACGGAGCCGGTTACCTTGGGATTGAACGGGTTGGAAACATCATACTGGCGCATCTCTCCCGTGCCCCAGCAGGAAGCGTAGAGAAAACGATCGTCTACAGAAAGATTGATGTCGGTAAGCAGGGGCGGCACGGCCTTGAAACCTTGAAGAAGTGGGGGCAGTTGGCTCGGATCAGCCGGCTCGGCTGGAATCTCAATCACCTTCTTCACCTCAAATTTTCCGTTCGATGCTCCGTTCGAGCGATGCCACAACCAGATGGAACTGGAGAGATCCTTCAGCGATGTCACGACGCCGACAAAGCCATAGGCCTTCGTCGGATCGTGCGCCGCTCGCAACTCAAGGACCATCTGCTGTTCCGCACCCAAGTCCAAGGCTTGAAGATGTCGGCGCTTGCGGAGGTCCCAGATGTGTAGGTTATGCCCGTACTTGCCGCCCAGCAGCAGTTCGGGATTCACACCGTCCTCCACCATATTCGGCGTGCCCCACTCACTGGTAACGGCGATGTCGTGGCCCAGGTGCCAAGCGAAATCGTAGCTGAAATACTGAGAACCGCGATCAAGCTCCCATTTACCCAGAGGTTCGAAGCTGTAGTGATTCAGGGCAAAGATTCCGCCCGGACCATCGCCGCTGGGCGAGCCAAGAGCGCTCAGGTAAATCCCGTCAGGGCCGCAGTGAATCGTGTGAGGACGACTGTATCCGGTCCTCTCCGCCACGTCCTTCGGCTCAATCACTTTCACAATCCTCGGCTGCTTTGGATCCTCTTTGGTGTCGATCACATGGATTCGTGAGGAGCGCAACCCAGGAACGATCAGATAACGCCGTTCCACATGCGGGTGTGGTGCGTAGGGGCACAAGGCGGAACTGCACGCGTTCCAGCCGAAATGATGGAGTTCATCTCCAACGTTTGGCATATCTACGCGGCCCACGATCTGACCGTACTTATCCGATTTGCGGTTCACATCGACGACGACCAGGGCGTCAGGTTGAGCGCCCCCGTTGGCATTTAAAGCGGCCACATAAGCCAGTTCCTCGGCCGGCGCCTGCATGGCAAGCTTGGGGGAGGGATAGAAAGTTGGATCGGTCTTCCACAACATTGGGGTCACCTCTGAGCGATAAGATTGCTTCCCTGACGCGAGCGCTTCCAAAACCGCGTAAGCCTCGATTGTCAGAAAACGACGAACTAAACCAGGTAACCAACGTGGCCGCCGCTGAGTGTAGGCTAGAGTCGGTAATCGCACATGCTGTTGTACAGTTCCGCGGTCGCGAATGCCAATCAGGTTCCCGAGTCGGGTTAAGCCCACCAAGGTGCCCGCAGCGGCCATGAAACCGATCACTATAGATTCGGGGATGTAGCGCGTCACTTCCTGCCAAAGTTCCGGCAGTATACTTTATAGTCGATGGAAATACTAGACATGCGACAAAAAGGACAAAAAGGCGCTGTGGCGCCGCAGAATCTGCAAAAGGCGTAAGACAATCCTCATGAACGGAATTAACGGGCACCAGAAGATGTCCTAGTTTAGCGTCGCCACCATCGGCGGCGGATTCCCGACGATCCGGAGCACTTTCTTGAGTGGCGCTTCAACCACAACCTCGGCAGGTCCGCTGACGAGTTTCTCCCTTGCCCATGTACGTTCAGTATGTTCGGAGATCACGCCTGCTTGACATCGAAGCTCCCGAGCAGGGCTGCATCTCGCAACCTTTGATCGGCGGTCAGAAAGATACGGCCCTGAGGAGTGTATTCGCACCACTCCAGTGCCGCCGCCAGCCGAAACGAATCGGGGGCGCGCAAGTCGTAGCGATCCTCCAGTTGCATCGACGTCGCCCGCAAAGCGTCCGAGGGCTGAATCACGGACCTGGAGACGGCAAGAACTTTGGCCAGCTGACTGGCCTTGACCCGCTGTCGGGAGTCGAGTTGTTTCATCCATACCAGTCGGGCCCGCGCTAGCAATCTCCACCGGCGTTGCCCACCACACGACAGCGTCATAGGCCTTATACAAAGCAATCGTCCTGGGAGTGATGCTCTGCCGCACGCAGAGAGGGACGAGGGCACCCGCGTCCCGCGTCCCAGCTGGAATCCGCCGTATCGGCTTTCCCGCTCGTCCCGCCATATTGTCTCCATCACCTCATCGGAGACATTGCCCGGAGGCTGCCGCCATGCGGCGGACGAAGGACTCTTTTCAAGGGCGGGGTGAGAATGCCCCGAGCCACCAATCGATGTTCCTGCCCGGATTGACCTTCCAAACGGCATGGGACGATCCGGGCAACAGGTTGGTTGCGGTCGCTTCCAACGAACGCAACACGAGGTTGCTTGTTGTGATTGCCTAAGCGAATATGCAACCCAGGGGTTGCGTAACGTGAATCACTGTATTGAGAAGCGCATTGAGCTCAAGGCCCCAGTTTCGCGAGTCTGGCGTGCACTAACGGATTGCCGTGAATTTGGGGCTCTCCACAAGAAAGTGACGAAGTAGGCATTTTAAGCGGCTTTTTCGAAGGTGGCGAATTCGATCTTGGTAGCGGCCAGTCGTTGTGCCTTGAGCAGGAGATAGTAGATGTCACGGTA
>JBEKUD010000040.1:0-38083 GCA_049515395.1 Candidatus Sulfotelmatobacter sp. | reverse complement strand
TTGAAATTCTTAAAGAGCAACTCAACAAACGCAAGATCGCCTTTGCTGATATTTCCAAGCCGGATCCGCAGAGTAGCCCGGACAAGATTGTCTTGAAGGGCGTTCCGCCGGACGCTCGCAAAGATTTGCTGGATATCGCGAACGATCGCCTTCCGGAATACAACCTCACTTCGGGAGCGGACAATATCTGGACACTGTCCATGAAGCCACAGATCCTGACCGATCTGAAGAACAAGGCGGTTACGCAGGCCATTGAGACCATCCGCAACCGTATCGATTCGCTGGGAGTGAGCGAGCCAACCATTCAGGAGCATGGGCTCGGCCAATATCAAATCCTCGTGCAACTGCCCGGCGTCGACGATCCCGCTCGCGTGAAAGACATCATGCAATCCACCGCCATGCTTGAAATCAAGCAGGTCTTGGGCGGACCTTATCCGAGCGAGCAAGCTGCTCTTCAGGACAAAGGCGGCGTTTTGCCGGCGGATGCGATGCTCCTGCCGGGCCACGGCGCTCCGGGCGCCGGGGCAGGCGATCAATCTTGGTATTTGGTATCCCGTGTCTCGGCGGTCCGCGGAAAAGATCTGCGGGACGCACAACCCAGCACCGACCAGAACGGTCAACCCAACGTGCGCTTCCAATTGACCGGCGAAGGCGGCCAGCGCTTCTATAACTTCACCTCCAACCACGTGGGCGACAGTTTAGCCGTGGTTCTCGATAACAAAGTTCAGGAAGTCGCGAACATTAAAGAAGCCATCCGCGACACCGGTGAAATCAGCGGCGGCAGCATGAGCCAGCAGCAGGCCAAAGATCTGTCAATGATCCTGCGATCGGGCGCGTTGCCGGCTGGCATCAAGTATCTGGAAGAGCGCACGGTGGGCCCGTCGCTGGGTACCGATTCGATCCGCGCCGGGGTTCGCGCCGCGGTTGTCGGCATGCTCGCCGTGCTGATTTTCATGCTCATCTACTATCGGGCCGCCGGCATTAATGCCGACGTCGCTCTGCTGCTGAACCTCATCATCCTGCTGGGCTTCATGGGCTATTTCGAGGCGGTGCTGACCCTGCCCGGGATTGCCGGCGTCATCTTGACCGTCGGTATGGGTGTGGATTCCAACGTGCTGATCTTTGAGCGCATCCGGGAAGAATTGAGAAACGGTAAGACGCCGCCCTCCGCCGTAGATCAAGGTTTCAGCCATGCCTGGATCACGATCGTCGATACACACGTGACCACGATCGTCTCGGCGGCAATCTTGTTCCTGTTCGGAACCGGCCCGGTGAAAGGATTTGCCGTCACTCTCACGTTCGGCTTGCTGGCCAACCTGTTCACGGCCGTATTCGTTTCACGGGTGATCTTTGACTGGATCCTGAGCCGCAAAGAGCGCGGCGAAGCGCTCAGCATTTAGGAATTGATTTGGAAATGGTCTGCGGCGGGAAAATGGTTTCAGGGTAGGAAAATGATTTGGGGTGAGGCGAGCCAGTCGCACCGGCTAAGTCTCCGGGTGGTGCACGACTCCAGCCGTGCCCCCCAAGTCCGCCAGG
Source organism: Candidatus Sulfotelmatobacter sp. (assembly GCA_049515395.1). GTDB lineage: Bacteria > Acidobacteriota > Terriglobia > Terriglobales > Acidobacteriaceae > Sulfotelmatobacter. The sequence goes on along the minus strand of JBEKUD010000040.1, from coordinate 36,547 downwards.
GATGCGGGCTTTAGCCCCTGAATAAAAGGTTTTTATAGGATGGTTCGACGAAAGTACAAGACGCAATAAATACATAAGGGGCAAAACAACCGGTGGAGTTCTTTCGCAATACGAGCATCGATTTCCTCGGCAAGAAGTGGTACTTCCTCGCTTTTTCGCTCGTCTTCAGCGTCGCCGGCATTTTGTCGATGTTGTTCTGGCATGGCATTCCATACGGCGTGGACTTCCGCGGGGGCACTCTGGTGTATGTGAAGTTTTCCCACTCGCCGAATGACAACGCCCTGCGGACAGCCATGGACCGCGCCGGTCTGCATAATGCCAAAATCCAGCGCTACGACCAGCCAGCGAACAACGAAGTTCTGATTGATCTCGACGTGCAGGAAACCAGCGAGCAGGCGCTCGACCAGGGCAAGACTCGGATCATCAACACGCTGGAGACCAACGCCCCGGCGGGCAAGATGGATCTGAATAACGCCAGTTCTCTGGCCATCAAGAATTATCTGATGGACAAGGATCCCATGCACCTGGGCTCCGACGCCGACCAGAAATATACCCAGCAGGCGCAGGCCATCGTGGATGCCCGGGACAAGGGTCAAGGCGGAGTGTTAACTTCGTTCGACCAGTTCAAAGGCCGGGTTGATCCATCCGTGGTGGCTTCTCTGCCGGATGGATTTTTTCTCTCCGACTTCAGCGTCCGCAATGTTGAAATCGTCGGGCCGCAAGTCGGGGCCCAATTGCGCAGGCAAGCCCTTCTGGCGACTGCCTATTCGCTCGCCGGCATGCTGATTTATCTGGGCTTCCGCTTTGAGTGGATCTACGGAGTGGCCGCCGTCGTCACGGTCTTTCATGACACCCTCATTACCGTGGGCGCCTTCTCCCTGCTGAACAAAGACATCTCGTTGACCGTGATCGCCGCCATCCTGACGTTGATTGGCTACTCGAATAACGACACGATCGTCGTTTTTGACCGCATCCGCGAAAACATAAAACTCATGCGGCGCGAGAAGTTGTCGGAAATCGTAAATCGCAGCATCAACCAGACTTTAAGTCGAACTATCTTGACAGCCGGCCTCACCTTCCTTACCGTACTCGCACTCTATGTATTCGGCGGCGAGGTGCTTCGCGGGTTCAGCCTTGCGCTGGTTATCGGCATTCTGATCGGAACGTATTCGTCGATCGCGATCGCGGCTCCCATCTTGGTGGCCTATCAGGATTGGCGGATCAGTAAGGGCAAGCGCCCCGCTGCCATGCCCGTGCGGGCCAAGTAATCGTACCGATGGCGCTGCGGGCGCTTTTGTGATATCACTTCTTACCGCTGGGATGGCGTAGTTCGATTTTGGGAGCAAAGGGCAACATGTCGGTGTCTAAGCTTACGTAGGCTCTAAGTGGGGAGAAATAACTATGTTTGAAGATAGCCTTCTGGAATCCGGTGGCCGGCTGAAGACCAAGCGGGGACGCACCACAACCTTCGCCATCATCCTCGAAATAGGGTTGATCGGGCTCATGGTTCTGATGCCCCTCATCTTTACCGAGGCTTTGCCCAAGCAGCAACTCATGACCTTTCTGGTGGCCCCTCCGCCACCTCCACCGCCGCCGCCTCCGGCTGCCGCTCCCGTTAAAATCGTGAAGCAGATCCAGACCGACATCGTGAATGGAGCTCTGCGCACTCCAACCAAGATTCCGCAAAAAGTTCAAATGATTAAGGAAGACGAAGCCCCGCCGTCGATGGCGTCGGCGGGTGTAGTTGGTGGCGTCCCGGGCGGCATCCCCGGGGGCCAAATGGGCGGCGTGATCGGCGGCATCATCAGTTCCACGCCCGTTGCCGTGCCCAAAGTCGCTGCCCCGCAGCGGGTTCGCGTTTCTGCCGGCGTTACTTCGGGCCTTCTGATCCGGAAAGTGAATCCTAACTATCCGCCTCTGGCCCGCCAGGCTCGCATTTCAGGAACGGTTGTTCTGAGAGCCGTGATCAGCAAGGAAGGCTCCATCGAAAACCTCTCTCTGGTGAGTGGGCATCCAATGCTGGCTCCGGCGGCAATCGACGCCGTCAAGCAGTGGAAGTACAAGCCGTATTTGCTGAACGGCGAGCCGGTCGAAGTGGATACTGAAGTACAGGTCAACTTCACCCTGGCTGGAGGTTAGTCCGATTTAGCAGACGCCGTTGCGTCGGCGGTCGTAATTGAGTACGGCCCCTCCCCCTTTCCACCTTGGCCGTGGCGGGAGAGATTTCTCGTCTTGCGCTGCCGTCGACAAGTGGCATCGGGAGGGCCGGGCAGGCTTGCTGTCAGCTTCATCACGACACATCGACAACTTTCGTTTTGCCGTATATGACAGTAGGGTTCAATCTCGCATCAAAGTCTAAGAAGTTCCGAGGAGGGAAAAGCAACTTATGTTAGCTAACGTCGCAGTAGCAACTCTTCATCATGTTCCCCGGGTAGCCGCCTGGATTGTGCAAGAGGGTGGCGCAGTGGGTTGGGATCCGATTTCGCTCTGGAAGCAGATGGGTATCATTGCGAAGATCGTGGTCATCATCCTGTTCATCATGTCAGGCTGGTCGATCGGCGTCATGATTGACCGGGCTATGGCCTACAACGCGGCTCGCAAGCAGTCTCGCGCCTTTGCTCCCGCAGTTGCCGGAGCTTTGCGCGATGGCCGCATCGACGAGGCCATCAAGGTTGCCGAGCGCAACAAGAAGAGCCACCTGGCGAAGGTTGTCACCGCTGGCTTGATGGAATTCAAGGCCCACCAGGATAGCCCCGGCGCTATCCCAGGCGAGACCATTGAAGCCTCCAAGCGCGCTCTGGAGCGCACCGAAGCCATTGTCCACGCCGAACTCAAGCGCGGACTCGGCGGTCTGGCCACCATCGGTTCGACGGCCCCCTTCGTGGGACTGTTCGGAACCGTGATGGGCATTCTCAACGCCTTCAAAGGTATTTCCGAGCAGAAGGCTACCGGTCTGGGCGCGGTCGCAGGCGGCATTTCGGAAGCGCTCGTAACCACGGCTTTCGGGCTGCTGGTGGCCATCCCCGCCGTCATGATGTTTAACTACCTCACCGGCCGCGTGGAGGCGTTCGACGTGGAGATGGACAATTCGTCGAGCGAACTGATCGACTACTTCCTGAAGCGGCGGGACGTTCGCCGTTCCTAGATCCATCAACCCCGGGTCCAATCGATCCAGGAATGGACCTCCGCTCTGAGTTGCTTTGTCCGGCGCCGGGACTAAGGCCTGGCGCCGGCCCTCCCGACTCTCGCGGATACCTCGGAAGTAATGGAGATTCACGCTATGGCAATCGCAAAGCGAAATGAAGGCGCCAAAGTCAATTCCGACATCAATGTAACTCCGATGGTCGACGTGATGCTGGTGCTGCTGATTATCTTCATGGTCATCACGCCCATGCTGCAGAAGGGTATCAGCGTGGACATGGCCAAAGTGAACAACCCAACGCCGATGGCCGATGCGGATAAGGAAGACGCTCTGCTCGTCTCCGTGATGCGCGACGGAACCGTTTATTTTGGTTCTGATAAGGTTCCCGTGGACACCTTGACGGGCAAGGTGAAAGATCGCTTGGCCAACAAAACCGATAAGCGCGTCTACGTGAAGGCGGATGCCCGCGCCCATTTTGGAAACGTTGTCCAGGTTGTGGACGGCGTACGTGCCGCGGGTGTAGACGACTTGGGTTTGCTTACCGACCAGAGAAAAAGCACTCCGAACGCTCCCCCTGTCGCTCCAGCGCCTGGGCAATAATGTGAGTGAAATTAGAGGAGATCGACTATGAGTATGGCAGTTGGCCCGGGCGGAGGCCAAAGCGCAAATATTAACGTCACTCCGCTCATTGACGTACTACTGGTGCTGCTCATCATTTTCATGGTGATCACACCGCTGACGCCGAAGGGTTTGGACGCGCTGGTCCCTCAGCCGCCCCCACCTAACGCACCCAAAAACAACACGCCCGACCGCACTATTGTTGTGCAGTTGATCGACCGAGGTGCTGGCCAAGATCCCGGCTTGAAGATCAACCAGGAAGATGCCACTTGGGATAATCTGCAAGGACGTCTGGCCGACATCTACAAAACCCGCGCCGAAAAGGTCATGTTCGTAAAAGGCGATGACAATATTCCCTTCGCCGATGTGGCCAACGTGATCGACATCGCTCACGCTGCGGGAGTAGATAAGGTGGGGTTGATTACGGCGAAGATCGAAGCCGGCGGCTAAGCGCCCGTCTTCGTTTTGCGTCCGCGTTTCTAGAAGCGCCCGGAACGACGCCGCCTACCGCATTCAGCCGCGCACGGGACCCAGGGTTCCGTGCCGTGCGCTGCCAGCGCTTGTCAAATTGCTGTCTCTGGGCCTAGGATGCTGTGGCAAGGGAGACTTATACCGCAATGAATAAACCTATCCGACTGCTTACGCTGGCGGCCGCTATGCTGGCGATCCTTTCTTCCCTGGGCTGCAGCAAGCTGCGCGCCCGCGACCAGCTCAACAAAGGCGTTACCGCTTACAAGAACGCGAAGTATGAAGAAGCCATCGATCACTTCCAGCAGGCCGTAGCTCTGGACCCCACCCTGATCAATGCCAAGATGTATTTGGCCACTGCCTTTGCGCAGCAATACATTCCCGGTGCCGATACCCCGGAAAACAACAAGATGGCCGAACAGGCCATTGAGCAATATCAGCATGTTCTCGACATGAACCCGGCGCGCGATCAGAAAGTAAACTCCGCCAAGGGCATCGCGTATCTTTACCTGAACATGAAGAAGTTCGACGAGGCCAAAAAGTATTACCGCATGGCCGCCGAGATCGATCCCAACGATCCCGAGCCCTACTACTCCGTTGGCGTCATCGATTGGACCGCCTGCTACCAGCCGCGCATGGAAGAGCGCGCCAAACTAGGCATAAAACCGGACGAGAATCTGAACGCCAAGAATAAAGATCAGAAGAAAGTTTGCGAAGAGTTGAAAGCCAAAAACATGCCTGCCATAACCGAAGGCATCGACAGCCTCAACAAAGCGATCCAGCTTCGTCCTGACTACGACGATGCCATGGCCTATTTGAATCTGATGTATCGCGAAAAGGCCGATGTCGAATGCGATGACCCCGCCACTCGCCAGGAAGATCTGAAAACCGCCGACCAGTGGGTGGACAAGACCCTCAGCACCAAGAAAGCCAAAGCCGAGAAGCAGCCCGGAGCCCAAGGCATCACCATGGACCAACCGAAGTAAGACCAGCCGAAGCAAGATCAGCCGAAGCAATTCGGTGCGGGGCGGACAACGCTGGCTCTCCTCTCTTGATTTCGCCGTCAGCAATTTCGCGCCTACACAGGAAAGGCGCCGCAAGCCGTTAAGGCTTGCTGTAAAGCCTCACCTCCACCTGAGGAAATACCGTTTGCGCAACGTAGGGAAATGACCCATCCAAAGTCTGATCGAGCATTATTGTGGTGGCGTCCGGATGCCCGGGAGTTCCGTTTCTCATCAGCACCAGCCACACCCGCGAGTAGCGACTGGACAGCGAGCGCACGAGTTCCGCCGTTGGATTACCCGCGAAGTCGTGATAGTCAAGCTGCTCCCGGTGACGTGGAAAAATGATTTCAGGCTCGGCGCTGGATAACGCTCGTGCGCGGGTCCCTTTGAAAAATTCATAAGGCACGCGCGCCTCCGCGATGCAAAACAAAATGGCATCGCCCGGTCGCGCGTGATCAAGGACGTAGTTTGTCGCAGCCTCCGACCCATCCCGCTCCAGATCGAAATCGTGATCGTAATAAGAAAATGTTCCCTGCAGCGAAAGCAAAAGTATAGCCGTAAGACACACTCCCAGAAGCCATGCGGAACGCAGCTTTCGAAGACCGGCAGCAGCCAGAATCACCAGCGGGGGCAGGCAGAAGATGAAGTAGCGTCCCAAGAAAATAGGACGCGCCAGCGACAGCAGCACAGAAAGCGCAACCGGAAGCACCAGCCAGATCGATAAAAAGCGGAGACGCCAGATTTCCCAGCTAACCTCGCTGCGGAACATCAACGGGAGTTGGTTTGTCGGCACAATCGCAGCTCCACAAGCCGCCGCGTAGATCAGCAGGAGGACGAATCCGTCGTTTCCTGAGATACGTTCTGCAAAGTCGACGATGTCATGAAGTCCGGGCCTTTGAATCCATCGAATTGGTCCGGCGCCGGTCTTGGCTGCAAAGACCACGAGAGGCAACGACGCCGCTCCAATCAAAATCCAGGCTCGCCGCAGAGCTTGGTCCGGCGCGCTTCTTCGATCCGATAACCACTGAGCAGCCAGCAACAACATTGCATACAGGTGAGTGTAAACCGCAAGAACGCTGCTGAGCACATAACCAAGACGGATACGCCGCGCCGGTTCTCGCAAAGCCGCGACGAACAATCCGCTCGATAGCGTGGCTAGCAGCGCAAAAAGCGAGTAGCTGCGTGCCTCCTGCGCATAGCGAATGTGATATGCGTTGCTACTGATCAGCGCAACCGCGATCAGCCCCACCCGCCGGTCAAACAGCTTGCAAGCCAGCCAGAAAACTGCAGGCAAAGTTATAAGGGAAATGATTGCCGACAAGCTGCGAATAAAAAATGGACTCGAGCCAAAGTGCAACCACCCACGCAACAGGAGGTAATACAGCGACATGTTGGCTTCGCGTCGCCACAACAAACGCCCAAAGTCACTCCAGCGAAGACGGGCGACTTCCACGCTGAAGCACTCATCGAACCAAAAACCTTTTCGCGCGAGAAACAGGAAACGCAGCACCCCAGCAACCACTACCAGGAAGGACAGCGTGCCGATTGAAACATGTGTCCAGTGCGGACGCGCCAGCGTCTCGGTCGGGGAGTCGCCTGCGTCCTCGTTGGTAAGGGCCGTCAAAGGCAGCATGGGTCGTCGGGCAGCGGTGCAGAACCCAAATGATAATATGCTAGAGAGAAAGGGCACCCACAATTAGGCGAGCATAGTGCATGCCTCGCTTTCGCATGATGAGTGTAGCGTCATTGGAAGCATCCCCACGTATCGCCGCGCGCACAATGAGTGACCCCTGGGCCGGGTGCGTCTCCGTGATCGTCCCTGTCTATAACGAGGCAGCGCACCTGGACGAGTTACTGCAGGCCATCCATGCCTCTCCGGTGAGCAAGGAAATCATCATTGTGGATGATGGTTCCACCGATGGCACGCGCGAGAAACTTCAATCCATGTTGCTTGCCGAGGATGTGACGGTAGTTTTCCATGAGAAGAATTTCGGCAAAGGCGCGGCCATCCGCACTGCCCTCGAATACACGCGCGGTGAATTCGTGTTGATTCAGGATTCGGATCTTGAATACGATCCGCAGGACTATCCTGCCCTCCTGCGTCCTTTGGAACTTGGCCAAGCGAACGTAGTCTACGGCGTGCGCCCGGACCGTCCAGCGCGCGGACTACGATTTTTTCTCGGGGCAAAACTTCTGACTCATCTTGCCAATGTGCTTTACGGGGCTGGAATCCACGACGAAGCGACATGTTACAAAGTGTTTCGGCGGTCGCTGATTACACGAGTTCGTTTGGAGTGTCATCGTTTCGAGTTTTGCCCGGAAGTGACTGCGAAACTCTCCAGGATGGGGGAAAAGATTGCTGAAGTGCCCATTCAGTATTCTCCGCGCTCCGCGGGGGAAGGCAAGAAGATCCGTCATTCCGATGGCTGGCTCGCCATTTGGACGCTACTTCGCTATCGCTTCATTCGCGCTGCCCGATGGACAAAGTTCGCCGGAGCGAAACCCCGACCTCCATTTCCCGTGAGTTCTGTTCGCCTGTCGCCAGAATAATTACGGCGGCAAGTTTTAGCCGTAGTTCGGTCCCCTGATACACTTCCGCTCGATGGATAAACCGTCCCTCCCGCCGATACCCAAGTCTGTGTTCTGGATCGTCCTCTGGTCGTTGGTTCTCCAGGTAGCAATGATCGGAGTGTTCCGTGAATATCGCACGCGGCCACAGGAAGATCACTTCGGCTTTGGCTGGGAGATGGGGCGCGTCGCCCGTTCTATCGCCCTGGGACAGGGTTTCAGCAATCCGTACGGAGGCAGCACCGGACCGACGGCGTGGGAACCTCCGCTCTATCCGTATCTGATGGCGGGAGTCTTCAGGATCTTTGGTATTTATACCTACGCGTCGGCATGGGTTTTGCTGACGATCAATTGCCTTTTCGCGGCACTCACGACGCTTCCGATTTTTATGATTGCGCAGCGAACATTCGGCGAGCGCGTCGCGATTTGGTCTGCGCGGGGATGGGCATTCAATCCTTACATTTGGTACTGGTCGATTCACTGGATTTGGGACACTACTTTCACTCCGCTTATTTTGAGTCTAATCTTTCTGGTGGCATTGGAACTGCCGGAGTGGCACGGCTTCCGGGGCTGGATTATCTTTGCGGGACTCTGGGGGGTGGGGGCGCTGGCCAATCCGGCGATGCTAGCATTCCTTCCATTCTGTGGCCTCTGGATATGGCGGCAGCGATTCAAGAATGGTCTGCCCTCGTTGGCTGGCGTCGGGTTCGCCTCAGCGATTTTCTTTCTTATCCTTTCACCATGGGTCGTCCGAAATTACGAAGTGTTCGGTCGCTTCGTTTTTCTGCGCGACGATTTTGGGCTTCAGTTTCGCCTGGGCAACAACAAGATGGCTGACGGCATGCTGATCGCCACTCTTCAACCCAATCTCAACAAGCCGGAGCTTGAGAAGTTCCAACGCATGGGCGAATTGGCTTACGCAGAGGACTGTAAGCAGATGGCTTTTGAATGGGTCAGGGAGAATCCCGGGCGCTTCGCGGTGATCAGCTCAAAACGATTTTTTTATTTCTGGAACGGGGTCCCCAAGCCGAGTGACAGTAGTGTTCCTTGGGACTTTCGCAATTCGTTATTTCTCGCGTGGTCGGTGCTGGCGATTTGGGGCTCGGGTCGCGCCCTGCGCCAGAAGAAATTCGGCGCGTGGCTCTTCGCCGGACTGATCCTGACCTACCCGACCACGTACTACTTCGTGTATCCCCACGCGCGCTACCGTCACCCCATGGAGCCCGAATTGATGATCCTGACCGCGTTCTTGCTCCTGCAAATCGGGAGGCGGGCTAGCCCTCAAAGAGCTTCTTGAATGGAATGCGGGTCACACTTCTGGGTGACGCCGTAATGGGAAAGAGAATAAGTAGGGGCGCTGCCGGCAGGAAATCTCCGGTAGAATCGTGAGTTCGTCGGAGGCCATTCCACGGGCGACCTTGAATGTTCAAGAAAATACTGATCGCCAATCGAGGTGAGATCGCGGTACGCGTGCTGCGCGCGTGCCACGAGATGGGGATTGCTGCGGTGGTAGTTTACTCGGATGTGGACCGCGCCGCGCTTCATGTGCGCAAAGCGGATGAGGCGTATCCCATCGGAGCCGCTGCAGCCTCCGAATCCTATCTCAACATTCCCAAAATTCTTGATGTCGCGTGCCGGTCGGGTGCGGACGCAATTCATCCCGGCTACGGATTCCTTTCCGAGAATGCGAAGTTCGCGCAGGCCTGTGTCGATGCAGGAGTGAAATTCATTGGCCCAACCGCAGCCGCCATGGATGCGATGGGATCGAAGACCCGGGCGCGGCAGGCCATGGAAAAAGCTGGGGTGCCGTTTGTTCCGGGTACATCGCGGGGCGTCGAATCGTTCGAGGAAGCCGCGCAGGTGGCGGCAAGAATCGGCTATCCGGTAATGTTGAAAGCCGCAGCGGGTGGCGGCGGCAAGGGCATGCGGCTGGTGCACGCTGCCGATCAACTGAAGTCGTCACTCGAGGGCGCTCGCAGCGAGGCCGAACGCTCCTTCGCGGACAGCGAAGTTTATATCGAGAAGGCCATCATCAATCCCAGGCACATTGAGATGCAGGTGTTGGCCGACGAGCACGGCAATACGGTTTATCTCGGTGAGCGCGAATGCTCACTGCAGCGGCGCCATCAAAAAGTATTAGAAGAGGCGCCGTCGCCGGTCGTCGACCCAGACATGCGCCGCAGGATGGGAGAGGTTGCGGTTCGGGTCGCGCAAGCCGCAGCTTACACGAATGCGGGCACGGTCGAGTTCCTGGTCGATCAGCAGAAGAATTTTTATTTCCTGGAGATGAACACGCGCTTGCAGGTGGAGCATCCCGTGACGGAACTCATCACCGGGCTGGATCTCGTTCACCTGCAGATTCGGGTTGCGGCGGGCGAGAAGTTACCTTTCCGGCAAGATGATGTGCGCCTCCGCGGACATGCCATCGAATGCCGTATCTATGCCGAGGACCCCGACAATAATTATTTCCCCAGTCCCGGCAGGATCACTCTTCTTCTGGCCCCATCCGGACCGGGGATACGCCGCGATAGTGGCATGTACGAGGGGTGGAGCGTGCCCATTGATTACGATCCGCTGCTGGCCAAGCTGATCGGATACGGGACCGATCGCAACCAGGCGATCTCGCGGCTGACGCGAGCTCTTAACGAGTACTTTGTGGGCGGGATCAAGACGAACATTTCGTTGTTCCGGCGTATCCTGCGTGACCCGGATTTCCGTGCGGCCAGGCTTGATACCGGCTTTCTCGACCGCATGTTGAAGCGGCCGGAAGATAAGAAGCTGGATTCGAAGGCGGCCGAGGTAGCGGCCATTGCCGCTGGTATGTTTGCCGCGCTCGGCGTGGCAGCAGCCGCTGCGGGTGAGGGCGCGGCGGGGTGCGGTTCGGTAGATGACAACCCGGCTTCGAATTGGAAGACGGTAGGCCGGCGGGAAGGACTTCGCTAGGTCTTACCCGCAGCTCGCAACTGGTGGCTTATGCTCTACGACGTGACCATCGACGGCAAGAAGTACCGGCTCGACCTCAACCGAGCCGAGGCTCGCTGGACTTGTCGTCTGGATGGGTTAGAAGTTGAAGTGGATGCCATTCTCGCGCGACCCGATGTGCTTTCGCTTCGTATCGGGAATCGCGCGTATGAGATCAAGTCGGAGAGAGTTGCGAACGAACTGCATTTATGGGTGGGCAGCACGCGGTTCGCTGCCGAAGTCCGCGATCCTCGCTCCCTGCGTGGCCGTGCAAGGACCGGGGACGACAAGGGTCCGAAGAAAATCGTCGCTCCAATGCCCGGCAAGGTAGTCCGCCTGCTGCTGCATGACGGAGACGAAGTGGAACTGGGCGCGCCCGTGGCCGTGGTCGAGGCGATGAAAATGCAGAACGAAATCAAATCGCCGAAGAAAGGCATCCTCCAGAAAATCTTGGTGAAAGAAGGCGCGGCTGTGAATGCGGGCGATGTGCTCGCGATTGTCGAGTGAGACTCTTGGAATAAGATTCCGGAACGCCCCCGCCGGCGTCTCCCGGAAATCTCCCTCCCCTGAATCTTCCTAATTGATCAGTCCATTGCTATCAAGTATTTTCTTGGCGTAGTAATTCTCAACCTTGGCGGAGTCGCGCAGCACTTCATAGTACGCGGCTTTCAGCAGCTGTTCGCGCCGGTCATGCAGCTGGGAACGAATCGCTTGCTGCACCCGAGGATCAGACAAGTCCCGTTGCCCCGCCGGTTCCTTTGACACCAGTTTGACGATGCGAAATCCCACGGCTTGCTTATTCGCGGGATTCGTGAGGGTGATGATCGAACTATACTGCCCGGGCTTTAGCTTCAGCACGGTATCGCGGGTGGTTGGATCGGTGTTGCGCAACGAGGACTCAGGAACCGTTCCCAGATCGCCGCCGTTCCCGGAAGTTTCCGGGTCTTCCGAGTAGTTCATGGCGAGCGTTGCGAAATCGTCGCCACTATCCAGCCGGTTGGCAATCATCTGTATTTTCTTGCGCGCATCGGCCTCGTTCTGCGCTTTGTTATTCTGGTTGTGGACCTGCGGGTTGGGCGTGGGAGTAACGAAAATCTGGGCCAGGTGGTATTGCGGTTCGATGAGGTTGAATTCGGACTTGTGCGCCGCGAAATAGTTGTTGATGTCCTGGTCGGTAACGTTGATCTTCGATGACACTTCTTTGTTCATCACCTTTTCGACGGTGATCGAGCTACGAATGTCACGCTTGAAGTCTTCCAGCGTGATCTTTTTTTCTTTCAGGCGCTGATCGAATTCCTCCTGCGTGTAAGGCGACTTGATCTCATTCAGCTTGCGGTCGACCTCCTCTTCGGTGGCCAGCAGGCCGAGCTTTTCGGCGCGTCGCATGACCATCTTGTCGTCAATCAACTGGTGAAGAATGTTGAGCCTCAGGATCGTGGCTTGTTCGCCGGTGGGCGCTTGCTGCGCGCTGGCCACCTGATTGTCGTAATATTTGTCGACGTCGGAGCGGAAGATTTTGCTGCCATCCACGGTGGCCATTACGTCCCCGCTGACTTGGGACTTGCAGCCCAGCAGCGACGCCAGCAAAAAGGCAGCACTCAGTAATGCCGCGAGCCGGGCATATTCGGGAGTTCTTTTCAAAATATGTTCTCTCCTAATGTTTGGTCGCACTGCCAACTAAGTTTATCGCGACTTCGGGAAATCACTTAGCGGCTGGTGCCGCCGATGCCGACGCATGATTGGGCACAGGCAGATTGGCATCTTTCAGAGCACGGTCCAGCGCGGCGCGCAGTTCATTCAGAGGCACAGCTCCGTCGACTTTTTCCCCGTTGACGAATAGCGTCGGGGTGGCTTCCACTCCAACACCCTCCGCCTCTTTCATGGATGCCTTCACCGCGCTATCGTCCTGTGCCTTGATGCAAGACTGCAACTTGACGATGTCAAGGTTGTGCTTCTGTCCCTGCAACAGCGTCAGGCGGTCGAGCGCATCCATGCGTGCAGCCGGCGTTTTTTCGTTGCTAACCTCGTGCTGGTTGGCATGAATGTAATCGGCGAGATCCCAGTAGCTATCGACGTTCTGCGCGGCCAGACAGTTCGCGTCTACGGCAGCATGGGTCGCCCAGGGATGAATCTCCACCAGCGGGTAATCCTTATAAACGAAGGTGACGCGGTCGCCATATTCCCTCAGAATTTCCGGAAACAGTTCCTGATGCATGCGCGAACAGAATGGGCATTCGAAGTCATCGAAGTTGACCACGACGACCTTGGATGACTTCGCTCCACGGGTGGGCCGGCCATTCATGTCGATCTTGCTCATCGTGTCGGCGTAGGGATCTTTGTTCAGGTCAAACTTGACCATGCGCATCATGGAAGCATGATCCTTGGAAATCAAAAACTTCAAATCCTGCTTTTTCTCTCCGTTGTCGATGGTAACCACCACGGAGTCATAGTTGGGAAAGTCGGAACTCGCTGAAGCAGGCCCCACAAGGACTTTGAGCTCGGCGGGAACCTTGTAGTAAGAACGGACCTGGCGCTCGATTTTCTGAGCTAACTCGGGGGAAACGGATTGAGCCGCGCAGCCGAGACAAACGGTGAGCAGCAGGAGAAATGAGCGCCGAAATAGAGTCACCAAGAACCGCCTGAACATGGGGAGTTCAACGTTGATTATCTCACAGCCCCGTCGAAGGCGGAGTAAGCAGAAGTGCGCATCACCAGCTATTATGCGTGAATTGAAGGCCGCAGTGTCAGCCGGTTCGTCGAAGCAAATCCTCGGGCGCGAGTAGGTTGTTCATCGAGCCAGATCGAAAGCCCTCAAGATCAAGGGTGACAAACTTGAAGCCCAAAGCTTTGAAAATCTTCGTGAACTGCGCCGTCATGGTGGGGTCGAGTGCGCGCGACAACTCGTCGCGGGAAATTTCGATACGTACGATCTCTCCATGATGACGGACGCGAAGCTGGCGGAAACCCAGAGCGCGAAGCGCGTCTTCTCCTTTTTCCACGACAGCGAGCGCCTCCCGCGTAACCGGACGGCCGTATTCGATGCGAGACGAAAGGCAGGCAGAGGCGGGCTTGTCCCAGATCCGCAGTCCAGCGTCACGAGCCAGCGTGCGAATCTCATCCTTGCTGAGATTGGCATCGAGAAGGGGCGCCACAACGTGGTGATCGGCCGCCGCCTTCTGGCCGGGCCGGAAGTCACCCTGATCGTTCAGGTTTACGCCGTAGGCGATGGCGTCGAAGCCGCGTGCCTGGCGCAGTTCCTGCATCAGCGTGAACAGTTCATCCTTGCAAAAGAAGCAGCGCTGCGAATCGTTGCGGACGTATTCCGGGCGATTCAGTTCCGAGCTCGCGACTACCTCCAACGGGATTGCCTGCTCTTTGGCGAAGGCGATGGCGTCGGAGAGTTGCGTACGAGCCAGGCTCGGAGAGTCGGCGATGATCGCCAGCATCCTATCTCCCAACGCCTGGCGAGCCGCCCAGGCCAGGTAGGCGGAGTCGACGCCGCCCGAGTAGGCAACGAGGACGCGTCCCAGCCTGCCCAGACGATCGCGCAGTTGAGCGTGCTTAGGCCCGAGCTCCTTCGTTACGGCCAACATAGGAGTCATGTTAGCAGGCTTAGATGCTTTCGCGGATTCCGGCGATGACGCGAAATTTGTCAATAGAGCCGGCCTTGTGGCCGCAAGCTGCCGAAGCTGCCGATGTTCGCCAGAGTGAAGTTGACGAGAAAGAGGTTTTCGTTGCGCACATTGGCAACCGTGTAAGTGCGATACTCCACGGTTATGCCGCAGCAATCCCAATTGTAAGTGGCCTGCGCACTGACGAACTGCAGCTGGTTGACGTCGGCGTCAAAGCCAAAACTTCCGGCGGCGCTGAAGCCGCGCTTGTTAACGCTTCCGTATCCAAGGGCGGCACGAAATTGGTTGAAACGGGCGGGTTGGGCCGAACCTAGGGAAGAAGTCGCACCGGAGGACGAAGTCAACGTCTGACCCGGTATCTCCAAGATGGCGTCTCCCCCGCCGACGGTTACTTGACCGATGTGATAGTTGAGCAGCAGGGTGCTCGCGTTGACGCGGTTGTGCTGGAAGTCGTAATCCATATCCCATTCGGCGTCGGTGCGAGCGCTGGTCTCGACGCGCAATCGCGAGACCAGAGGCGAGAGATGGCGCGGTTCGGTAAGGAAAGCGATTCCGGTGAGATCGATGGTCGTAGTAAATACGTTGCGTTGGCCGGGAATCAAGGTCCCCCCGAAAGTGGGATCGAGGAAATACTTCTGGGCTAGCTCCCAGGTCACAAGCTCGCGCACCGGGGGCCCCGGCTGGCAGCCCCGACTGGCGAAGGGGTTTGTACGCTGCCACGGGATGGTTGATTCCGGCGCCGCACCGCCAACCGTGAGCGCCGTCATCATCGAATTGCAATCCTCGGGCTTGTCCGAAGTGCGCTTGGCATAGAGACGAGTCACGAAACCATACTCCACTTCGTTGGTGTCGCTCAGGATGTCGCGCTCGTCGAATTTCAGAACGTTGTTGTAGTTGTTTACGCCGGTCACGAAACGGTAGACGGCGCGGGGTTCGATAACGTGCTTCCACTTTCTTCCCAAAAACTCTTTGTCGAAAACGCGCTCGAGTACGGGCGGACGAAGCTCCACAACTGTTTCAACCGCGTGGCGATCAGTGGGATCGTCGATGGCCTGTCCTGGGTTCGCCCCATTCTCTCCCACCAGCCTTTGGGTGTAATAAGTTTCGTGAAGAGTCAGATCGGAGCGCAAAGACCATCCTTTGAATAGCAAGGGCAAAGAGATCTGCGGGTTCAGATCGAATCTCCCGACCAGGTTCGCTGTACGGAACGCCGCCGTGCACGACTGAAGCACGCCTACTGTAGAACACTCCACGGGCTCGCTTCGCGACAATCCGGTACCCGAGGCGGCAAACGACCAGTAGAGAGGTGTGTGCCATAACTGGAGATCAACGCCGGAAAAATCGAAGCTGGGGGTGTGCAGTATGGTGATCACCTGACCGGGCGTGGTGCCCAGGAAATTCTGGTAACGCTCCGCAAATCCATTCACGCTAAAGCCACCGGCGGATTTGGACAGAAATGCCTGCGATTTCACCTCGGAATAAACCGCCTGGGTAAAAACCTCGTTGAAGGCTAGGCGGAAGAGAAATGAACTCAAATAATCGATGTTGGCGACTCCGCGGAAGCCGTCGATGTTTCCGGCAGCGTTCAGGCGGGCATTTTCGCCGCCTTCCCTGAGCGGAGGAGTGCCAATGCCCCGGTCAATTACTCCGAAGTAATTCAGGTCCACGAAGGAAGTCTCGCTGGGCCGGACCCGAAGCTCGCCCCGCTGCGACCCGCCGCGTAAGGAAAAGTACTCGGCACCGAGGGTGGCGTCCATCATTCGGTTGATGGCCCAATAGTAGGCGTCGCCTATTTCGTAGCCGTTGGTGGAAGAGTGACCTATGGACGGCATCAAAAACCCGGACTGGCGGGATTCCTTCTCCACGGGATGCGTGGCGTAGGGAAGCCAGAGAATGGGGATGCCGTGCAAGTCGAAGGTGCTGCGATAGATTTTGGCGTTGCCGCCTACGTCAACGTCCACCTTGCGCGCATCGAACAGCCACTTGGGATCGGGCAGTTCGCAGGTGGTGATGGTGCCGTCGTAGACGAGGTAATGCGTCGGACTAGTCTTATCGACAACTTTGCCGGTGAACGCAAAAGGAGCGGTGGAAGTGAGGATGGGTCGATTGGCGCGGAATCGAAGGCCCGTGGTTCCGATCACAAGGTAAAACTTGCCCGTTTCCAGAGCAAAGTTATAAGTGCCGTGAGAGGCGCGGATGTGGTCGTCGTTGGGACCACCGTCCAGTGCAAAGTGCCCACTCGCCGTGGCTTCATGGGTGTCAGAGTTGAAAGTGGCTTCGTCGGACTTCAGAACATAACTTTCATAGTAAATTTCAACCGCGCCGTGCAGTTTGTAAATAACGCCCTCCCTTTCTTGCTCAATGGCGCAAACGGTGGGATGGTTGTTGGCCTCTTCTGCAAAGGCGCGGCCGCAAGGCGTAGTCGGAGACGCTGCGGTTTTTTTCGGCGACTCCTTGGACTGCGCATCGGCAGAGGATGTATCGGCAGGCGGCAACTGGCTGGTTACTAACGGCGGCACGACAAGCAGGTGACAAAGCATCGCCGCCGTGATAAGGAATCTGTTGCGAAGAGTCATCGGAAAAAGATCATTGCAAAGCGAGCATCCGAAGCGCATCCAAGAAGCGCTCGGAAGCTTCCAACGGCAGCAGTCGTCGTGAACTTAGCACGGCTGAGCCCCAAGAGGCAAAGCCGCTTGATGGGTTGGATTCCATCGTGCTCTTCGCGGTTATCCGGGTAACTCCGACTTCTGGTGCCCTAAGACTGATTCATGCCTTGTTCGCGATGCGGTGACATCTGCCGTTGCTTCTCTCAGGAGAGCTCCATTGCTTCGTCCGGATGGGTTGGAGGTCCCGACGCGATTTCCTCTGCTGAAGCTTCGCCGGCAGCGCTGGCAGCCGGGGAAGATTGCGAGTCCAATCCCCAATCGCTCGTTGATGCTGCTTTGCCCGGGGTTGTTGACGAGCGCACACCCGCAGATTCCTCAGGGTGGCGGCTGGAACTGGCGGCTCGGCTGAATCGGTATCAGTCGCGCCGTAAGCCGCGCCCTCCGCGCTATCCGTCACTGCTCCTGCGCTTCGAGGGGGACGATGCCATTCGCGCCTCAGCGCCTCCTTCTCCTTTTACGCAGCCCGGTTCCCACCACGCACTGGCCTTAGACGAGTACCCGATGAGCAAACCAGTGGTCGGCGTCGAGCCGCGCAACTTGGCGGAAACCGAGAGCGTGCTGGAGACTTCGGGATCGCGCCGTGAGGTCGAACCGGCTGACGATTTCTCGGATGACACCGCTGTTACCGGCTCGGTCACCGGGAGAATCATCGAGTTTCCGCGTTCCTGGACTCCGCCCCCGGTTCCGCTCGATCAACTGGCAGAGCCGGTGATGAGCCGTCCTCGGATCCTGGAGGCCCCGGAATTCGCCCCCCCGCCTCCGGCTCTTGGCGGAATCACGATCGAGCCCCCACAGCCGCCCGAGATGGAGAAACGTCCGGGTATCGATATACCGCTGCAGGGCGCGCCGCTAGGTCGAAGATTGTTGTCGGCGTTGATCGACGATGTCATTATCGTTGCGGCCTGCGCGCTCTTCGGATTTGTTTTCTGGAAATTGACTGCGATCCAGCCTCCAAGACTACAAATGATCTGCTTTGTCGGCGGACTTGCCGCACTACTTTGGGCAGCCTACCAATATCTGCTCATGGTTTACGCAGGCATCACGCCGGGGCTGCACTGGGCACGACTCGAACTGACTCGTTTTGACGGAAGCTCCGCCGGCCGGAGCCTTCGCCGCTGGCGCGTACTGGCCTCATACCTGTCGGCCATTTCTCTGGGCATGGGTTATCTCTGGGTTTTCCTGGACGAAGACTCCTTATGCTGGCACGACCGTATCACGCATACCTACCTTGCGCCCAAGAAGCCTGCGCCGACCTCCGACAAGTAAACTGGCAACGAACTTCTTACCGCTACGGGCGAAGGCCCGGATGCGCTCGAACCGCCTTGGCTGTGCTATCTTCGAAGCTTATCCCTTGTGAGTGCGGGCACTTCTTTAAAGCATGGCAACGTCCGTTGAAGGTTCCAAACCCGCCATAAAGGTCTTCGTCGCCACCACGGTGATGTTGACCTTCATCTCTTTCTGGCGAGCCTCCGCCATCGTTCTCTCCGACCTCGCATCGTCCGCTTACTACGCCGGAGGCGACGCCGAAAAGGTGATTGGCAAGAGCGCTCCCTGGTTCATCCTCGCGGTCATGCTGTTCAGCTATGCAGTGCGGGCGCTGTACATCGAATCCAGCAGCATGTTCGTTCGTGGTGGCGTCTACCGCGTGGTTAAAGAGGCCATGGGGGGAACTTTAGCCAAATTTTCCGTCTCCGCCTTGCTTTTCGACTATGTGCTGACCGGACCGATTAGCGCAGTCTCTGCCGGGCAATACCTGGCGGGCTTTATCAAAGACATGGGGGTGTATCTACACCGCCCTCTGCATTTCTCCGACGACCATTTCGCCGCGGGATTGGCCGTCATCGTGGTGCTCTATTTTTGGTGGAAGAACACGCAGGGCATGCACGAGTCCAGCCAGAAGGCGCTGCAGATCATGGCCATCACCACGGTGATGGTGGTAATTCTGCTCGTCTGGTGCACCATCACGGTTTTGCGGGCGCCTGTCCAGTTGCCTCCGAACCCGCTGCATGCCGGAGTGGTCCCGCTCAATAAAGAATCGCTGGGCTGGCTGAACCGAACCTGGTTCAGCCATATCACCTGGATCATCCTTTTTGTGGGCTTCGGCCATTCCGTGTTGGCCATGAGTGGCGAGGAGACTCTGGCTCAGGTCAATCGTGAGATCGAACATCCCAAGCTGAAAAACCTGGAGAAGACCGGGCTGGTGATCTTCGTTTACAGCCTGCTGTTCACCTCCCTGGTTTCGTTCTTTGCGGTGATGATCATCCCTGACAACGTTCGGCCGGACTACTTCGCCAACCTCATTGGCGGCATCGCCATGTATCTGGCTGGGCCTGAGAGTTTGAAGTTGCTGTTTCACGCCTTCGTCGTGCTGGTGGGTGTGCTGATTCTTGCCGGCGCCCAGAATACTTCCATCGTGGGTGCGAATGGCGTTCTAAATCGGGTGGCGGAAGACGGAGTGCTTACCAGTTGGTTCCAGAAGCCGCACAATCGCTACGGGACCAGCTACCGCATCATCAACCTGATCATAGGGATGCAACTGCTCGTCATCTTCCTCAGCCTGGGCAACGTGTACGTACTGGCCGCGCTCTACGCTTTCGGCGTGATCTGGAGCTTCGCCATGAAGTCCATCGCGGTGCTCGTTCTGCGCTTCACCGAGCCGGAGAATCGCGCATGGAAGGTCCCAGGCAATCTGCATATCGGCAAGACTGAAATCCCGGTCGGTTTGATCCTTATTTCGGGCGTGCTTCTGATCACGGCCGTGGTGAACTTGTTTACCAAGTACGAAGCCACGATAGCGGGAGTGATCTTCAGCGGCGTATTTTTCACTATCTTCACCGTCTCTGAACGCCATGTCACCAGGGAGCGCCACGGCAAACCGGAGCAACTCGATCAGTTTCGCGTCTATGGCAATCAGGAACTGGGCAGCGGCGCCATGGGTGTGCGCCCGGGAAACATTCTGGTCGCGGTCCGGGACCCCCGCAATCTCTATTACCTGCGCCACATCCTGGGCCATACCAATACGGTCAACCAGGATGTGGTGGTGATGAGCGCACGGCTGTACCATCGCGAGCACAGTTTCAGCGGCAGTGCGGTTCTTGAAGCCAGTCAGGTGTTCGACCACTACGAGCAGGAACTCTTCACCGCAGCCGTGGCCGTCGCTGAAAAAGAAGGTAAGCCGATTTCTCTTCTGGTGGTGCCCGCGACCGATGTGTTCGAAGCGATTATGGTCACCGCGCAGCGGCTTGATTCCAGTCGTGTCGTCTGCGGGCTCTCGAACAAACTTACCGCCGATGAGCAAGCCAAGCTCTTGGGGGATGCCTGGGAGCGCTTGCCCGAGCCCCGTCCCCGCCTGACTCTGGAAGTCTGCGCTCCGGACGGAGCGGTTCGTGAGTACGCCATTGGCCCGCACAATCCGCGCCTGCGCCCCCAGGATGTCGAACTCATGCACAAGCTGTGGCTCGATATCACAACGGATCCCAAGTATGCGGGAGTGCACCATTACCACATCGTGGCGCTTGCGTTGGAAGAACTGCGGCGGGAATTGAGCACCGAGCAGCGCGCCGAGCTATTGCAGAAACTGCAGGAAGAGATGCACCGCTCGGAGCCCAACTGAATCCTCCACTCTCGATTCTTTATTGAAGAACAGAGCCCCGGCTAAGCGGCAGAGGCCCTTGGATTAGGATTAGGGGAGCCGATTTGCCGGCTCCCGAGGATAAGCGAGTGGCCGAACTGTCCGCGCACTTCCCGCCGCATTTCTCGTTGTTGCAGCAGGAGTGATTCTGCATGGGCTGACCCGGTTGACCGGTGGTCGTGGCCGCGGGCGAAGGCGAAGGCTGGCTGGCGGCGTGGGCGAGAGGTGCCACTCCGGACAAACAGAAAACAGAATCGCCGCGCTCCACTTCCTCGGTATTGACCAACTCACCACCTCGCCAGGCGGACCCCAAACATTCCGTGATGGCGGTCACAGGCCATGGTTGGCGTCAGTACTCTTTCTCAGCATTCTTTCCAGCGACGCCCTCAGTTCGCGATATCGAAAGGGATAACCACTCGAGATCAGCTCGCCGGGTTCCACCTTTTGGCCTCCGAGCAAGAGATTTTCGCCCATCTCTCCGAATGCTAGCTTCACCGCGAATGCCGGCAACGGGAAAATTGCCGGACGCGACAGCACGCTGGCCAGTGTTTTGGTGAACTCTGCGTTTCTGACTGGTTTCGGCGCGACCAGGTTCACCGGTCCCTGGATCAGGTCGTTCTTCAAAATGTGGTGAATCGCTCCCACCATATCCCGCACATCGATCCAGCTCATCCACTGCTGCCCGTTCCCGATCTGGCCGCCAAGGCCGAGCTTGAAGGGCGTCAGCATCGCTCTCAACGCACCGCCCTTTGGACTGAGCACAACCCCTGTCCTGATATGTGCGGTGCGAATATCGGCCTGCACGGCAGGAGTCGTCGCTTCTTCCCAATCCTGGCATACCTCCGCGAGAAATCCCGTTCCCGGGGCGCTCTCTTCGCGCAAGAGTTCGTCGCCGCGATTGCCGTAGTAGCCGATGGCGGATGCGCAAACAAAAATCTTCGGCTTCTCTTCAGCTTGCGCCAGCGCCGACGCGAGATTGAATGTCCCCACCACGCGGCTGTTTCTTACCTTCGACTTCTTGGCGTCGGTCCATCGTCCGAAAATACTTTCGCCCGCAAGGTGAATGACAGCGTCGAAGCCTGAAACGGCCTGTGGCGCCAACGGGACTGCGGGATCCCAGGAGATCTGGTCCTCGCCAGTCGCCTTGCCGCGTACTAGCCTGACCACGGAACTTCCATTGCTACGGAGAGAAGGAACCAGATCGGCCCCGATCGGCCCCGAGACTCCACTGACAAGGATTTTCGAATTCATGATTGCAGATTGTCACTGTACCAGTTTGCGCAACGGACGCAAACTTTGCCTCGACATGAAGTACGCAGCCGCTCCAATCTGTGGAATTGCATGAATGATGGCAATCCCCAGCGAGAGCCAAGCATTCAGACTATCGTAATTTAGGGGCTACGGTTGGTTGCACAACTCCTGGGGACACCAATCGGAGATGAAATCGAGTTCAATCGGCGCGATGGGTGACAGCCAGAAGTAATCCCGTGGGCCAGCCCGAAGGCATCATCGGAGAAATCGATGAGTTAGCCGCCGGACCGGGCTGCTCGGTTTCGTCTGCTGAATCGGGAGTGTTTTCTCACCTGCGACCGGATGCAACGTCATTCTTTATGCGGTCGAGAAATGGTTGAACAAAGACTCCCGAAACCAGGGAACAGACGAATCCTATCCACAACCAGAGCACATTTTGCCGTACGGCTCCCAGCCCAAATACAAGAATGCTGAGAACACTCATCACGGCAGTGAGAAAGGTTTTCAGTTTCGTTCCACGCTCGCGGGTGGACGAGCAAATCCCGGGCGATGGTGGGTTCGTCATGGGAGAATGCTCCTTCCCCCTACAACAAATCTTAGGCTCACACTGGGACTGAAGTCAACGGCGCGGCGGCGCGTGGAACGGAATCAAATCTCAGTTGATTGAATCGCCTCGTTGAGACAAGCGCGGCGCGATGTTCCCGTGCACTTCAGCACCAGCAGAGGTGACGCGCCTCACAGAACTTCCTTCTGCCCGGAGCATACCCTTCTAGATTGGAAGACTGGAGGTTCTCCTTATCCGAGTAAGCTGCGGGAGACCGTCTTTCACGCTGTAATCATTCGGTCCGCCGCTCAGCGATTCGGACCAATCGCTCTTTCTTAGCGGTCTCTTTTCTGCGACACCCGGGGACGCTTCGGTACCAAGATTCTGTCGTCCTCCGGCCTTCGTGTCGTGGAACTTCGTGCTGGCTCCGATCCCTCTTGTTTTTCGGTTTTGAACCGAGTGGTCGGCCGTCCTAAATACATTTTGGTTCCAGGAGAGATTCCATGTTGCATCTCGATACTGGCAATACAGGTTTCATGATTTTATGCACCAGCCTGGTCATGCTGATGACGCCCGGCCTCGCCTTTTTTTACGGCGGCTTGGTGGGACGCAAGAACGTCCTCGCCATCATGATTCAGAGCTTCGTCTCGATGGGCTGGACGACCGTAATCTGGTACCTCTACGGATACTCGCTGTGCTTCAGCGGCGATTGGCACGGAGTCATCGGCAACTTCCATAACGCATTTCTCCGCGGGGTCGGTCTCAACACTCCATCGCCGAATGAAACCATTCCGGCATTTGTATTCATCGCTTACCAGATGATGTTCGCCATCATTACACCTGCGCTCATCTCGGGCGCGTTCACCAACCGGGTCACCTTCAAGGCCTACATGTTGTTCCTCACCGGCTGGCTGACCTTGGTTTATTTCCCCTTCGTGCACATGGTGTGGGGCGGAGGCTTCCTGCAGCAGTGGGGCGTGAAGGATTTCGCTGGCGGCATCGTCGTTCACAACATTGCAGGGATTGCAGCGTTGGCTTCCGTGCTCTATGTGGGAAGGCGCCGCACCGCGGACCGCGGCCCTCATAGCATCCCGCTGGTGGCCTTGGGAACAGGCCTGCTGTGGTTTGGCTGGTACGGTTTTAACGCGGGCAGCGAAATGCGCGTGGATTCAGTAACCGCCACCGCATTTCTGAACACCGACGTGGCGGCCTCGTTCGCAGCTGTAGCCTGGCTGCTGGTGGCGTGGTTCAACGAGAAAAAGCCCAAGTTCCTCGGCTTGCTGACCGGTGCGGTTGCCGGATTGGCGACCGTAACTCCTGCGGCCGGATATGTCTCCCCTACAACTGCGGTCATCATCGGACTGGTTGCCGGCGTCGTCTGCTACTATGCGGTGGAAATGAAAAACAAACTGCAGTGGGATGACGCTCTGGATGTTTGGGGAGTCCACGGTGTCGGCGGGTTTCTCGGCATCGTCATGCTGGGAATCTTCGCGAACAAGCAATTTAATCCCGAAGGCGCGAACGGATTGCTCTATGGCGATCCGATCTTCCTGTTGAAACAAGTCGTTGCTGTGACCTTTTCATCCGTATGGGCGTTCGTATTCACCTACGGTATGTTGCGGGTTATCGATATGTTCACCACGGTGAAAGTCAGTGAGATGAGCGAAGAAATTGGCTTGGATGAATCCATCCACGGTGAGCACGCCTATGAAGAGGTCTTTGTCAGTGATGGCTTGGCCCACGCCGTCAACCAGGCTCATGAGGAGGCGCTGGCGGGCAGGAGATGAACCAAACGGGGCTTTGGCGAGCGTGCTGCCGGTCCCTCTCAAGATTGGTCACGGCAGGGGGGATGCTGGCGTCACCCCTGTCTGCGCCTGCGCCAGTCCAGCGCAACGTCGATGAACGAGTAGGCACCTGGAAGCGAATCCCCGAAATTTTCCTTGGGCCGAGATGGTCTCTACGGTCACGAGCAGAATGGCGTCCTTTGGAGAGGCTTGGTCGGTTATGCCAAGCCTTCGATGACGCTGGTGGCACGCGAACCGGTGTAGATCAAACTCTACGGGGATTCCCATTCACGCCGGGGTATCTTCTGGGCGCTCGCCTCTCACCTTTGAATTCGCGCTTCAGAAGAGCGGATGGCAAGTTCGTGGTCCGCGGGGATCTCCGCGCCTGGACGTGTCGGACCGAGACGTCTTTCTCGAGGGCCCCGATCTTGTCAGGAAACGGCAGTTCACTTTTGCCGTCAACCTGATCGACTGGTTCTGAGATGAGGCTCCGAAAGCCCCATCCGATCGTCGTTCCGATTGTCCTCGTTCCGAGTTGGCTCTCCCCGCGGGCTATAATCCTACATGGCGAGCTTGCGCCAACAGATCGCGACCACCGCTCTCACGCTCACCAAGTTCCGCGAGCTGATGAAGCGGATCCAAGAAAACCGCCCGCAGGACGATCTGTCCATTGTCAAGAAAGCTTACGACTATTCTCTGAAGAATCACGAAGGGCAGACGCGCGCCTCGGGCGAGCCCTATCTTGTGCATCCGCTGGAAGTCGCGCTGGTGCTGGCCGAGATGAAGATGGACCCGGTCGCCATCGCCGCCGGCCTGCTCCACGACTCGGTCGAAGACACCTCCGTCACCATCGTCGATATCCGTAAGGAATTCGGCGAGCAGGTCGCCCACATCGTCGAAGGCGTCACCAAAATCAGCAAAATCGATTTCGCCACACGCGAGGAAGCCCAGGCGGAGAACCTCCGCAAAATGATGCTCGCGATGGTCGACGACATTCGCGTGGTGCTGATCAAACTGGCCGATCGGCTGCACAACATGCGCACGCTCGAGCACTTGCAGCCCGATCGCCAACGAAAAATCGCCGAGGAAACGCTTGAGATCTACGCGCCCATCGCACACCGGCTCGGCATGGGAAAAATTCGCGGTGAACTCGAGGATCTCGGCTTCCGATTCCTCGATCCCGCCGGCTATGAGCTGGTGGGAAAATCCGTCAACGCGCGTCGTAAGGAGGGCGAAGCCTTTCTGGCGAAAATGCAAGGCATCATCACCGACAAGCTGAAAGAGGCCGGCATCCAGGCCCAGGTGGATAGCCGCATCAAGCGCCTGTTCAGCATTCATAAGAAGCTGCAGCGGCAGCGCATCTCCGTCGATCAGGTTTACGATCTGTTTGCCATGCGCGTGATTACGCGCTCACTGCAGGATTGTTATGCCGTTCTCGGGATCATTCACAACATCTGGCGTCCGGTGCCGGGACGAATCAAGGATTTCATCGCCATGCCGCGGCCCAACTTTTATCAGTCGCTGCACACTTCGGTGATCACCGAAGACGGCACGCCTTTCGAAATCCAGATTCGCACCGAAGAAATGCACAAGATGGCCGAGGAAGGAATTGCGGCGCATTGGAAATACAAAGATGGCCCAGTCTCCGCGCAAGACGAACAGCGGCTGGCATGGCTGCGACAGGTGGTTGAGTGGCAGCGCGATGTCAGCGATCCCAACGAATTTCTTACGGCGCTGAAGGTCGATCTTTATCCCGAAGAGGTTTACACCTTCACACCGAAGGGCAAAGTCGTGGTACTTCCCCGCGAGGCTACGCCGATTGATTTTGCTTATACGATTCACACTGAAGTCGGCCACACCTGCGTTGGGGCCAAAGTAAACGGACGCATGGTGCCCCTGCGTCACAAGCTGCATTCGGGCGACATCGTAGAAATTCTTACCCAGGCCGGCCACAAGCCCAGCCGCGATTGGCTCGGTTTGGTCAAGTCCTCGCGCTCGCGCAACAAGATCAAGCACTGGCTCAACGTGCACCAGCGCGAGCGTTCCATCGAAATCGGCCGCAAGGTCATCGAGAAGGAAGCGCGTAAGTATCGCATCGCGCTCAAAGAAATCAAAGACGAAGAGTTGCAGAGGGTCGCGTCGGGCTACGGATTGGGCAAAGTCGATGACCTCATGTCCGGGATCGGCTACGGTAAGTATTCCGCCCGGCAGGTGCTGGCGCGCCTGCTTCCTTCGGGCGCAACCCCTTCGATGGCTGGCGATATCGAAGCCGAAGGTCTCTCGAATACCCCTGGCGCCATCGCCAGTGTCGTGCGCCGCGTCTTTGGCGATCACAACGCCATCATGGTCAAGGGCCAGGGCGATATGCTGGTCTACCGCGCCCGTTGTTGTAATCCCATCCGCGGCGAAAGCATCGTCGGCTACATCACCCGCGGCAAGGGTGTAGCGGTGCATGCCGCGAGCTGTCCCAACGTCACCAACCTGATGTACGAGCCGGAGCGCCGCATCGACGTGGAGTGGGCCCGGGACGAGAGCACACCCACGGCGTACCCCGTCAAGCTCACCGTCTACTGTGACGATCGTTTCGGGATGCTGAAAAACATCACCAGCGTCATCGGCGACGCGCAAAGCAACATCCGCAACATCGGCGCACACACCTCCAACAGCCAGGCCAGCGTGGAAATCGTCCTCGACATCTCCGACCTCAAGCATCTGGAACAAATCATGGCCGGCCTGCGCAAAATTCCCGGAGTGCACGAAGTGCAGAGGCTGCAGAAAATCTGAAAGCAGTGATCAGGGGTTGCCCGCAACTACAACCTCTAGGGCTCTTGTACTACCCACCACCACCGCTCGGGCTTCGTATTTCGGTTCCCTCCGGCTGCAAGATTTGTGCATCCAACCAGCGTTTGTAGGCTAAACTCCCAGATCTGGGCAGTTTAGGCGGATGGTGTGTCAAATTGCAGGGATTGTTCCATCCCTGACGAGCGTGAGGAACCATGGCATCGTCGGTCTGGTCTGGACACTTAACTTTTGGGCTTATCTCCATGCCGGTGCGCTTGTTTTCCGGTGCGCGCAGCAGCGGAATCTCTTTCAACATGCTGCACCGGCCAGATAAGGTGCGGGTGAAGCAGCAATATATTTGTCCAGTGGAAAATGTGGTCGTCGACCGCAGCGAGATCGTGAAGGGCTACGAGTTCCGCAGGGACGAATATATCGTGATCGAGCCGGAAGAGATCAAGAAGATCGAGCCGCAGACGGCGAAGACGATGGAGATTCTGGAATTCGTCAAGTCGGGCGATGTGGATCCGGTTTATTTCGAGTCGTCGTATTACATGATGCCGGAAGAGGCCGGGCGGCGTCCTTATGCGCTGCTGACGAAGGCGCTGGAAGAAAGCGAATATGTAGCCATCGCCAAGATCACGATGCACAATCGCGAGTACACGGTCTTCCTGCGGCCGACCGAAGGCGGATTGATGCTGCACACGATGTATTACGCCGATGAAGTGCGCAAGGTGGAAGGATTCGGAGCGCCTGACGTGGAGTTGAAAGAAGCTGAGGTAAAAGTGGCGCACCAGTTGATTGAGGCGCTCGCGGATGAGTGGGATCCGGAAAAATACAAAGACACATTTCAGGAAAATTTGAAGAAGCTGATTGAGACCAAGCTTGAAGGGGGCGAAGTTACGGCGGTGGAAAAGCCGAAGAAGCTGGCTCCAGTGGTGGATTTGATGGCCGCTCTCAAACAAAGCTTGGCCCAGATGGAAGGCAAGAAAAAGCCTGCGGCCACCGCCAAGTCAGAGGAGCCAGTGGCGGCCGCTGCTGGCAAGTCGCGCCGTCGTCGCTGAAAGTCTGAATATCGAATCGCCTCCGTGTATTTTCTCGACCATCCAACTTGGTCCTTACGGTGAGCATCCCAGAACAATATTGCTAATTGTTGATTGAAAAGTCCGCGGGCCGGTTTCGATCCACCATCAACAATCACAAAATCAGCAATTTCGGGAATTTCGGGATGGGCACTGGCGCAGAGTCGGTCCAGCCGTTAGAATGTTGAATTCTTCTCACCTATGATCAGAATTTTTCCGGTTTGGCGCAATGGGTGGCGCACAATGGAGCGCCGATGAGTGAGCGGCGTGCGGGCCGCCTGGCGGCCATGGTCCTTCCAATGCTGCTCTGGCTGGCTTGCGGCCAGGTGTATCGTCCCGTGGTGATTCCTTGCTCGACGGGAGGAGTTCCCGGGTGCCCGGTCGAAACCAATCCGAAGCCCAGTAACTACCACGCTGTGCTTGGCATCAGCACCAACATACCAGGCTACTCGGGTGGAGCCATGCAGATCGACGTCTCCGGAGATGCCGTGGTTGGTGAAACCTCCATTTCCACGGCAAATGCGCCGAACAGTGGATTGAATCCAACGCATGCTGCTATCTTGCCCAGCGACGCAAGGGTGTTCGTTGCCTCCGCAGGAAGTGTGTTTCCGGGTGGGATGGATTCGGTCTCTTCTTTCAGTCCGGTATTTCCATCGACGCTGGCATCGGGGTTGGGCGCGGTGAGCACGGTCGGTCTGCCTGTGGGTTCGCTGCCGGACTTCGTGAACACGACTCAGACCAATGCGGTGTACGTGGCGAACTTCGGCACGAATTCCATAAGTGTTATCGATACAACGTCAAACCTGGTCTCGAATACGGCAACCGTGGGGACAAACCCCGTCAGCATGGCCGAAACGCCGAACGCGCTGAAGATATATGTTGCCAACCAGGGGAGCAACACGGTCAGTAGTTTGAATGCGGTTGATCTTTCTGCGAACACCGTCACGGGGTTCACTGGAGTAACCCCGGTTTGGGTGCTGGCGCGGGCTGATAGCCAGAAAGTGTACGTCCTCACGCAAGGCGATGGGCAACTTGTGACGATTGACGTTGCCACAGATACGGTCACGAGCAGCCTTCCCGTGGGTGCTGGGGCCAATTTTATTTCCTTCGATCCGAACCTGAACCGTCTTTATGTGACGAATCCGGCGACGGGGACGGTTTATGTATTTTCCGATACCAGTGTTGCAAGCGATACCCCGACCTTGCTGGCGCAGTTAACAATTTCTGGTTTGACAACAACCACGACGCCGGCGTGTTCAACCTGCGGCGCGGCCTTTCCCGTCTCGGTGACGGCGCTGCTGGATGGCAGCCGCTTTTACGTGGCGAGCTACCAGAGCGCCTCATCGTGTCCTGACCCAGTTATCGGTGCCGCTTCCGCCTGCGTAATCCCGACGCTGACGGTGTTTAACGCCAACACTCTGGCGCCAATGTATGGCAACGCATCAACGATGACGCTGCTGACTTGGCCGGCCCCCTGCACGCCAACTTCGACTACATCCTGTCCCGTGACGAATTGGCCGTTCACGGCGAACCAGTATGCGGTGGCGCCGCTGACTTCTTGCGCGACCGCGGCCACCTATTCGCCAACGACAACGCGCTTCCGCGTGTTTACTGTGGCGTCGGAAGATAGCAGCCGGGTCTATATGAGCATGTGCGATGCGGGGGCGGTTGCCGTGGTCAATACAACGGACAGCAACGCCAACAATTCGGCCGGGGGCAGACCGGCGGACACGCTGGTCAACGACCTGCTGGCGCCCTACAGCGCCGGAGCTGCGCAACCGAACACAGCCGAGCCGTCTCCGCAGAGCCCGATCTTCCTATGGATGGGGCAATAAGGTCTGAATGATGGTGCAGCAAGCTGCGGCGCGGCGCCTTTCCCATGACGCCGTTTGCGGCTAGTTTCTCGCCGCTACTTCCTCCGGTTGAGTCTCCCTGGCGGCATAGTGGGAGTCCACGTATTCATCGAGAATGCCGATAAACTCCGCGACAATACGGTCGCCTTTGAGCGTGGTGAACAGACGTCCATCCACATAGACCGGAGCTTTGGGCTCTTCGAACGTACCGGGCAGGGAGATGCCGATGTTGGCATGCTTCGACTCGCCGGGGCCGTTGACCACGCAGCCCATAACAGCGAGCTTCATCTCTTCCACACCGATATAGCGGCCTTTCCACGTCGGCATCTGCTCGCGCAGGTAAGTCTGGATTTGTTCCGCCATTTCCTGGAAGAAGGTGCTGGTGGTGCGTCCGCAGCCGGGGCAGGCGGTGACTTGCGGGGTAAAACTGCGGATGCCCATGGATTGCAGAATCTGCTGCGCGACGCGGACCTCTTCGGCGCGGTCGCCTCCGGGCGCGGGGGTAAGCGAAACGCGAATGGTATCGCCGATGCCTTCCTGGAGAACCACGCCCATAGCCGCGCTGGAAGCGACCACGCCTTTCGCGCCCATGCCAGCTTCGGTGAGTCCAAGGTGCAGCGGGTAGTTGCAGCGGGCGGCTAGAGCACGGTAGACATCGATCAGATCCTGCACGCCGCTAACTTTCGCGCTCAGAATAATCTGATCCGGGCGGAGGCCGAATTTCTTTGCCAGGTCGGCAGAGTTCAGCGCGCTTACGACGATGGCTTCCATGGTGACTTCGCGGGCGTCTTTGGGCTCGGGAAGCGCGGAGTTCTCGTCCATCATGCGGGTAAGCAGGGTCTGGTCGAGCGAGCCCCAATTGACGCCGATGCGGACCGGCTTCTGATATTTCACCGCGACTTCAATCATGGTGCGGAAGTTTGTATCGCCCGTGCGTCCAATGCTGGCGTTACCTGGGTTGATGCGGTATTTGGCGAGATCGCGGGCGCACTCGGGATATTTGGTAAGCAGGACGTGACCGTTGTAGTGGAAGTCGCCGATGATGGGTACGCGGATGCCCTGCTTGTCGAGTTCTTCGACAATGCGGGGAACAGCTGCGGCCGCTTCTTCGTGATTGACGGTGACACGCACCAACTCTGACCCGGCGCGCGCCAGAGCCGCGCACTGCTGCACGGTCGAAGGGATGTCTGCGGTGTCGGTATTGGTCATGGACTGCACCACAATCGGTGCATCCGAGCCGACCCGCACTCCGCCGACGACGGCGGTCACGGTTTTCCTGCGTGGAATCGTAGCCATGGGAACCTACAGTTTACCACGCCAGAAAGCGGAGCTTAAGCCAAGAGACCGGTCTGGACTGCCTTATTGCAGGCGGTCCGCCAGTCCAGGAATCGTCTTCAGCAGATCGTTGTAGATGACCATCACGGCGAATAGCACGAGGAAAACGAATGCCGCCTGGTAGACGCGTTCCTTGATGCGCAGACTGATGTCGCGGCCCATCAGGCTTTCGATGAGCAGGAAGAAGATAACGCCTCCGTCGAGGATCGGAATGGGCAGCAGGTTAAATACGCCAAGATTCAAGCTGATTGCCGAAGTAAGAAGCAGAAGAGGTGTCCAGCCTTTACGCTTAGCGGCTTCTCCTGCAGCTTGGCCGATGCGGATGGGACCCTCAATCGAGCGCACAGAAATTTTTCCCTGAAGCATTTTCTGTACGAGCTCAAGAATCAGCAGGGAAGCCTTCTTGTTCTCCTGGATCGATAAATGCAGCGCCGCCGGAAAAGAAAGGCTGGTGACCTTCATGGGCATGCTGCCGATGCCGATGCGATATCGTTTATCAACGAGCACCGGTTGTACGGTGAAATTCTTGGTTTCCGCGCCGCGCCGGACGGTAATGACGATCGGTTTGTCCTTCGTCGTCTCCAGCATTTCCACCATGGCTGCAAGGGCTGGAACGGGCTTGCCATTCACCGCGAGGATGTCGTCGCCGTCGCGTAATCCAGCCTTGGCCGCGGGCATGCCCGGCGTCATATCGGTTACACAGACGCAGGGTTCTTTCGCGGCCCAGCCGGCGAATCCAATCTGATCGACTCCAAAGGGCTCCGGGGAAACGGTTTTGCTGAGTAGCTGGCCGCTTCGGTCGACGGTGACGTCTAAAGGCTGGCCCGGGCTCAACGCTTCGCGGGTATCGACCTGCTCCCAGGTTGGATTTTGAATGCCGTTGATGCTCGTAATACGGTCGCCGGGCTGGAACCCAGCCTTGGCTGCGGGAGTATCTTGCATGACCCACCCGATCACGGTAGGGCCGTCGTAAATCGCCGGATACTCGTAGTGCACCATGAATACACCGACCAGCAGAAATACGGCCAGCATGATGTTCATGGCAGGGCCGGCAATAGCGATCAGGAAGCGATGCCAGCGCGGGTGCGAGAGAAACTCCGCTGGATCGCCGGAGCGCTCGTCCATGGGATTTTCGCCGCTCATCTTGACATAACCGCCCAAGGGGATGGCGCTGATGCGGTAATCGGTATCACCCTTGCGGAAGCCCAGAAGGCGCTTGCCAAACCCGATGGAGAAAACTTCGACCCTGACGCCCAGCCACTTGGCCACGGCGTAGTGGCCAAACTCATGGATCAGGATCATGAAACCAAGGATGACAATGACGGCGATCAGGGAAATTAGAAAATCAGGCATGATTGAATACATACTCCGCGATTCTTAGATTCCAAACCCTGGCGTTTCGATGGAAGAAGTTGCCTGCCCGCCGTTACCGGTGAAACCCGACCCCGCTGAACTTGCTCACCCGCTCTTCAGCGTATCGGCGAGCCTCGGCATCGGCTTGAAGCACTTCCTGGATCGAACCCAGTTTCCCAGAATTTGTTGCTGATACTGCCTCTTCGATGACCCTGGGAATTTCATCGAAGGCTATGTTGCCTTGGAGAAACGCGGCCACGGCAACCTCGTCAGCCGCATTCAAGGCGACCGTTTTTGCCCCACCGGCCTCCGCCGCTTCGTAGGCCAAACGGAGACAGCTAAATTTACTCATGTCCGGCGGGGAGAAGTCGAGATGACGCAAGTTCTTGACCGGGAAGCGCATATCCGATTCTATCCTCTCCGGATAGGTCAGGGCATACAGAATCGGCAGGCGCATATCGGTCACCGAGAACTGAGCAAGTATGCTGCCATCCACGAATTCCACCATGGAATGAATTGTAGACTGAGGATGGACAATCACTTCCACTTTGGCCGGGGGGATGTGAAACAATCTGCACGCTTCGATCACTTCGAACCCTTTGTTCATCAGGGTTGCCGAATCGATAGTGATGCGCCTGCCCATCTTCCATGTCGGATGGTTGAGCGCTTGCTCCACGGTGATGGAGCTAAACTCCGAACGGGGCGTGTTCAGAAAGGGGCCGCCGGAGGCGGTGAGCCAGATACGCTCAACTTCTTCCCTTCTCCCGCCGCGCAGGCACTGATGTACCGCATTGTGCTCGCTGTCGATCGGTAGCAGTGGCTTGCCTTGTTTGCGAGCTTCTGCCGTGATCAATTCGCCCGCGGCGACCAGACATTCTTTGTTGGCCAAGCCGACAATCTTCCCTGCTTTCACTGCTTCGTAAGTAGCATCGAGTCCAGCCACCCCGACGATCGCGCTCACTACGAAATCGACTTCAGCGTGAGTCGCAACCCTCACCGTGCCTGCCGGACCATGCACCACTTCGACTTCGCTAAGGCCCGCTTGCTCGAAGCGCGCTCGAAGCACATCGGCATCCGGTTCGGCGGCTATCGAAATCATTTTGGGCCGCCAGCATCGAGCCTGTTCGAATGCGGCATCCAGATTGGCGCCGGCAGCCAGGGCAACAATCTGGAAGCGGTCCGGGTAGGATTCCGCGACACTGAGCGTGCTGCGGCCGATCGAGCCGGTCGATCCCAGGATGGCGATGCGTCGCATAATAATGAAAATCGGAGGCGGAATCTTATTTTACGCGTTAAGTGGCTCCGCTGGGGAGGCGGGAGGAGTGGTCACTGCATGACGCGCCAGGCGGCATAGTACCACAGCAGGGGAGCGGCCAAGAGCAGGGCATCGATCCGATCCAACATGCCGCCGTGGCCGGGGAGAATGGTGCCGGAATCCTTTGCTCCGGCGCCGCGCTTGATCAGCGACTCTACCAGGTCGCCCAGTTGCGCCGCGATATTCAGAGCGACCGTCAGCAGGAG
This sequence comes from Candidatus Sulfotelmatobacter sp., assembly GCA_049515395.1. Classification (GTDB taxonomy): domain Bacteria; phylum Acidobacteriota; class Terriglobia; order Terriglobales; family Acidobacteriaceae; genus Sulfotelmatobacter. Next base: position 2,356 of record JBEKUD010000040.1, on the reverse strand, counting down.
GACGGGGCCTATCTCTGGCTTCTCCAGCCCGAAAATTCCGTCGCGGCGCTGGATCAATCCGACGCGCAGCAAGAACGAACTGATCTGCAGCGCGTGGTTGAACAGCAGAATCCCGACGACCAAGCTTGCCGCCAGTGAGGCAGCGGCGCCCTCCCAGGTTTTTTTAGGGCTGATGCGAGGCGCCATCAGATGGCGACCCAACGACCGACCGACGAAGTAAGCGAAAATGTCTCCCGCCCAGACGATCAAAAGCAGGTAAAGGATCCAGAACGCGCCCGCCCACTGCTGGCGCAGTTGAACGATCATTCCCATGGGCAGAGCGATGTAGGCGAAGGCGAAGGCGGAGGCCGCTGCCGCGGGATACGCTGTCCCAAGATTGGTACGTCGCATGGCGATGGTCAGAAAAAGAAATGGAGAAATCGCGCAGGCAAAGCCCACACCCAGGACGAATTGCATGGCAGAAATCTGGGGCGTTTCACCCGCGGCACTTGCGGCCAGCAGTAGAAAAAATAGCCCGACAAAAGCGTAGGTCGGCAGGCGCAGGGTGGTGACCCCATAAGATTCGGTGAGCTTCAGAAATTCCTGCACCGTAATCAGCGCGACTGCGGCGGCTACCACGGTAACCACCGGAACCGGCGCGCGCAGCACCAGCAGCATCACAATCGGAATCAGGACCAGCGCGGTCGCGATGCGTTTCAGCATGCTGGGAGGTTACTTGGTAACCTTCGCCGCTTCAAGGTGAAGATGCGAATCCCCGCGGGGTGAGTCGTGATGGGACAAATCGTGATGGTTCAATCCCCCGTAACGCCGCTCGCGCTTTTGATATTCGACAATGCCTTCGAGCAGGTGCACCCCGCGGAAGTCCGGCCACAACGTGGAGGTCACATAAATCTCCGCATAAGCCAACTGCCAAAGCAAAAAGTTGCTGAGCCGCATCTCGCCGGAGGTGCGAACCACCAGATCTGGATCAGGCAGGTTTCGCGTGTAGAGATGATTTCCCACGGTGTCTTCGTCAATGCGCAGGTGTTCAAGGCCGCCGTTTTGCGCGGCCGCATGGATGATGGAATGGAACGCGTCCACCAGTTCGCTCCGCGCACTGTAATTCAGCGCCAGCGTCAGCACAGTGCCAGTGTTGCGTGACGTGCTCTCGCGCGCCCAGGCCATGCGTTCCTGCACATCTTCAGGGAGTTCATGCTGGCGTCCGATATATTCGAGGCGGATATTATTCTTATTGAGCGTGGGAACTTCCGCTTTGAGGTAGCGGCTCAACAGACGCATCAGGAAATCGACCTCACTCTTGGGTCGCTTCTTCCAGTTTTCTTCGGAGAAGGCGTAGAGCGTGAGCGCATGAATGCCGATGCGCGCCGCCGTCTCCACCGTCGAACGCACAGCCGCTACTCCGGCGCGATGTCCGGCCACACGCGGCATGTGACGCCGCTTCGCCCAGCGCCCGTTGCCGTCCATGATGATCGCGATGTGTCGTGGGAGCCGCGCTGGATCAAGCTGCCGGTAAACTTCGATTTCCTTGCGATCCAGCCCGGCGGGAATTTTTGCCTGCAAGGCTAATCCCTCTCCGAATGATGACGCTAACACAGCGGGGAAGGGGCTTGCAATGAGCGGAAGAACACGGCTTCCTAGGCCACAGAAAAAATCGATGTTGCAATTGATTTTGGGTGGCGCAGCTTTGAGGCGCTGCGGTCCTAGTCCGTTTTTCAATCCGACTTCAGTCGCGGAGTTACGTGGAAAGCATTCCGGGCGAGAGCCCCCGCCCCACGAGCTACCTTGCCTCTTCCGGCACGATCTTCAACTCCAGCTTTTCCGTGTGCCGCAGCACCGTCAGCGAGCAGCCAACGCCCACGCGAACCTCGGTGAGCACGCGATGTAAATCGTCTACCCCGGCCACGGGATGGCCTTCCAACGCTACGATCACATCGCCTTCACGGACGCCGGCGCGTTGCGCTGGACTATTTTCAGCGGACGAGAGGACGACCACGCCGGATTCTTTGGGAAGATCATAAAAGCGCACGACGCGACGGTGAATCGGAACCGTCTGGGCGGAGACTCCGATGTAGCTGCGGCGGATGCGGCCGTCGCGCAGCAGGCGGCTGGCCACGAACTTTGCGGTATTGATTCCGATGGCGAAACATATTCCCTGCGCGGGCAGAATCGTCGCTGTGTTTACGCCAACCACCCGGCCGGCTGAATCGACCAGCGGTCCGCCGGAGTTCCCTGGGTTGAGCGCGGCGTCGGTCTGAATGACATCGTCGATCAGACGCCCGGAGTATGACCGCAGCGATCGGCCCAGCGCGCTCACCACGCCCGCTGTTACCGTGGACTGAAACCCATAGGGGTTGCC
>JBEKUD010000039.1:0-38569 GCA_049515395.1 Candidatus Sulfotelmatobacter sp. | reverse complement strand
GCAGAGGCGAACGGAAGCCTGTTCCGGCTGTCTCGGCAGGGGAGATCCCTCACTGGTCGTCTCGCTCCTGAACGAAGCCCACTCCCGGATTTGTCAAACTTCTGCTGCCTCCCCGGCAGAGCGGGGGGATCTCCCTGCGGATTAGTGATCATCAGCCGTATGGCCCGGGGCGTCGATACAGCCAGCCATCGTAGAGCGATCGCGGCAAAAGGCAAGACGATCGCGGTGTTCGGCACGGGGGTCGACGTAATTTATCCAAAAGGAAATTCGCGCTTATCGGAACAGATTCTTGCTCTCGGCGGAGCGCTGACTTCCGAGTTCGGCAATGGGAACCCTTTGCGCGCCGCAGAACTTTTCCATCCGCAACCGAATTTTAGCGGCATGTCGGTCGGCGTGCTCGTGGTAGAAGCCGCGCAATACTCTGGAACACGCATCACGGCGCGCTGCGCGCTCGAGCAAAATCGCGACGTTTTCGCCGTCCCGGGGAAGGTTACAAACAAGAGTTCACTGGGGACCAAATACTCTGATCAAGCAAGGCGCAAAGCTCGTCGCTACATGGGAGGACGTGCGGGAAGACCTGCCCGCGGAGGCCACTCTTGCCTTTTGACTCCTCCGGCCCAGTCTGAATCCGGCGCGCCGGCATCCGCATCTCTATTCCCGGATGAGGTCCTGCCGCCGCCGCATGCGAAGAAACTCCTGAATTTGCTGAAATCCGACGAAACGACGTACCTCGATGAACTGGTGAAACGTCTGGAAAACGAAATGTCATCTTCTGAAATCTTCGCCGCACTATCCGAACTGGAGCTGACCGGCAAAATAAGGCAAATGCCCGCGAAGAATTTTGTGAAGAGCGTCTAAATGCAGCTTCTGGCTCCTCGCTCCTGGCTCAAACAGGACACCGACTGATGGAAGACTTTAAGGATTTGCGGGCTTGGGCCAAGGCGCACGAGATGACTTTAGCTGTCCAAAGAGGAGATGTATGGGCCGACGAGCCAATTGTGCCGTGCTGCCGCTTCGGTTGGGACGAACTTGGCCGAAGGGTGGTGGGAAGGTCAAGAGGCTGAGATGAGACGGTTTGTTCAAATCGCTCGTGGCTCTGCCAATGAGGTGGAATATCATTTGCTGCTTGCGAAGGATAGCCGCGGATGGCACAAAGTTGTCGAAGCAAAGATCCTGGATGTCCAGCACATTGTTGGCAGCGCTATCCCAAAGCCTAAAAGGCACCGTTTTGGCTAGCAGCCAGTAGCTAGAAGCTAACAGCTTTCTCGCAGTAACTTGTTGTCTCCATCCCATTCGTGCTAGCTTCGAAACGAATTCTTACGAACAGAGGATCCATTGTTAAAAAGTTTAGTCATCGTCGAATCGCCGGCCAAGGCGAAGACCATCCAGAAATATCTGGGAAAGGGATTTACTGTCGAGGCCTCCCTTGGCCATGTGAAAGATCTGCCCAAAAGCACACTGGGTGTGGATACCGACGACAATTTTGAGACCGACTACGTCGTGATCCCGGGGAAAGAAAAGGTTCTGGCAAGGCTGAAGAAGCTGGCTGGCCCTATGGACGCGATCTACCTCGCGCCTGATCCGGACCGTGAAGGCGAGGCCATTGCCGCACATCTCGCGGGTGAACTGGATACCAACGGCCATTCGAAGAAAAGCAAAAAGAAGAAGGGTAAGAAGAAGGATGATACGGATGCGCCGCCTCGCATCCAGCGGGTTACGTTCAACGAAATTACCAAGCGGGCCGTGCAAGCGGCCTTCGAACATCCGCGTGCGATCGACCAGAATCTGGTAGACGCGCAGCAGGCGCGGCGCGTGCTCGACCGGCTCGTCGGCTATCAAGTGTCGCCGCTGCTGTGGGATAAAGTCCGTCGTGGCCTTTCTGCCGGACGCGTGCAAACCGTCGCGCTCCGATTAATTGTGGAACGCGAACGCGAGATCAAGGCGTTCGAGAAAAAAGAATATTGGACGATCGATGCGCACCTTGCAGCCAGCAAGCCTCCCGCCTTCGACGCGCGCTTTTTAGGTAAAGGCGAAGAAAAGATTGAGGTCACGAATGGCGAGGATGCGGAGAAGATCCGCGCGGCGCTTGATCAGGCAGACTGGATTGTGCGCTCGGTCGACAAGAAGGAGCGTCGCCGCAACGCTGCGCCTCCATTCACCACCAGCAAATTGCAGCAGGACTCTTCCCGCAAGCTGCGCTTTAGCGTAAAGCGCACAATGATGATTGCGCAACGCTTATATGAAGGTGTGGAACTCGGCGAAGAGGGCTTGGTCGGCCTGATCACCTACATGCGTACCGATTCCACTCGCGTAGCTCCCGAAGCGATTCAGGAAGTCCGCGAATATGTCGGTCAGGAATACGGCGCGGCCTATCTTCCCGAAACTCCAAACACATATAAGGAAAAGAAGGAAGCGCAGGCCGCGCACGAAGCCATCCGTCCCACAGCGGCCATGCGCCACCCGGACCAGGTAAAGCAGTATCTAAAAGAAGATGAATTCAAGGTCTACAAACTGATCTGGCAGCGCTTTGTCGCATCGCAGATCATGCCTGCTGTATTCGACCAGACGACAGTTGACGTCGATGCAAGGGCGAAGAGCGGCGATATTTTCTGGTTTCGCGTTACGGGTTCAGTGCTGAAGTTCGACGGCTTCCTGCGAGTCTACGAAGAATCGAAGGAAGGCAAGGACGAAGAAGACGAAGAGCTGAAGCATAAGCTCCCGGCACTGGAAGCCGGGCAGAAACTTACGTTGAAGGAACTGAAGCCAGAACAACACTTCACCGAACCACCGCCGCGCTACAACGAGGCGTCGCTGGTCAAGGAACTCGAAGAACGCGGCATTGGGAGGCCTTCCACCTACTCCGCGATTCTTTCGACCATTCAAGAGCGGCAGTACGTGCAAAAGTCAGGCGGTAAATTTACGCCGACCGAGATCGGGTTGGTCGTGACCGACTTGCTCGTGGAAAACTTCCGCGACATTTTCGACGTGGCCTACACCGCCCGTCTGGAAGAAGAACTCGACGAGATCGAGGAGGGCAAAGAGAAGTGGACCGACACGCTCGCCGACTTCTACAAGAAATTCCAGAAGGATCTCAAATATGCCGAAAAGCATATGGAGAATATCAAGCGGATGGAGAAGCCGACAGATGAGAAGTGCGAACGCTGCGGCGCGCCGCTGGTGATCAAATGGGGCAAGCACGGATCCTTCTACGCGTGCAGTACTTACGACAAAGAGGACGAAAACACCTGCACTTTCACCAAAGAAAATCCTATAAATCTGCCTGACCTCGATTCCGCCGACGTGCAGGAAACCACGCAGGAAGAATATTGCGAGAACTGCGGGCGGGTGATGGTGCTCAAGCGCGGCCGCTTCGGGCAGTTCATGGCCTGCACGGGTTATCCTGATTGCAAAACTACGCGGCGTCTCGACCAGGGTAAAAAAGTTCCGGACATTCCGCTTGATGAGCTCTGCCCGAAGTGCGGACGGAACATGATGATCCGTCACGGGCGCTACGGCGAGTTCACCGCGTGCAGCGGATATCCCGAATGCAAGTATGTGAAGCAGAACTTCATCGGGGTAAAGTGTCCCGAATGCACAGACGGCGAACTGGTCGAAAAGCGAGCCCGCAAGGGCAACACATTCTACGGGTGCGGAAACTATCCGAAGTGCAAATTCACTTCGGCGCACAGACCGATTCCTGAGAAGTGTCCGAACTGCGGCGGCGAATATCTGGTCGAGAAGAATTTGAAGTCGGGACCGGTCATCGCCTGCCCAAAGAAAGAATGCGACTACGAGCGACCGGCGCCGCCCCCGGAAGCGGCCGCCACTAGCGCATAGCGTAAACCTGGGTCTGTGTGAACCTGGATTTCTGGCAGCACCTTGCGGCGCCTGCCGCAAACCACAACTGGCTCCAATTTGACGAAGGAGAATCGATGCCCAAGAAACCGACCTTTGCCGATGCTCAACTAATCCTCCAACTCTACGACCTGCGTCGCGAGCCGGAAATGCGCAAGGCGCGCCATTGGTGGCTTGTCGAATTCTGGCCGCGGAACGCTGACGATTTCGTTAAGATTGCCTCGGCCCTGGGCTCGCCGGAAAACAACTGGCTGCGGCAGGTTGGCAGCTACTGGAGCATGGCGGCCTCCTTCGTGCTACAGGGAGCCCTCAGCGAAGAAATGTTCATCCAGCCTGCAGTGAGTGGAGAAATGTTTTTTCTGCTCGCGAAGGTTCATCCATTCCTCAAAGAGCTGCGACAAAAGCTTGATGACCCGCAGCTGTTCGGAAACATCGAGAAAGTCATTACCGCCTCCAAGTTCGGGCGGGAGCGGCTGAAGTTCACGCTCAATCGCGTTGAAAGAACGCGGGAGAAGCTTGCCCCCACTAAGGCGAGCTAGAAAGACGAACTAGAATTGGCGAACTAGAATTAATGTCGCTCGGGCTTCCGCGGGCCCGGAAATTGAGCGAGGCTGCTTCATCCTCGGTGGTCAGGACAGCCGGTCGCAGAACGCTCTGCCAGGTAGTATCCTAATCAGGACAGTACCCTTTGTCATGGAACCAAGTTTCGCGGCACGTGATCTGTTATCCTAAATCGGCTGTGCGGATGATCTGGTGGTTTCTGATCCTGAGTGTTAGTGCGCTTGTCGTAGTGTCTGTCGTGATCGCTTTGTACATGCGTTTGTGGCGACACTGGCAGGCCTCGCATGCAGCCCAGGAAGGAAGCGTTATCAGGGCGGACAGCAAGCGTCAGTAGGCAATTCTTGAACCTCATACCACTCCCGTTACGAATTCGAGAGGCTTTCCATGAATAAACTAGGGACGCAAATTTTAAGTAATTCAAAGGAACACTATTCCGTCCCTGAGTCTGCGCGGCAGGTCGCCCTTGTCATTGGCGGCAGCGTATTCGTAGCATTGTGTGCTCACATTACAATCCCCTTGCCATTCACTCCGGTGCCACTGACGGTGCAGAATTTCGGAGTGCTGTTGGTTGGTCTGTTGCTGGGCAGCCGCCGCGGTCTTGCGGCACTTGTGCTTTATCTGGGCGAAGGCGCTCTGGGACTTCCCGTCTTCAGCCCCTTGGGCCCAGGAGGAATCGCGCAACTGTTCCACGGCGCCACTGCTGGGTTTTTGCTGACCTACCCGCTGGTTGCGTGGACGGCTGGGTATGTCATGGAACATGGACGCAAAAGCTTTGCCCGTGCCGCGATAGGTGGCCTTCTTGGTGAAGTTGTGCTCTTCACTGGAGGTCTGGCGTGGCTCGCGGTCCTGACCCATTCCGTGATGCAGGCTTTCCGTTGGGGCCTTTATTGGTTTCTGTTCGCAGAAATAATTAAGGTGATGATGGCTGCCGGAATTGCGGTTCGGTGGCAGCGCTCCCGGCGTTAGAGGCGCAGCTCAAACTTTGGAGTTGAAGAGATGACGGTAACCTCCGAACAAGAAACACCATCCCGTGCCGGCGACTCACAAGTGCGCGAGATTTCCATCGCTCACAGCCCGGATTCCGATGATGCGTTCATGTTTTACGGTCTTGCCACAAACAAAGTTCGCGTACCGGGAGTGCGCTTCACCCACACGCTTTGCGATATCGAGACATTGAACCACAGGGCGCGCGACGGTGTATACGATGTAACCGCGATTTCATTTCACGCCTATCCTTATATTCAGGATCTGTACGCGCTGATGTCGTGCGGCGGCAGCGTAGGCGAAGGTTACGGGCCCATGATCGTTTCGCCGCGCGCATTTAGCGAGAATGAAGTGAAGGGTAAACGTATTGCCGTCCCCGGCACTCTTACAACTGCATATCTCGCTCTGCAGCTTTTTGCTCCGGGAATTGAGACGGAAGTGGTGCCATTCGATCAGATCATTCCACAGGTGCTGGAAGGGAAATTCGAAGCTGGACTCATCATCCACGAAGGCCAGTTGACTTATGACAAGGCTGGCTTGCATCGTGTCGTCGACCTCGGCCGCTGGTGGCAGAAGATGACCGGACTGCCGTTGCCGTTGGGAGGCAATGCCATCCGCCGGGCTCTCGGTCGGGCGCTCATTTCGGCAGTCAACGGCGCATTGCGAGACAGCATTCAATATGCGCTTGACCATCGCGAAGAAGCGTTGTCCTATGCCATGCAGTTCGCCCGCGATCTCGACCCGCAAACAGCCGACCGGTTCGTTGGCATGTACGTAAACGAGCGCACGCTTGACTACGGTCCGGAAGGACGCGAGGGCGTTGCTCGTCTGCTCGACATGGGCCACAAGGCGGGCATCATTGGACCTGCAGCGCGCGTAGATTGGGTGGCTTAAGAAGCTCTTAGCTCTTAGCTGCTGGCTTTCGATTAGCGCACGCGCCTGTATCATCATTATCCGTGCGACTCAGCCAATCGCCAAAGTCAAAGAGCCATAAGCTTGTCTTCTCAAACCCTCCTGATCGACGCGGATGATACGCTCTGGGAAAACAATATTTACTTCGAGCGCGCCATCGCGCGATTCATTTCCTTCCTCAATCATCACGAGTTTTCTCCCGAGCAGGTGCGCGGAGTACTCAATGATGTGGAGCGGGAATGCATCGTTACGCATGGTTACGGCCTTCACAGCTTTGCTCACGCTCTAGTGAATACGTTTGAGAGGCTCAGTGTGAATCCGGTCACGCCCGAGTTGCATGCCCAGATCAACAGCTTTGCGCACACAATTGCCGACCATCCGATCGAGATCTTGCCCGACGTTACAGAAACGCTGCAATATCTTTGCCCCAAACATCACCTCATCCTTATGACCAAGGGCGCCATTCAAGAGCAAAGCGGAAAGATTGAGCGCTCCGGACTGCGAAACTACTTTGCGGCAACAGAGATCGTCGCGGAAAAAGACACCGCAGCTTATCATTGCATCGTAGAAAAGCATGGACTCGATCGGGCATCGACCTGGATGATCGGCAACAGCCCGAAATCTGACATCAATCCCGCTCTGGCTACCGGTTTGAACGCCGTGTTCGTCCCTCACGGCAACACCTGGATTCTCGAACATGATGAAGTTAGTGCGGCTCCTCCGCCGCAGCGCTTGATCATTGTCGGCAGTTTCGCGGAGCTGCACGAACATTTCTGAAGCGGCTTGCCGCGGGACAGAATCAATTTAGCGATCCCATTTTTCGTTCCTGAGTAAAGCACCAAACTAACCAACAACGCTCTCTCCCAGCGGCTGTCCGCGCGTGTTACGCTCATTCTGCTCAGCTTTCCTGTACGAACGTGGAGACAAATAATTTCCGCAGGCTGTTGCGCACTGTTGAAGCTCTTTCCGACCTCGGACCGGAGCTCACAGCCGAGCGCGAATTCACTGAAACATCGCGCCGCATGCTCTCTGCCGTGATGGAAGCGGCAGGGGCTCGCGAAGGAGCTCTCTTCGTTTTCAACGACAAGCCCACCATGCTGACATCCGTAGCGTCCGAGGGCTTCGCGATGCTTCCCGAACCCGCCTTCATTCCTCTTCTTCCCAAGCACGTCCACGCACTTACCACGGCGCGCGGACCGATTGTGCTTAACGCTTCCACCTATTCGGTGTTTCTCAGCTCGAATGGAAACGTCGCTCCCGAGTTGTTCAAATGCATCGCGCCTCTCAAATCGGTTGGAAAAATTGCCGGCATCGTAGGCTTGGGCCGGCGTCCCGGAGATGCTCCTTATCAGGAAGCCGAACTCGACGCTGTGGAGCTGCTTTGCAGTTACATCGGGATTGCCGTTCATAACCACGCGCTTACACAGACACTGGCCCAACGGGTTACGGAAAACCTGCGACTGATGGCGTCTCTGCACGGCTTTTACGATAGCGCTCTCGAAGCCTTCGCCACCGCCATTGATGTGAAGGACGTTAACATTCACGGCCACTCTTTGCGCGTGGGACGCTATGCGGCGGCGATCGGCGAGGCCATGGGCGTCGAAGCCGGCGATGTTGCAGCCCTGCGCAGCGCCGGATATCTCCATGACATTGGCAAAGTGGCTGTCGACCGCCGTCTGTTCAGCAAGCCGGCTGCGCTCAATCCGGAAGAGTTTCGCGAGATGGCGGACCATACGGTGGTGGGCCACCAGATCGTCTGCAGCGTGGAATTTCCCTGGCCCAAGATTCATGAGTCGGTCCGTTGGCATCACGAGCGCAGCGACGGCTCAGGATATCCCGACGGTCTGGCCAATGAGGAGTTGCCGATACCCGTACGAATCATGGCGCTGGCCGATACATTCGACGCCATGACCAGCGCGCGTCCCTACCGCGAACCGCTTTCGCTCGGAAACGCGCTGACCGATCTGGTGCGCATGACCCCGCAAAAATACGATCCCAATGCGGTACAGGCCCTGCTGATCCAGGTGCGGCGCGACGCTGTTGGCAGCAATCGAACTCCTCTCCTCGCCGATCATACGCCAGTGAACATCTCCCCAACCGACGTGGATCAGCTGGCCGCGACGCTGCAGCACAAAATCTCCCACGGCAAACTGTATCTGACTTAGGATGAGCTACTAGCTTCTGGCCCTGAGCTTTGCTTCATTCCAGAAAGCAGCATCCTTCGGTAACCTTCGAGAGCGGCAACTTTTTCATAGTTCTGGGTTGATAATTAAGAGGGCTGTCGTCTGTCCCGATCGGAAGTCTTCATGCCTGTGGGGCGCGCCAAATTCGCCGGTATCTTTCTGTCTATTGGCTTGGCGTGTACCGTTCCGCCTCTCCTGGCCCGGAAAAAGGACCAGCCGCCCTCCGGCACCGGCGATCAACGTCGCGCCCTGCACGCCCTCAATCGGCTGACTTTCGGGCCGCGCACCGGTGACGTTCAGCGGGTCATGGCGATGGGTGTCGACCAATGGATTGATCTGCAATTGCATCCCGACAAGATCGACAATAGCGCGCTCGATGCGAGGCTGGAGCCTTTCCGCACAACGCGCATGTCTACAAAGGAACTCGCGGAAAACTTTCCTGATGGTCAGGAGATCAATCAGGTAATGAGCGGCAACAGGCCTATGCCTTCCGATGTTGCGTTGCGCATGATTTACCAGGTGCAAATCGCTCGACGGCAGGAACGCAGAGAGCTGGCCAAGGAAAAGAACTCACCTTCAGCCGAAGCCCAGTCCGCAGCTTCCACCTTATTATCTCCCGCTTCCTCGGATCCAAACGCATCAGCGGCGCAATCTTCGCCGAATCATTCTCCGGTGAACACAGTAATGAACGCCGGGGCAGCAGGAAATGAAGATGCAGGAATTGCAGATGCAAAGCCTGCTCCGGACAATGGCGATACAACCGCGTCTGCCGCAACGAAGCCAAAGTCGAGGCTCCAGGAGGCAGAGCAGGCCCGCCGGCGCGAGGATCAACACTACGCGGATCTCGATATTAAGCAACTGTCGAGCCTGCCTGCGGACCAGCGTTTCAAGAAGGTTCTTAGCCTGTCGCCAGCGGCACAACTCGCATTTGCTGACTCGCTGCGCGGAGGAAAGCACCAGGAGCTTCTAGACGGACTGCCCCCCAAGCAGAAGGAAATTCTGCTTGCCATGAATAATCCGGCGGGAGTGGTTAGCGACGAGTTGACGCAGACCAAGCTTGTCCGCGTCCTCTATAGCGATCGTCAGCTGGAAGAGGTGATGACCGATTTTTGGTTTAATCACTTCAACGTTTTCCTGGATAAAGGAATTGATCGACTGCTGGTCACTGGTTATGAGCGGGATGTGATCCGGCCGCGTGCGCTCGGTAAATTCGAAGACCTGCTCGTAGCCACGGCGAGAAGTCCGGCGATGTTGTTCTACCTCGATAACTGGCTCAGTGTAGGTCCAAATTCAGCACAAGCCATGGGCACTCCGCAGTATGCGAGTGGTCCGCGTGGCCGCCCATATCCGGGGCGTCCAAGGCCGAATCAGGGCAAGCGCCCCAGCGGTCTGAACGAAAACTACGGGCGTGAACTGCTGGAACTCCACACGTTGAGCGTGAACGGCGGCTATTCGCAGCGCGACGTCACCGAGGTTGCCAAAGTCTTTACCGGATGGACGATCGAGAAACCGTATCAGGGCGGCAGCTTCAAGTTCGAACCCCGCATGCACGAGCCTGGACCAAAATTCGTGCTGGGGCGCCGCATCAAACCCAAGGGTGAAGGCGAAGGCCTCGAGGTGCTGCACCGGCTCGCCACAAGTCCGCAGACGGCGCACTTCATCTCTCTCAAGCTGGCACAACGCTTTGTCTCCGATGATCCGCCACCCGCTCTGATCGATCGTATGGCAAAAACTTTCCTCAAAAAGAAAGGCGACATTCGCGAAGTACTGATCGTGCTTTTTCGCTCGCCTGAATTTTGGGATGACACAACCTATCGCGCCAAGGTGAAGACGCCGCTTGAATTCGTAGCTTCTGCGGTGCGCGCCACCGGCGCCGTGGTAGACAACCCATTGCCACTGACGCGCCACCTCAGCAATATGGGCATGCCCCTGTATGGCGCACAGCCACCTACCGGGTATTCCATGAAGGCAGAAACTTGGGTAAGTTCGTCAGCCTTGCTCAATCGTATGAATTTCGCGTTAGCACTCACCAGCGGCAAGATCAAAGGCGTGCAGGTAGACGTGGCCCCGCTCGCTGGAAATAACACGCTCAATCCGCCGCCGGATGCGACTCTGTCTTTGTCGGCTCTGGAAACCAGCTTGCTCGACGGCAACATCTCCAAACAAACACAAGATTCGATCGCAGCGCAGATCGATTCAGCCCGTGCCAACGGTACGCAGCGAGAGCGGGACAGTAATAGCACCGCCCCGTTACCGGTAGGTACAGCGCGTCCGCCAGATGTAAGAATGATTGCGGGTCTGCTGCTAGGCTCGCCGGAGTTTCAAAGGAGATAGCTGCTGGCTTCTAGCTGGAACATTCAAGGTCGGGTTCGGGCAGCCTATCGTTGGACTAGTAGCTTGAAGCTTGAAGCTAGGAGCTAGGAGCTAGGAGCAATTTCTTATGTCCATCACTCGTCGGGTCTTTCTTCGTAGCAGCGCACTCGCCGTCGTTGGGACGGCCGCAGTGCCGAGCTTTCTCGCCCGCGCCGCCATGGGCATGGCTCAACCGGGCGTACGCATCAAGCGTCTGGTTGTAATCTTCCAGCGTGGTGCAGCCGACGGTTTGAACATCGTCGTGCCTCACGGGGAGCCGCAATATTACGCCATGCGGCCCAGCATCAACATTCCGCGCAGAGCCGTGCTCGATCTCGATGGATTCTTCGGCCTCCACCCTTCCCTCGCGCCATTCCAGCCGCTCTGGCAGCAGCGTCAATTAGCGATTGTGCATGCCGCAGGCTCGCCTGACCCGAATCGTTCCCACTTCGATGCCCAGGACTTCATGGAGTCCGGAACTCCCGGCGTAAAGTCCACAGAGGATGGATGGCTCAACCGCGCAATACGCAATCTGCCGCAGCGGGCGCCGAAGTCCGCTTTCGAGGCCATCGCAATGGGCCCGTCCATCCCACGCATCCTGAGCGGCATCGAGCCTGCAATCGCCGTCAACAACATCAACGATTTCTCGGTCGGCGGCCGCAATCTGAAAGCTTCGGCGGTTGCAAATACCTTCGAGGCCATGTACGACCACTCCCTCGATACAGTTCTGCACGGCACCGGAGAACAGACGTTTGACGCGGTGAAGATGCTGAAGGCCACGGACCCATCTAATTACAGGCCGGCGACCGGCGCCGATTATCCCAAGGGACGCTTTGGGGACAGCATGCGCCAGCTCGCACAACTGATTAAGGCGAACCTCGGCGTGCAGGTGGCGTTTGCCGATATTGGCGGTTGGGACCATCACGTCAATGAAGGCGCAACTGAAGGCCAGATCGCCAACGTGCTCCGCGACTTCTCGCAGTCGCTGGCCGCCTTCTGGACTGATCTCGGAGATCTCGGTGAAGACACGGTTGTCGTCACCATGTCGGAATTCGGCCGCACCGCCCGCGAGAACGGCAACCGCGGCACCGACCACGGCCACGCCAACGTGATGTTCGTCCTCGGCGGACCCGTAAAAGGCGGCAAAGTTTATGGCCGCTGGCCGGGCCTCGATCCGTCACAGCTATACGAGGGCCGCGATCTCGCGCTGACGACTGATTTTCGTCAGGTCGTCGGCGAAGCCGTCGCGCGACACATGGGGAACAAGAATTTGGGCACGGTGTTTCCGGGGTATGAAAATCAGCCAGGGAAATTTCTGAAGATCCTAGGATAGTTTGGCGCGAGCAAGAAACAAACCTACTCAAGTCTTAATCAGCACATCGCCATTCTCAATCTTCAACGGATACACCGCCACTTTCATGCTCGAACTCTGCGGGGTTTCGCCGGTCTTGGTGTCCCACGCCCAGCCGTGCCACGGACACACGACTTTGCTACCCTCAATCATTCCCTGCCCCAACGGCCCGCCGCGATGCAGGCAGACATTATCCATAGCACTGTAGCTGCCGTTCACGTTGGCGACGCAGATTGTCTTACCGCCGCAGGCAAATTCCTTCGCCTCGTGGACGGGCGGAAGTTCGGATTCGGTGGCGAGCTTCGTAAAGGTCGGCATAGCGAGGTTTGATGTTACCAGTGGAAAAAACCCCGGCGACCCCCGCTCGGAGGACAGCCACGAGCCTACCCTGAGCAAAGCCGAAGGGGCGTCTGTTCCCACATTATTTGTTGGTAGCCGATAGCTGAAAGCTGACAGCTACTTCGGCTGCGCCGTCTGCGCGATCATCACCTGACGCTTGAAGTTCTCCATCATATTCGGATCGAGACGGACTTCGGTCGGCTTCTTCGCCAGCGTCATGGTATCGATTTTATCCTGCAGCTTGAGTAGCGCGTAGAAAAGATTTTCCGGGCGTGGTGGACAGCCGGTTACATACACATCCGTGGGCACGATTTTGTCGACGCCTTGCAGCACCGCATAAGTGTTAAACGGACCGCCCACCGACGAGCATGCTCCCATCGAAATCACCCACTTCGGGTCCGGCATCTGGTCATAGATGCGCTTCACCACCGGCGCCATCTTCAGGGTCACGGTCCCGGCCACGATCATCAAATCGCTCTGCCTCGGACTGGGACGAAAGACTTCCGAGCCGAAGCGCGCAATATCAAATCGCGAGGTCGAGGAGGCGATCATCTCAATCGCGCAGCATGCCAAACCGAACGTCATCGGCCACACGGCAGACTTGCGTGCCCAGTTGAACACGTAGTCCACCGTACTGATCATGAAATTTTTTTCGAACTTGTTCTGCAGCCAACCCATCGGGAAGTCCTCAGTGGCTACGATTATACAGTTGAAGCACTGGCAAATGGAGCCGAGGTGCTCGTGAGAAAATGGAGAATCAGGTGGAGGCTCCAGAAGGTGGAGTCAACGGTACCGAAGGGACGAGCTAAAAGAAGGAACTCCAAACATAAAGATAGAATGCACCGACGGCGGCAACAAAAGACGCGCACAAGACAGATAGCGCATGAAAGCCTGAGCTTCCAAGCCCTCCAATCTGAAAGATGGAACTATGCGGGAAATGCCATAAACTGGCATTGCCACCGAGAGCAAACCAGCCAGAAGCAAAATCAGAGAGCCGTAGAGGTTATGCAGTCCGGCACCTGGTTCCACCCATGACGAACAGTCCCACCGGCAGGGTTAATAGTGATAACCAGCACAGTACGATACCTTCCTTGAGTCGACCCCAGGCAGGCGGTAGCATATGGTGCTCGCGCCATGGATATTATCGCAGCGCCGTCCGCCACTGCACGTTTCTTTTGTTCCCCGTAGAACGCTGGGTTGCTCACTTGTTCCTACTCAGCTACAAATAGAATCATCCATGGATTCGAAACCCGCCGTGGCCGCTCGCCGCGTACGCATTCCAGCTCTGCTTTTGAATGCCTGGGCTGACATTCGCACGTCGCAATTCTGGATGGTCGCCATCGCGCTGTTTCTGCGTGTTGGGTGGATCCTGATCGGCCACACCTACAAATTCAAGAGCACCGAAAATAATTTTGGCTTCGGCTGGGAAATGGGGCGCATCGGTGCCGCCATCGCTTCTGGCCGCGGCTTCAGCGACGCTTTCGGCTCGCCCACCGGTCCCACCGCATGGGAGCCGCCACTATATCCCTCCCTGATTGCCGGCGTGTTCCACATCTTTGGAATTTACTCACGAGCATCGGCGTTCGTCCTGCTCACCATCAACAGCGTTTTCTCAGCGCTCATCTGCATTCCTATTTTTCTTGTCGCGCGGAGGATCTTCTCCGAAAACGTCGCCGTCGGTTCGGCATGGACCTGGGCCCTACTGCCCTATGTCATGTTCTGGTGCACGCGCTGGGTGTGGGAGACTAGTTTTTCCGCTCTCTTGCTCGCGGTGATTTTCTGGCTGGCGCTGACCATGGAAGATCGCGCGGGACTGAAGCCCTGGGTCGAATTCGGACTGCTCTGGGGGATCGCTGTGTTGAACAGTACAGTCCTGATCGCGTTTCTGCCCGCCTCAGGGCTGTGGGCCTGGTATCGCCGCGCGAAGCTCCGCAAACCCTCATTCACCGGCATCTTGTTGGCTTCGCTGATTTTCATTGCCTGCGTTACCCCTTGGACGGTTCGCAATTATCAAACCTTCGGAAAGTTCATTTTCATCCGCGATAACTTCGGCGCGGAACTCCGCCTCGGCAACGGCAATGGAGCCGACGGCACATGGATGCAGTACTTGCATCCCACGCAGGATCTCTACGCCATGCACCAGTACACTGCGATGGGCGAATTGGCGTATATCGAAAATCGGAAGCGCCAGGCCGTCGATTACATCAAAGCCGATTACCCACGCTTCGCCGTGCTCTGCCTGAAGCGCTTCATTTACTTTTGGACCGGACCGCCGCGCTTGTCAAAAATCTGGTGGCTCGCCGAAACCAAGAATTCGCTCTTCCTGGCTTCGTCCGTGCTGATGTTCTGGGGACTCGGACGCGCTCTCCGCCAGCGCAAACCCGGCGCCTGGCTGATGTTCTGGCTAATCTTGTTGTATCCCGCGGTCTACTACATCGTTTACCCCGGTCAGCGCTACCGCCATCCCATTGAGCCGGAGATGACGATTCTCGGGGTCTTCCTGCTTACCGAAGCGGAAAAGAGAGGTCGGATTCAGCCAGAAGATTATGCAAGCCCATAAGATTTGAACTACAACGAAGAGATCCGCATCCGACATTCCTGCACCGCTCAATAGATCACGTACCCCGGTCCCGGCGTGCGTAGATCGGGCTTCGTCGCCATCAGCAGCAACGCGCCCTCGCGCTTGAACGCCCGCAGATCGTCCAGACTGTGAAACGACTTCGTCTTGTAGTCGTCCGGCGTTGGCGTGTCGTCTGGAACACGGCAAGCCTCCACATTCTCGAAAGCATGCTTCTTCAACAATTCCACGTACTCCGCCTCCGAACGCACATGCACGGGCACCTTCAGCTTGTCCACCCACTGCAGGGAATACTGATTATCTTTGTATAGATTGATGAGGATGAATAACCTTCCCCGCGGCGCCATCACCCGAAACAATTCCATCAAGGCGCGATCTTGATCGGCATAGTAATAAAACGACTCCACCGACAATATTTTGTCGAAAAAATTCTCCTCCCAGGGAATCTGCTGCGCCGATCCCCACACATAAAGCACGTTGTCGAAATCCTTCGACGCGGCACGCGCCTCGCGAATCATCTCATCCGAAACATCGAGGCCAACCACCTGTCCGAATCCATCCGGCCCTTCGCCCACCAACCGTGCCAACAGCCGCGTCGCCCATCCTGATCCGCAACCCAGATCAAGCACACGCTCGCCCGGACGCAGCTCCATCCGTCGAATCGTCTTCGTCGTAATGTTGAAGTGATGCTGCTCCATCTTCGGGCCTTCGCCAGCCTCGGCCCATCGGTTGAATTCCTGTTGGAGCGTCTCGTCGGGAGTAAGTGGTTTTTCAGGCAAGTGCTTCCCCTTGGCGAATTTCCTTCGTGAAACTTAGCGCTCTTCGTGGTTGATGCCTTTGTCTCTAGCTCAAAGACGCAACCCCCACCACTATGCTACAGTTTTCCTCTTCATGGCGACACGTCCTCAGACTCCTGAACCAGCGCCTGACCCGGGCTCCCTCTACTGCCCGAACTGCGCGGAGGAAGTAAACGATCCCTTAACCTGCGGCGATTGTTCCGCTGTAATCTGCCGCCGTTGCGGAACTCCACTTGAATCTGCTGACGAACTCGGAATGGGATAATGGAATCCACCTCGTCAGCACCCTCCACCGAAACTCCGGCCACCTCAAAGCCAACTCTGATCCGCGGACTGAGTCTTCTAGACTGCGTCTTGCTGCTCGTCAGCGGCATCATTGGCTCCTCGATTTTCCTCACTGCCAAAGACATTGCCGGCCCGCTCCCGCAACCCATGTTGTTCTTGCTGGTGTGGGTAATCGGAGGCCTGGTGTCTCTGTTCGGCTGCGTTGCCTTCGCCGAACTGGGCTCCATGTTCCCCGAGTCGGGTGGGCAATATGTCTATCTTCGCGAAGCTTATGGTGACCTCGTTGCTTTTCTCTACGGATGGATGCTTTTCTCGGTTGCCAACGGCGGCACTATCGCCGCGCTTTCCGTCGCTGCGGCCGCCTACGCCGGACAAGTCTTCCCTATGCTGTCGCAGGAACACGTCGTGCTTCAACTCGCCGGAATCACCATCACTCGCGCGCATGTGTTCGGTCTTCTGCTCATCGTCATTCTCACTTACGTAAATGTTGTGGGCCTGCGCTGGGGTACGCTCTTGCAAAATCTTTCCACCTGGACGAAGTTCGCCGCCATGGCCGGCTTCGTCATCCTCGGGTTCGCCATCGGCAAAGGCGACTGGTCGCACTTCCACTCTCACGGCGTCGACCTCACCCTGGGGCTTCATCCCGCACAATTTCTCTCTGCCTTCGGCGTTGGATTAATCGCCGTTTACTGGGCTTACGACGGATGGGTCTACATCACATGGGTCGCCGGCGAAGTCAAAGAGCCGCGCCGAAACGTTCCGCTGGCGATGGTCTTGGGCGTTCTCGTCGTCGGTGTCACTTACATGGCGATGAACATGACGTACCTTTACGCTCTGCCGCTCGCCGAAATCGCACAACATGAAACCATTGCGCACGCCGCCGCTGCCGCGCTGTTTTCCCCGCGCGTCGCCATCTGGCTTTCGCTGTTGATCGCAGTATCATGTTTCAGCGCAGCCGCCACCTGCACGCTCTCGGGCGCGCGTGTCTATCTCGCCATGGCGCAGGATGGAGTCTTCTTCAAACGCATGGCAGTGATCCATCCCAAATGGCGTACGCCCGCCTTCAGCCTTATTGGACAAGGAATTTGGGCGGCCCTCCTCACGGTCAGCGGCCGCTACGATCAGCTCTACACGTATGTCATCTTCGGCATGGTGCTCTCTTACACGCTGACCGTGATCGGAATGTTCCTGCTGCGCTGGAAGCGTCCCGAGATTCCGCGTCCATACCGTTGCACGGGATATCCTTGGCTCCCCGGGGTCTACGTTCTCATCGGCGCCGCCTGGATCCTGAACACGATCGTCAAACGTCCCATGGAAGCCTTCTGGAGTTCCGCGATCGTACTGGTCGGCGTGCCGGGATATCTTTACTGGAAGCGCAGCAGCCGCAACCCGACCTCCATGCAATAGACGACTGCGAACTATCAGAGTTCTGTCCGGTTTTCGTAACGAGGACGAAATGCAGCTTGATTTCCCGCCAGTGTGCTGCTACGTTCCACACATCTATCGGGGCACCGCCGACTTCGGGAATTGCAGAGGGTTTGTCTCCCTTCCTGGGTGGGTTTCGCGAATGCACTCCTGTGCTGTGACTCTCCGCATCTTGACGCGGCTCCCCGATTGAAAGGAGATCTATGACTACTCCGAAAAATCTGCTTCCACTTACCGGCAGTGAGCGGGCTCCACTCGAGGGATCGCGAGAAGTAGGGCCAGCCGATCCCAATGAAATAGTTGACGTCACCATCCGTTTGCGATCTCGCGCAGGAAAGGAGCCGCCGGTCAACCCTGATGAATTCACAAAACCTGTTGCCGAACGCACCATTATGTCGCGCAAGGAATTCGAGCAGCGTCATGGGGCCGATTCTAAAGACATAACTCGTGTCGAGTCATTTGCCCGCGAGCACAAACTCGTGGTGAAGGAAAAGAGCGTGGCCCGGCGGACGATCATTCTGTCTGGTAGCGTCGCGGCTATGAACGAGGCATTTGGAGTCGATCTGAAAGAGTACGAGCATCCGGGTGGCAGGTATCGCGGCCGTACAGGACAAATCCACATTCCTGCGGAGTTGCACGATGCGATCGAGGGTGTGTTTGGATTGGATAATCGTCCTCAAGCCAAACCGCATTTTCGTAGACGGCATCGGCGGGCCGGGGCCGGTGCCGCGACCGTGAACTTGTCCTACACGCCGATCCAAGTCGCTACCCTTTACGACTATCCAACCGGCGTGAATGGATCCGGAGAATGCATCGCGCTGATCGAGTTGGGCGGCGGTTACAACCCGACCGATCTCAGCGCGTACTGGGGTCAACTGAAGCTGACCAAGAAGCCGACCGTCTCCGCAGTTTCAGTCGGAAACGGAAGCAACAGTCCGACCGGAGATCCGAACGGACCGGATGGCGAGGTAATGCTGGACATTGAAGTGGCCGGGGCGATTGCGCCCGGCGCCAAGATCGTCGCTTATTTTGCCGAAAATACGGATGCCGGATTCCTAAATGCCATCACCACCGCGGTGCATGACAGCACGAACAACCCGTCTGTCGTCTCGATCAGTTGGGGCGGGCCAGAATCCTCATGGACGCAACAGGCTATGACGTCCATGGATGAAGCCTTTCAATCCGCGGCAGCGATGGGTGTAACCGTCTGCGTGGCGGCAGGCGACGACGGCTCGACTGACGGCGTAAACGATGGTTTGAATCACGTGGATTTTCCGGCGTCGAGTCCGAATGTGCTGGCTTGTGGAGGCACGCAACTGGTGGGCTCGGGGAATACCATCACCAACGAAACGGTTTGGAACGAACTCGCCAATAATGAAGGCGCCACCGGAGGGGGCATCAGCGACGTTTTCCCGCTTCCCACTTATCAGAATGCGGCGGGAGTTCCGCCTTCCGCAAATCCGGGTGGCCATGTTGGGCGAGGTGTTCCGGACGTTGCCGGAGACGCTGACCCGAGCACCGGCTATGTGACCCGAGTCGATGGGCAGGCGGACGTGATCGGCGGCACCAGCGCCGTAGCCCCGCTCTGGGCCGCACTGATCGCGCTCATCAATCAGCAGATCGGAAAACCGGTTGGATTCGTCAATCCGTTGCTTTATCAAAACGCGAAGACTGCGAATGATTTCGGTGACATCACATCCGGCAATAACGGCGCCTATTCGGCAGGCCCGGGTTGGGACGGGTGCACGGGGTTAGGATCGCCAATTGGAAGTGCCGTTGGGTCAGCCTTGGGCGGTCAATCAGCAAAGAGCATGAAGACCGGTAGGTAGCAATTTGAATGCATGGATGACGCGGCATTCCGATAGCCGCGCCATTCTTGCGTTTTGAAAAAGCCCTGGTGGTCCGCGTTTGCGTTATGCTGGTAAAAGCCAGCGAATCCCCCGCCCGGCTTTGAGCTTATGTGTTATGGCCCGGGATGACCTGCCGTCACTTTATTTACACTCCATATTGCAGTACCTTGGTGTGTTGTCCAGAAGTACGTAATCGTCTCCGCATTCGCGCATTTATTGGAGAAGACATGAGCCGCTCTGTAGTCCTTCGTCTATTCTTTGTAGGGGTTTTCATCCCCGCTATGTTTACCGGATGTTCGCGCGATCCCAACGTGCGCAAACAGAAATTCTTGGAGAGCGGTGACCGCTATTTTGACAAAAGCAAGTACCGCGAAGCGGCGATCCAATATGCGAATGCCCTGCAGGTCGATCCCCGTTTCGCCCAAGCTCATTACAAACTAGGAGAAGCTTACCTTAGGCTCGGAGACCTGAACGACGGCGGTCGGGAATTGTCCCGCGCCGTCGAACTGGCCCCGGAAGATTATCGCGCCCGCCTCGATCTGGCCAATCTCCTTATCAATGCGCAAAATCCGGATGGGTCGAACGAGGAATATCTGAAGCAAGCACGTGAGCATCTCGACGCGCTCCGAGAGAAACAGCCACAGAATCCCGAAGTCTTCCAGGCGTGGGCAGACTACTATGCCGCTTCCAACAATCTGGGCGCGGCCCTGCTGGAGATGCAGAAAGGAATTGCTGCCAACCCCAATCGATCGGAATCGTACCTGGAACTTGCGCTCCTACAGGCCCGTGCAAATCTACTCGAGCAGGCCGAGGCCAGTTTCAAAAAGGCCGCCGACCTTGATCCTAAGGGAACGAATGCGCATGTGCTTCTGGGAAGCTTTTACCAGGTGCATACCCGCATCCCGGAAGCCGAACAGCAATTTGAGCGTGCCATCGAACTCGCTCCTAAGGATCTTTCACCCCGCGAGGCGCTCGTGCGCCTTTACCTTTTGGAAGGCAAGAAAACTGAAGCTGAAAGCATGCTGCGACAAGCCCAGAACGAGCTTCCAGATAATTCCGAAGCCTACCGTTTACTTGGCGATTTTTATTTCGCCACCGGGGATTTCGACAAGGCCACTGCGGAATACTCATCTCTCTACAGCAACCATCCCAGGGATCTTCAAATCAAGAAGAACTACGTGCAACTATTGATTTTGAAGAATCGCCTGGACGAAGCCAGCAAACTGAACAATGAAATGCTGAAGATAAGTCCGCATGGCGTGGACCCGCTGGTCGCGCGCGGCCAGATAAAGCTTCGCCAAAATGATCCGGCCGGCGCGGTGGATTCTCTACAGCAAGCTCTTCAGGCCGATTCCAACAACGCCGTCGCGCACTATCAACTCGGGCTGGCTTTTGACATGCAGCACGACGATGCCCGCGCCGAGGCGCAATTGCGCGAGGCAGTCCGCTTGCGCCCCGATCTGACGGACGCTCAGCGCGCCCTGGCTGAACTGGAACGAAGCCGCGGAGACGTCGATGCGCTCAGCCAAACCGCGCAGCAGATCATCATCAACGCGCCCAACGCTGCCGACGGCTATCTCTATCGCGCACTCGGGGAGACAGCACGCCAGAAATATTCCGACGCGCTGCTAGATCTTACCAAGGTAATGGGCCTTGTTCCGAACAGTCCCATTCCGTACGTGAAGATGGGAAACATTTATCACCTGCAAAAGCAGTTCTCGGAAGCTAACAAGTTTTATCAACAGGCACTCGACAAGGACCCGGCATCCACCGATGCGCTGCAGGGAATTATGAACGTCTATCTGGCGGAAAAGCAGCCTGACCTGGGCATTGCCGCGGCTCGGGCGCAGATTGTCAAGTCGCCGAATACCAGCGGCTTCTACGACCTGCTGGGCACTGCATTGTTTCAAAAGAAGGATCTGAATGGGGCCGATAGCGCTTTCCGCAAGGCGGTCGAGATTGACAAGAATAACTCCGACGCGCTTTTGAAATTGGGCCAAGTGCAGGCCGCACAAGGTTCCGTGAGCCAGGCTTTAGCTACCTATCAACAATCCATCAAAGATCACCCTCGGGAAATTGCTTTCTACATTCTTGCAGGCGAGATGTACGAATCGCAAAGCAACTGGGACCAGGCGAAGGCGATGTATCAGAAGGCGCTTGAAATTCAGCCCGATAATCCGCTGGCTTCAAATAACCTGGCCTACGTGATGCTGGAACAAGGCGGCAATGTTGACATGGCGTTGTCGATGGCACAGACGGCGCGGCGCGGCATGCCTGACTCCTCGAATGCCGCGGACACATTGGGCTGGGCTTACTATCAGAAGGGCGTGTACCAGTCCGCCATCGACTTGTTCCAGGAGTCGCTGCGGCTCATCGAGAAGCGCGGCGGAGCCGACAGCCCAACCGTTCACTATCATCTCGGACTTGCTTATGAGAAGGCGAACCAGCCGGTCCAGGCGCGGCAGCAACTGGAGCGAGCTTTGAAGATCAATCCCAATCACACCGATGCGCGCAAGGCGTTATCGGAGCTACGAAGCTAACGGGCGCCACGTTGAACGCCCCTAGGTCCTCTTAAGCACGAACATTTCGAATGTCGTGCCGGTCAAACGCGCAGTGACCTAGCCCTCTTCGATTCGAGACAAAACAATTCGTGCGAACGAAGGATATAATCTTTGGCCGATAAAGGAGGTGCGTCATGATTCTGGGGATGACGACATCTACGTTCACTTTCTTGCACGTGTTGTTAAGCCTGGTCGGAATCGGTGCCGGGCTTATGGTGATGTACGGTTTGCTGACGGGGAAGCGGCTTGACGGATGGACCGCGATCTTTCTCGTGAGCACGGTGGCGACGAGTGTGACTGGCTTCGTCTTCCCGTTCGAACATCTGTTGCCGTCGCACAAACTCGGAATTATTTCGCTGATGGTACTGGCGGTGGCAATACCGGCCCGCTATCTATTTCATCTCTCAAAGGCATGGCGCTGGATCTACGTTGCGAGCGCCACCCTGGCGCTTTATTTGAATGTGTTCGTGGCAGTAGTACAAGCTTTCCTGAAGGTTCCCGCATTAAAGGCTCTAGCACCGACGCAGAGAGAGCCGCCATTCCTGGTCGCGCAGCTTACGGTTCTTGCCATTTTTATAGTGCTCACAACTATGGCGTTGAGAAGGTTTAGAACCGCGCCCATGCGTGCGGCTTAAGGCCGATCGCCTGTCCATCTAAGGTCAACAATCACTAAAGAATCACAATTGAGGAGAGTTCACCTATGCCGACGATCACGACCAACGACGGCACACAGATCTACTACAAGGACTGGGGCACGGGAAAGCCGGTGGTATTCAGCCATGGGTGGCCACTGAGCGCGGATGCGTTCGAAGACCAGATGCTCTATCTGGCAGCGCGCGGATATTCGCTGCGTTACGCATGATCGACGCGGGCTCGAGCGGTCAGGCCAGCCTTGGGATGGCAACGATATGGGATACGTATGCACACGATCTGGCGACGCTGGTCGAAGAACTGGATCTACGATTGCATCAAGGCTTTTTCGGAGACCGACTTTACGGAAGATCTTAAGAAATTCGATATGACAACGCTGATTCTGCATGGCGACGCCGAGCCAGCCGCATGGCATGTGCTCGACGCACAAAAAACAGATCAACGTGGACCTGTTTTCTTTCTCCAACGGAGTGACGAAGCGGCGGCTTGCAACGTTAGCAACGTACAGTAGAGCGCAGTCTTCGCCTCTTACGAGAGATTTGGCGCGCGTCCGAAGCCGCGCTGTCGAGATGCACAGGCGTCAGCGTTGCCTCCGGGAGCGCATCCAGGTTGCAGACGGTTTTTCTCCGAATCGCGCCTGGTACTCGGCTGCGAAGCGGCCGAAGTGGAGAAATCCCCAGCGCGTCGCGATCTGGGTAACGTTGGAGACCTGGCCTTCCTGCGAAAGATCGGCGTGCACGCGTTCCAGGCGAATCTTTCGCAGGAACTGCATGGGAGTGTGCCGCGCCTCTGCGCTGGAAGCTGTGTTGCAACGTTCGTGAACTCACGCCTGCGGCCATACAGATGTCGCCCAACGAAGGCAGGTGCACATTTGCGGTCATATACTCTTCGGCAGCGCGAACCTTCCAGGGCCCGGCGTCGCGACGGCGGGCGAGCAGCCGGGTATAGTTGTGACGCTGGGCTTCGAGCAAGTGTGTGACCAGGCCGTTTTCGATCGCTCGCGCAGTTTAGCCAGTGCGCTCCTCTTCGTTTTCGAGGCTGCTCGTCGCCACCGTAGACATTTTCATTTGAGTCTTGCTCTCCAAGGTGTGCGCACAGGCTCAACACGAGGCGGCGGAATCGCCGTCCGGCCTCGGTTCGCATATTGAAACACGGAGAGAATATCAGGTTTGTACTGATTTCCCGGACCAGCATCTTCTCCAATTCCTGAATCACATTTTCGCGGCTCAGCCTCAAGAAAATCAGTTCGAAGCGCTCGGGGGTGCGAACTGTTACCGGCTGGTTTGGCGATTGCACAAAGCCCATTCCCGGGCGCACGGGAACAATCTCTGATGAAACCCGATGTTCCAATTCGACCAGCACCGCGAGGACAATCGCGTAGGAATCGCCGGGTGACTCGGAATGAACCTGCATGGCTCCGGTTGTTTTCACGCGTGACAAATACATGCGCGGACTCTCCGGGCCAGAAACCTCCGTGGAAAAATTAGGACTGATCAAATCCGAGCGATAAGGAACAGCCGATGAGGCCAGGAAAGAAGCCGCTTCATCGGCGTCCAGGGTTTGAAGAACCAATGGATACGTTAGTAGATTTTGATTTGACTGGCGAATACCTTCTGAGAACATCGTTCCTCTTGCGGCCGCAATACCTTATCTTCTCGATCAACAGACTTCAAGGGCAATCTCTGAACGAAACGATTCACTAAAACTTTTTCCTCCGACTATGCACGTCGGACATCAATTGTTCGTGGCCAATTGCGTAAAGCGGATTGCTGATTCCCGTTGCTTGTAGAGAATCACAACAGCCCGCAATGGCTACGGGTTGCACGATGTAGACCTAGCTTGTTAGCTGGAGAAGAAGCTGAGAGCGCCAGTGGCGCATTTGCCGCGATTCAGTTTCGTGAGCGTCAGTGCGAGGTTGAGGTGGTTCTAAGGTGCAAGCAAAAGCAAAACCGCAATTCGAGAATATTTTCCTGGACCGTGCGCGAATTCTAATCATGCGTGGCTACAAACCGAAAGATGCCGCGGAACAGATCCGGCGAGAAGTGGCGATGGAGTCGGGAGGCGACACCACGATACTCGAGAAAACGCGCGCGGATGCCGAAGAATTCTTGTCGAGAATCCGCCAAGGCCTGATCTGAACTCTGGCCATCCTAACTGAAGGCTCTGAAGTCAGCTTGCCGCGCTATCGTGATTCCTGGGCGCCACGGCCTGGGGACGGCGGGCGGTGCGGTTCGAAGGCAGGCCGGCATCGCGAATCTTGTAGAGCAGCGCTCGATAGCTAATGTTAAGCGCTCGAGCGGCCTGCTTGCGGTTCCAGTGATGGTGCTGCAGCACTTTCAGAATGATCTTTCGTTCGAACTCATGGACGGCCTGCCGAGTTATTTTTTTCAGCGAGATGGGTCCGTCGACGGCAACGTCGGCACTGAAGAAATCAAACTCACGCGGGCGCAGGTCGCCCGCGATGGCATCCTCGGTTCCCAGGATAACGTAGCGTTTGATCAGGTTTTCCAACTCACGCACGTTCCCGGGCCAGGAATATTTCTTCAAAGCGCTCATCAACTCGACCGAAAGCGGTTTGGCTCGTGAGTTGAATTTCCGGTTATAAGCTTCGAGGAAATAGGTGATGAGTTCGGGTAGGTCAGAAGTTCGCTCCCGCAACGGCGGCATGTGAAGGTTGACAACATTGATGCGGTAGAACAGATCCGCACGGAAAGTGCCGTTCGCGATCTCCTCCTCCAGTTTCCGGTTGGTGGCGCATACGACGCGCACTTCCACTTTCTTGTCTTCCTGCGCGCCGATGCGGCAGAACTGCCCGTCCTGAAGCAGTTGCAGCAGCTTCGACTGCAAACTCATGTCGAGTTCGGAAATTTCATCGAGAAACAAAGTGCCGCGATGTGCCATTTCCACGCGGCCAGGTTTGGTGCCGAACGCGCCGGTAAAGGCGCCTTTCTCGTAGCCGAAAAGTTCACTTTCGAGCAGCGTTCCCGGAATTGCAGGACAATTCACCTTCACCCATGGTCCACTCTTCCAGGGCGATGTCGCATGAATCATACGCGCGATGATGTCTTTACCAGTCCCACTTTCACCCTGGATCAGTACAGGTACATTCGCTGCGGCTATTTTCACGAGCCGTTCGCGCAGAGCTTTCATGGCGTCGGTTCCCCCAAAGACAACGGCCTCCGGAGGCATCTCTCCGAGGGGTTGCACCAGGGAACTAACTGGACTTGAAAGGCTCATAAGGCTTTAACGATTCGGCGCACGGCTACGCGCGTGCATCCGGAATACCAAAGCTGGGGGAAAGTCGATTCTGCACAAGGCTAGTCTATCCTCTTGATCAAAAGCAACTTACTAAAGATTACCTGTGGAAATCGACGGCTAATGCGGGAGGCATTTAGAACAAGGGAGTTTGGGCCTGAACCATAAGAAAAGCTTTTCACACGAAAGGAGAGTGTTTCCGTCGCGATGATTTGATTTTGGCTCGGTCATTTACCAGCGGCCGCGAAAACTTCAGGCCAATCAGGTTGTAGGCTTCCGCATGTTCGGTTCGAAGTATCTTCGCGCGCAGGGTGCGCGAAACTTTCGGCAGAGCAGCCAACGCAGCTAAAGGCGCGCTTGGAATCTCGAGCGAAACCTCTGCTGTGGGCGGAAGAGAGCGGCGAAGCGCCACCAGCATTCCTCCCGCGGAAACGTTGAGCGCGGTGGCAAACTCCAGGAACTCTCGATCCTGCTCAATCCGGGTTCTGACAAAGACGGGGATTGCCAAAGGCAAGCGCGGCCATTTACGGCGCTCTGCCATGGGGGTCTTTGCGTTCACGCACACCCTTCCTTCGCTGAATTCCCTAACATTTCAAGCACCTTTGGGGCCAAACCCGAAGCTAGCGGTAAGATCCGCAGAGTGAACCCTATGAAAGCCGGCGATACACTGTCTTCGCGGCCTCTCCCACCGCGAAGAGACTTCCAACGATCGGCTTCCCATTATCCCCAGGGGGCCGAGCTCTCTTTCGTGGGCCAAGGCAGACAGCATAGTCTGACTGCTGGTAAAGTGCAAGCTTTTGCTACACTTGGGTAATCAGCTTGCATTTTTCGTTGACAACGAAAAGTAACCTGGCATAGGCTTTTATTACAGCATTCTTCCGCAAAAATGGTTGAGTGCACCCCCCCTCTGTGCGGATCACAAGCTATTCCTTATGGCCACCGTCCAAAAGAACATTTGTCTTCCCGAGCCTGCGCAAGGAAAGGAGGAATCGCCAGCGCCTCCGGCAACAATAGCGGGGATGCCAAGTCCGGCTGATCTTCCGCAGGCATACTCCGAACTGCAACAGCGATTCCAGCGCACAACCAACGCACTTGGGTCAGCTGCACACGATTTGAAAACTCCCTTGGCCATCCTGAACGGCTACGTTGAATTGCTGCAGAGCGAGAAACTGGGCCCGATCAGCGAGCGTCAGCGCGAAGTGCTGCGCGACATGCAAGCCAGCGGCAAACGCCTGCAGCAGTTCATTCAAGACTTCCTGACCTATAGCGCGCTTGAGACTGGCGGCCTGAAGATGCAGTTCGCAATCGGAGACATTAACGAGTGCTTGTCCGACGTGTGCCGTCTGTGGTCGACACGATTTCAGGAGAGAGGACTGGCTCTCTATTTCCTGGCGAATGACAAGCTACCCGAGTTTGCATTTGATTTTCCCAAGTTGGAACGCGTGATCTCAAATTTGCTGGAAAATTCCTTTAAGTTTGTCCCTCAAGGAGGTACGGTGTGGTTACATGCCGAGCCTTACATGTGGGAACGCCGCGCGGCGGCCCAGCCTGCGTCAGCGGGCGAAAGGCGCCGTCACCCCAATTCTCAACCCAACTCCGTGAAGGTCAGCGTGTCGGACACCGGTCCGGGAATTCCGGCTGAATTTCATCAGGAAGTTTTTGATGATTTCTTTCGTCTGCCGAGTAATGAAAATCAGGAGGGTATGGGCCTCGGGCTCGCGATTGTGCGCCGCCTGGTCCAGGGTATGGCTGGCAAAGTCTGGGTAGAAAGCGATTCGGGCGCGGGCTGCAAATTCTCATTTCTGATTCCCTTCAAGCCTTCGGCGGGCCCTAACGGCAAAGGGAAGAAGCAATGAGCGATACCGCCAAGATCCTTCTGGTGGATGACGAGCCTGCCATGCTCCGCTATATCCGTACGTTGCTCGAAGTCGACGATTACAAAGTCGAGACAGCATCGACCGGCGAAGAGGCTCTGCAGCGCGTGCAGAATGGAATGGAGCCGGATCTTGTGCTCCTCGATGTACTCATGCCCGGTATCGACGGTCTGCAGACGCTCGAACAACTTCGCCAGAAACGGCCCGCAGCCAAGGTGGTGATGCTCTCTTGCGTAAACGACACGCGCAAGGTAGTGCAGGCCATGCGCCTGGGGGCGCACGACTACCTCACCAAACCTTTTCAGAAGGCGGAACTAGATGCAGTGATTCATCAGTGCCTGGGTCAGGGAAAGGGACCGGTCGGAGGCGAAGTTGAGGAGATTGCCGACGACGTGTTCTTCATCGCCGCCAGCCCGGCGATGCGAAAAATTCGCTCGCAAGCCGCGCTCGTCGCCAACGTTGATATCCCGGTGTTGTTGCTCGGTGAAAGCGGCACCGGCAAGGAAGTGCTCGCCCGTCTGATTCACAAGCTTTCACCCCGGGCGCACCGAACATTCTTAAAGGTAAATTGCGCGGCTGTTCCCGCCGATCTTCTGGAAAGCGAACTCTTCGGCTACGAACCGGGAGCTTTTACCGGGGCGACACATGCCAAGCCAGGCAAATTTGAACTTTGCAACAAAGGCACCATTCTGCTCGATGAAATTGGAGAGATGCCGCCGTCTCTGCAGGCCAAGCTGCTGCACGTGTTGCAGGACCAGCAATTTTCGCGGCTCGGCAGCCGTTCCATCATTAAGGTGGACGTGCGCATTCTCGCAGCCACGAACATAGATATTCCTCAGGCGCTGGCTACCAAGCGCTTGCGCGAAGATCTCTACTACCGCCTGAACGCCTTCACTCTGCAACTGCCGCCGCTGCGGGAACGCAAGGAAGAAATTCCGATTCTGTTAAAGCATTCCATGACCCGCATGGCAGAACAGTACGCGCGACCTCAGCTTCCTTTGTCGCCTGCCCTTCTGGAGGCATGCCAAAGGCACTCGTGGCCCGGCAACCTGCGGGAGCTCAACAATTTCTTAAAGCGTTACTTGATCCTGGGGGACGAGAATCTGGCTGCAGCCGAATTGCAGCCGCGCCTTGACGGTACCGCCGGAGGCGGAGCCCATCCCGAGTCCGGAGTAAGAAGTGGAGAAGCGGGAGGCGGATTGAAATCGCTGGCCCGCAGCGCCAAAGATGAGGCCGAAGGAGAAGCGATTCGGCAAGCGCTCGAACAGACCAACTGGAATCGCAAACAGGCTGCCGGGCTTTTGCAGATCAGCTATAAAGCCCTTCTTTACAAGATTCGGCAATATGGAATCGCCGAAGCCAAAAGCCACCACAGGCTCTCTGCCGGAGCCTGACTGCCATCAAGATCACAAAAGTAAGCTCGTCGGAAGTAATCCTTCGGGTGATGAAAAATCTTCCGGCCCTACTGCACCGTCAGACTGAACCCTGCGCTCTGCGTGAACGATCCCGACGCTGCCGTCACCTGCAGAGGATAGGATCCCGCGGGTGTTCCACTCACCGTCGGCTGCTGCTTGGTTTTACTGCACGCCGGTATCAGGACGATCATCGCGAAGAGCGTAGAGAGTGCGAGGAAGCCCAGCAGCCGGGTCGTTCTGCGCTTGCCGCCGCCAAGCCCCAATAACGCCATGCCCGGGGCCATCAACCATACGGCATAAAGCGGAACCCGCGATTTTACCGAACTGATCGTAATCGGAGGGCGAACCGTCGTTGTCAGGTTCAGTGTGCTCGATTGAGAACCGGCGCCATTAAAAGTGAGGGTGGCCGGAGCAAAGCCGCAACTGGCCCCCACCGGGAGAGAGCCGCAAGTGAGGGAAACATTCGCTCCGAAGCTCCCCGTCGGATTGACCAACACATAGTAGGTCGCTGTATTCCCGGCGACCACGGTCTGGCTGGAGGGACTGATGCTCACCGAGTAAGAGGTGGCGGTAAACGAAGCAGTGTTCGTGTTGCTGAGATTTGTATTGTTACTGTTGCTGACGGTGGCGATCATCGAACCGCCGCCTGCCTTCGTCGGTGTTGCTGCAAAGGCTACGGTGGACGTGGAACCCGATTGCAAGGTGGGGATCGTGCACACCAGGTTGTTGCCGCTGGGCGCGCTGCACGTCCCCGCCTGCGCGGTCGCGCTGTCAAAAGTAGCCGATGTATTGGAGGAAAGCTGGCCGCTCACCGTGATGTTGGTGGCCAGGTCCGGTCCCTCGTTGGTGATGGTAAAAGTCATTGTGATCTGGCTGCCGGCGCTCACTGCTCCTGAAGCAGGCGAGAGTATGGGTGCCACGCACCGGATGCACAAATCGGTTGCAGTTTGCAGCTGAACCGCGAACGCGTCACTGTTCGGTCCGGTGCCAGTGCCATTGAGCGTAGCCTGAAGCGGTCCTCGCACCGGAAAGTTCGTGGAAGTAGTGTCGCCGGCAAAATATATATTCAGCGCAGGATCGATAGTGATGCTGGTGCCGCGATCCACGCCGTTGCCGCCGAAATAAGTCGCGTAAGACCCAACCGTACTCGTGCCGCTGGTCGTTGTTGTATTGATATGGGCAAAGAAAGCATTCTGCGTTCCGGCCAGGTGGCTTTGGATCGGAACCGTCCCGGTCGCTGTAACGACTGGAAAATCGGTTGAATCGGTCGTGCCGGTAACAAGTGCACCCGCGGCTGTATCCACGGCAATCGCCAGCCCGCTATCGTCTAGAGATCCGCCAATGTAGGAAAAATAACTCAGACCAACGCTGGTTGCAGTGGTGCCGGAAGTCGCCGTCGGATTGGTAAACTTTGCTACGTAAGCATCGGTGTTGGTCGTGTTCGGGGTCGTCGAACATGTCGTGAGCAAGGGACCATTCAGGCAGGGCTGGAACTCTCCGACTCCGGTTGGAATGTTGAAATTCGGAGAGTTGGTCACTCCTGTGATGTAGATGGCAGCAGCTCCGGTATCGATGGTGAGCGCAGTGGATGAATCGTTGTTAGACCCACCGAGATAGGTAGAGAAAATTAACTGGGTGGCATTCGTAGGATTCAACTTGGCAACGAAAGCATCCCACGGCTCCGGGTTCGCCACTGCGGGACAGTTCACCGGATAGGTGATAGTAACGGGGGGAGGCGTGTTGAGGCATGGCTGATACGCATCCAATATCGGGAAATCACCTGCCGTCAGTCCACCCGTTCCGTTCGTGCCTTCGCCACTGTTATAGAAATTCGTCGTGCCGCTGAAGTAAATGTTTCCGTTCGTATCGACCGCAATCCCGCCGCCAATGGCGATCGTCCCGTTGTTGCCGCCGAAGTAGGTTGAATAAGGTACGCTGTTAACTCCGCTGGTCTTGGTATTTACCTCGGTCACAAAGAACTGGATCGTCGAATTGGCTGCCGGCGCCGGCTGGTAGGGAGCGGGTAGGGAGCTTGACGGAAAACCGGTGTTCACATCTTTGGAGGTCGTTGTGCCCGTGATGAAGACATCGCTATTGTTGTCGATGGCTAAACTACTGGCAACGTCCGTGCCGCTCCCGGATAGGTAAGTGGAGTATTTCAGAGCGGGAGGTGCCGCGGGCGCCGCCGCCAGGCTGTCCAGTCCACTCAAAGCGCTTACGAAAATGTGCGACGCCCCCGTGCTGCCAGCTTCCGGCGAACTCTGGTATCCGCCGACCGTTGGAAAGTTCGTCGACGTGGTCGTGCCCGCGACGTAGGCCGTACCCGTCGTGTCTACCCCAAGCCCTGCGTTCGTGTCGGTCCCGCTGCCTCCCAAATAGGTTAGGTACATCACGCCGTTTATACCCAGCGTCTGATCCAGCTTCAGGATAAAAATATTCTGTGCGCCGTTCAGCGTAGCCTGGGAGGGAGTCTCCGGCGATGGAAATGTCGTGAGCAAGTTGGTAGAGGTCGTAGATCCTGCCAGGTAGATGTCGCCGTCCCCATTCACCGCAATCGATGGCGAAGTTTCATTTCCCGTTCCGCCGAAATAGGTGGAATAGTTCACCGTAGGGTCAATCACCAGTTCCCTTGCCCGGTCATACGCACCGACCTCAAAGCCGACGCGATTGGCCGCACGCAGGACAAAGCGCCCTTCCACATCCTGCCTCTGCCCAGCGACACTCTGGTAAATGTGAGGAGCCTGCAGGCGGACGTTGGCGCTGGTTCCTCTGAGAATCAACTCCCCGCCACTCAACTCCAGCCTGGTCACACCATCAAACTGCATCTCAGCTTGCGAGGGGCTGGCGCCGGGGGCAACCTTGAAGTCATACTCCAAGTGTCCCTGGCTTCCGTAGAAAACCAGATCGATTCCCGGATAGACGCTTTTGTATTGAACTGCGGCAAACTGCGGAATGCCTCTACGCCACTGCTTGGGGTCGTTCCCGAGGAAATAGTTGCTCGTGCCCCGAAGCTTATCGCTTCCTGAGACCTCCGCCATAGGGTTCGCCCCAACCAGCGTCATGCGCACCAACTCGACGCTCTGACCGGACCTGCTTTGACCTGGCCTGCTTTTACGTGGCTTGCTTTGACCTGGCTTGCTCTGACCTGGTAAGGATCGCTGCTCCCCCCGCATGGCCAGCACGGCTCCGGTTCCATCGAGACCAAGACTATATCCCGACCCGCGCGCGATAAATTTCACGTTGGAATTGGCTTGGCCCTGATTCAGCTCGAAAATAAGCGGAAGATGGCTCAGGATGGATCTTGCGTCCGGCGTCGTTTTCGACTTCGCACCAGACCTTCCCAAGGCGGTTGCAATCGGAGATCCAGGAAGCTGGGCCGACGCGTTCTGCGCATAGCGGCGGGAGCTCAATCCAAACACCACACAAGCCATCAACAGCAAAACCAAACCAACTCCCGCGACCCGGACCCATCGCATTCTGCTTCTTCCTGTTCCCGACGACCACCCACGGCCATTTCCCATTACGCTTTTCCTCCGGCGCACACCGATCATAAATGGAGAGTAGAGCCCGAGCGCGAGTCTTTACCCGGCGCCGGCGAAACCGCCCGCTGCTGACACGTCTCTTAGGAACTGGCGGAAAATAAACAACTACTTAATCATCTGCCGGATAGTCAAGTCAAGCGAGGTCCGCTTGCTCGCGCGCTCCACGACCTGTCAGATGCGTTGGATCATGCAGAAAGATGCCGCGCCCCCCAGCAAAAGTACTACTCGAACCTTCGCCGATAGCCACTTAGGTGCCGATTCACTTACTTGGGACTTTTTGCTCTTGCAAACTGCTGCCAAACCTATAAAGTGTAATGCTACCAGGGCCCGCCCCCAAAGCATTGGACCGGACTTGAGCCTGGCCAGCCATAGGTGTCGATTCCGTTCTGCACCAGAATTGGCTGGTCTCGAGGAAAAATGCTTTCGGAAAATACGCCACGGATGCAACCTGACTCGAAGGAACGACGGCTCATGCGGCGCTTCGATATGCGCCTTCCCGCTCTAGTGCGTTTTGATCAAGAAAACCAATTTCAAACGGAGACGCAAAACGTCAGTGCCCGAGGAGTTTTTTTCTATCTTGAGCGGTCCCTCCCCGAGGGTACTCGCTGCGAAGTCACCCTCACCTTCCCGCCTCACGTCACGCTGACGGACGCCGTTCGTGTTCGCTTTAGCGCCCGCGTAATCCGGTCGGAATCGCCTTTACCCTCGTCCCGGGTCGGCACCGCCGCCATGATCGAAGACTACGAATTCCTGCGCTCCACCGGGAGCACCGATTTCTTCAGCGCATTGCAGAAGGATTGGAAAGCGACGAACTGAAGATCGGCGTTCGGCATTCGCACTTTCTTATTAGGCAAGCATCTTGCGCTTACCGGAAGCCGGAAGCCGCTCCTACTTGCGCAAATCTTTCCTCTGTCGCCGCAGACGGTTGTTGCGGCGCACCAGGCTGCCCAGATAAAGCCCGTGGATCATCCATGTGGCGATGTAGGCGGCGTATAGAAATTTAACCGAGTTCACGCCGGCCCCGGTCTCGATGGACTCTGGTTCAATGGTGACCGGGCTGGCGCAGATGTTGCCGGCAAGCCGTCATGCCCGAGCAACGCCTGCATCGCCTGAGCCTCGTCCACGTCGCGTTGCAACATCTCCAGTTGATAGCGCCACCAGCCAATCAGGAACGCGAAGCACGAAAACGCAAGCCAATTAATCAAGAGCACGTGCAGCATGCGTGGATCGATCGATCCGCCGCCGCCAATCACCGGCTGCGGATGCTGCGTACGGAAAAACCAGATCGAAAAATAAACCAGCGGCACATCGAGCGCCCCAAAAATTGCCAGCACCGCCGCCAGCTTCGGAGTCTGCGAGCTGTCGGAGAATCGCCGCAGAACCAGATAACTCACATAAATTAACCACAACACCAGAGTGGTGGTGAGCCGAATATCCCACGTCCACCAGATCCCCCACACCGGTCGCGCCCATATGGGTCCGGTTACCAACACAACCGTGCAGAAAACAACCCCCACTTCCGCCGACACTAATGCCAGAGCATCCGCCTTGGCGCTTCGCCAGAACAGATAAACCACCGAAGCCACCAGGTTCACCGAGAACAACAAGAACGCCGTCCAGGCCGAAGGCACGTGGTAGTAGAAAATGCGCTGCACATCGCCCATCGTGCGCTCCATTGGCGCAACCCAGATGGCCTCATAAAAAGCGTAAGCCAGCAGCAGCGCCGTAAGAACTGCGAGGATGGGGAGGGCTCGTTTCATTCTGCCTGCAGGATAGTTTCGAATAAAGCCAGACAAGCTGTAGTAAACACTACATCGTAGGTGAGAAGCAATACGATCCAGAAGCGCGCGGAGCCGTCACCCGACAGGATGATGCGCGTGGCCTCCACCATCGACTGCACGGCGGGGATGGAAATTGGAAACAATAACAGCGGCAGCATGATTTCGCGGCTGCGCGTGCGCAATGACATGGCAGCGAAAAATGTTCCATTTACCACCAGCGCCCACGTTCCCAGAATCGCCACAGGAATCAACTGCCACGCCGGACCAACAGCGCGCAAGTTATAAAAAATCATGAACAACGGCGCCATCACGGCTTCCAGCACAGAAACCAGAATGAAGTTGCCCAACGCTTTGGCAATAAACAACGCATTTGCCGGAGCCGGAGAGACGCGGTAAGCGTCCAGCACCTGGTTGCGCAGCTCGCGTGCCCATGTCTGATTCAGAGCCACCACGGCCGCAAAGAGGAATGCCACCCAGATGAGCCCTCCCGCAATTTCGCGCGACTCTTCCGCGTTCGGATCGAACGAGAAACTGAAAATCACCACCACCAGCAGGGAAAAAAACAACATGGAGTTCAGCGCATCCCGCGAGCGCCATTCCAGCCGAATGTCTTTGGTCAACGTGGCGAGTGTGATCGAGCGGAGCGAGTTCATTGGATTTCCGCTCGAGCCCCATCCGCGGCAAGGCGGGACGTGCGGTCCACGATCTGCCCGGCCTGCATCCACACAAATTCATCGGCCACGCCCTCCAGCAGCGAAGCCTGATGAGTAACCACAAAAATAGTTTTGCCGGCATCGCGCATGTCCTTGAGCAATCCCACAATCTCTCTCGCCGAATGCACGTCGACATTCGAGAAGGGCTCATCCAGCAAAAGAATCTTGGGATCATGCAGGATCGCCCGCGCCAGCGACATGCGCTGCCGCATGCCTTGCGAATACTGCCCCACCGGACGCTGCAACTGCGGATCAAGCCGCACCCAGCGAATCACCTGCTCGCAGCGGCTGTCGCCGTCAATCCCATACAGTCGCGCGAAGTAGCGCAGGTTTTCCAGTCCGCTCATCTCGTCGTAAAGCAATGATGGATGCGCCATGTAGCCGACCTCGCGGCAGGCATCCTGCGGCTTCCTCCCCAGGATCGAAATCGTGCCACGTGTGGGATTAGCCAACCCCGCCAGAGCTCGCAGCAGCGTAGTCTTCCCTGCTCCGTTGTCCCCGAGAATTACGTGGAACTGGCCACCGGCAAATTCCGCATCCACTCCTCGCAATGCGGCGAAGCGTCCAAACTGCTTGATCAGGTTGCTGACGTTGACGATTCCAGAGGCCGGGATTTCAGGGGCGCATACAGTCATTGCGTTCTAGTTGGAGGCAAATAGAAGATAGCGAAAGCCCGCGGCGAAGTCGAGCAGGCAACGACGGTGCCTACAAGTCACAGGAAGGACGTGGCACGTATGGGGGTGACAGCCGCCTTCGACAATCCAGCGGCCCAGCCGTATCGGGCCGCTGGCCGTCTCCGAGCAACTTGGCAGCTTGCGAAAAAGATCCAGCGAGCATCGTATCAGGCTATGGCTTCAGGCACAGCGTAAGCGCCGAACTAGCCCGGGCTTCTAACCCCTGTAGGGAACTTTGAGCCTTCTAATTCCCCATCCCATTGGAGGGTGGTTGTGCCTGCGTCATGCTCTTCACCGGCTCCGCTCGCATCTGATTGCCTGGCTGCTGTGGAGCATACTTCGACGCACACTTGGCTTGCAGCGCCTTCGCATGAAAAACCCCATCGTGTCCGAAGCTGCCATCGGCGAGCGCTTGAGAATCATCCTTGAACGTATCGGGAGGCGCCTCGGTTCCAGTGTAATCCACCGAGAGCAGCTGGTCCTGCTCCATCAGCACAAACTGAACATGCGTGCCGGTGCGTTTGATCGACCCCGGCTGCACATTTCCCGCCACCCGTAGCCGCTTGGTGTAAGCCCCGTTCCCCATCTTATGCAGCTCGCTGATGGTGACGTAGTAGCTCTTGCTGTCCTGGACGCCAGTGTAGGCGAGATAGCCAAGCAACAGCAGGATCACAACCGTTGCCCCGCCGAATTTTAAATACGTCTTCCCTTGACTGGACATGAAGAGACACCCCACAGAACTTGTGCTCTGATGAGACTACCCTTCCCAGACCCCAGAATCAAGATCCCGAGGAACGGCGGGAACGGCGCGTCATCATTCCGAACCGGACCCAAAGCAAAGGCTTGTCATTCCGAGCCGGGCCTCAAGCCCGGTGAGGAACCTGCTTTTCGCCTCTCGGCCGGGCCCACCGTTCATGCTTTCCGAAAAGTGGCAAGGCAGGACCACCTCGAAGGCTCTGCCCAGAAGCCATCCTCCGATAAAATGGACACAGTTCGACAATCCTATGATCCATCCCTGGCACGACGTAACCCCCGGCGACAAGCTGCCGCAGGAATTTGACTGCGTGGTGGAGATCCCTTTCGGGTCCAGCGTGAAGTACGAACTGGACAAAGCCAGCGGCCTCATCAAGCTGGATCGCATTCTGTACTCCGCTGTTTACTATCCGGCGAACTATGGTTTCATCCCGCAGACTCTCGCCGAAGACGATGACCCGCTCGATGTGCTCGTGCTCTGCCAGGAAACCGTGGTGCCGCTCACCATCATTCACGCGCGCGCCATTGGCCTCATGACGATGATCGACGGTGGCAAGCCAGACCATAAAGTCATCGCCATCGCTAGCGAAGATCCTGAGTTCAACTCCTACCGTGAAGCTGCGGAAATGCCGACGCACCGTATGCTCATGTTGCGGCGTTTTTTCCAGGACTATAAACAGCTCGAAGGTAAGGCGGTTGAAGTGGATGAGATACGGCCCGCTGCTGAAGCCTATCCCATCATCCTCGACGCCCTCCATCGCTACAGCGAACAGCGCCGCAAAGGCTTCAAGATCGCAGAAAAACACTGAGCAGATCGGACAATGCCGGGTTTGATTTCCTCATGCGCATCCCCTGTACCGTCGTAACTTCATCTTGCGTCGAATAGCCAATAGAATTCAGCGAGTGTAAACCTTCAATTCTAGGTTAACTACTGGCGAAGTTCATTTCTGCCGAAAGGCTTCGAGGAAAATCATGAAAATTGCACGCCGTTGCAGCCTAATCCTGTCTCTTGTAGCTCTCTGCGCCGCTGCCAGCTTTGCCGACGAACCGGGAAGGCATCCGGCATACTTGCACGCCCTGACCGATCTGCGGCACGCGCGCGCGCATCTGGAAAACCTGGCTCCCACCCATCACATGGACAAGGAAGAAGAGCACGCGATTGATGAGATTGACAAAGCCATCGAGGAAATCAAGCGGGCTGCGATTGACGACGGCAAGAATCTGAACGATCATCCTCCGGTCGATGCACGCATGGATCGCGCCGGCCGCTTTCACCGCGCGATGGAACTGCTGGATAAAGCTCACAATGACATCGCCCGCGAAGAAGATGATCCATCCGTGCGTGGGCTTCGGAACCGCGCCCTTCATCACATCGACGAAGCGCATCGCATCGTCGATCACCTGATCATCCAGGCTGCCAACTACTAGAAATCAGATCGGGATAGGGGGACGATCAACTCGTCCTCCCCTCCCACCCCACCGTACATGCGGGTCCGCATACGGCGGTTCGGGGGGTTGAGCTAGGTGGGAATAGCCGGGCTTTCGATACAACGCGTCGCCAGAAAACGATTCGGTCCCTTCGTAGACGCCCCTTGGAGCTTCCCTCCGCATGGAATCCGGAAGGCCAAGCTATTGGCTTTTCGGCCGCTGGTCGTTCCTGAGATCGCGCGGTTTACTAGCCACTCCCTTCCGTTCGGGCCTTCGATCACCGTTCCCGGCCTGGCCTATCTGTTGCTCCGCCTTTCGGCTTTGGAGTGCCTCAATCGCCCCGCCGACTGCGGGATCTAATTTGCCCTCTGCTGACTTCTGCGACACGATCGGGATGAATCGCTTCACCCCCAGTCACGAATTCGTGACATGCCGCAGATCTCCCGCGGT
>JBEKUD010000038.1:0-38597 GCA_049515395.1 Candidatus Sulfotelmatobacter sp. | reverse complement strand
GATCGATGATGCTACGTCGCGCCTGACTGCGGGTTTCGTGGGTCATGATTCGACCGAGGAGAACCTGCGGCAACTGGGTTGTTATGTGAAGCAGCACGGGCGACCGGTATCGGTCTACACGGGATAAAGCCAGCTTGTTTCAGATCGCGCCGCGGGTATTGGGGTGATCGTGGTTGTGGCGCGTATCTTTGGCAGTCTTATTACGCTTCGTCACGCGTCGTCATCACTGTTTGTACGATTCCCCTCGGATGCGCCATTGCCGTCAGTCACATTGGTTGTCGCCGCTCCATCTGTGGCGGAGGCCCCCTTGCCAGTGGTCAGCAATTTCTCCAGAACCGGGATATTCATGCGTTGCGTTTCCACGAAGTCCACGCCGTCAACCGTTAGTGTGAACTCTGAGTTGTCTGCTCGGTTGATGTATCCCTTGTTTCGAAGATACCACGTCGTGAATTCCAAATAATCGCGCGGAAACCCCATGCAATTTTCGATGTCGACAAGTGAAACTTCCGGCTTGTAAGGGTTTGTGCGGCGCTGAAAATATAGCACCGCCAGCAACGCCAACCGCCGGTTCAACTCACCCTCCATCTTGTCCATAAAATCAACCCACGTTGATAGGGGGGCCGGGGAGGATTCCTCGATTTTGCGAGTTGCATCGTATTCGGCGCGGCGCCCTGGATCGGACAATACGTCATAGGCTGCCTTCAACAGGAAGAATTTTTCAGCATTGCCGGTGTCCGGGTTGTCCGGGTGAAGGCGGCCCGCCAGAAATCGATAAACGCGGCGGATTGTGTCGGGGTCTGCATTGGGGCTGATTTGAAGGAACTCGTAGTAATCCGGAATTTTCATAATCCCCCCAGGAACGCTCTTCTCTTACATAGATAATAGCGCGGAGTCACTCGGTCGTAGACCGCCAATTTGCGTTTCCAAGTTACCTTTAGAATCCTCTTTCAAATGTAAATCTATGAGGTGCTGCA
This sequence comes from Candidatus Sulfotelmatobacter sp., assembly GCA_049515395.1. Lineage (GTDB taxonomy): Bacteria > Acidobacteriota > Terriglobia > Terriglobales > Acidobacteriaceae > Sulfotelmatobacter. The sequence goes on along the minus strand of JBEKUD010000038.1, from coordinate 37,623 downwards.
GGGGGGGCTTCTTTTCCTCTTCCGCGAGGATCTTATCCCTATTCTTCCTGGGATGCCTTCGCCCATCGGGAGCTGATCGACACAACCGCACGACGGCCGTCCGCGATAGTGGCGGGAGAGGTAGATTTGGGTCGTACGACCTTGAAGACCTACGCTCTGCAAACAAGAAAAATCCCGATGTCGTTTAACGATTGCTGTCTACGCTCAGGTTTACTCGAGACAGACCCGCCCTGGCGGCCTGGTTGGCGGGGTCGAGGTGCAAGATGATGTTGTATTCATTACGGCTCGATTCGTAGTCACCGGAGCCGGCATCCGATTCGGCCTTTTTGAGAAGTAACGGAATGTCTCTGGCAGTGAAACCTTCAAATTCGCCTACCGGCTTCACTTCTGGAGGCTTGGAGGGAGCCTGCATTGCCTTTTGCACTTCAGGCTTTCGGCTAGCGCTGCCAGCAGTAGGTGTCACATTCATACGCGGTACTGGGTGGGGCGCAACCGGAGTGGGATTGCCTGGCAGTTGCTGGTTAGAAGGCTGCTGCAAATCGTTGGAATTTACTGCCGACGATCTCTTGTGCAACGCGGAACCTGCGTACACGGTCGCGAATGCCAGTATCACCACGGCAGCGCCGGACACGAGAAGCCGGTGAGAAGCCATCCAACTGACTTCGCTTTCTTCCGGGTCCAGCGCGGACAATTTGGCCGTGGAAAAAGTTGCTTCCCCAAAATCTCTGGATTGAGTATCCGAGGATTGAGTATTCGACGCCTGAGGGGTGAACGGTTTTTCGTCAGCCACCGCGAGAGGTGCGGGTTCATCGAGTACCGGTTGTCTGAGAGTCGCCTCTTGCAGATGGTTCGCGAATAACGCATAGGCGTCGGGCGAGGTCCAGAGGAGTTCGGCGTCCGCGCTGGTCCCCGGATCCGCATTCGCATTCAATGGGCGGAACTGTACTCCGGGTAAGTCACGAAGGTGCTCGTAAGTTTCGCGGCTCACGAATATTTGGCCGGGCTGGGCCTGACGCAGCAGAGAAGTAGCAGGGGCCACCGGAGTGGAATCTCCTTCGCGAAAAGGGCGAAGCTCAACGGGCCGGTGGACGGCGATGGCAGCTCCGAAACAATCGTTGGGACGCTGCTTTGAAAATTCCGTAACCGAACGCTCGATGGATTTTGCGGCCTTCATTGCTTGCGCCGCGCTATTAAAGTGAGCCGACATCCCGGATCGCAGTTCGTCCGGGACACCTTGAGCAGCGGCGAGCACGTCGCCGATCAGTAAGACGAGGCTACTGTCTGTCTTCCAGGAAACATCCGCCGAGTTGCGTCGCAACTGAGCAGGTGTCCAAAGGCGGATGGAGATATCCGCCGCCGCCGAAAAGGGCTGGCGATTGACGCCTTCCGCCTTCGGTTCACGGCTCGATCGGAGAGCTTGAGGTCCCGCGTTCATATCTTTCGAGTGTTGCATCGATTTGCGGTCCCGTGGCTGGTTAGAATCGAGCCGCGCGCCGCCTCAGTGCCTCGGCAAGACTGCTAGCTTACGGCAAAAAACCACTTCGCGCAAATCCCACCGAAGTGGGGGAAGTGGGGTTCTGGGCATGAATTAACACGAACCCCCGGCATAAAGCTGCCTCGCCCGCTGTTGGGCGTGCTGTTTCCATACTTGACTTCAACACATCCGTGAGTATCATGGCGGTACCTCTGGCAGCCCAGTGGCTCAGTGCTTCGAGCCTCACTGACGGCGCGAGCTTCCGGTAAAAATATGGCGTCATCGTTTCGTGGCTTTTGTTCTCGCGCGTTTCGGGTCATTGTAAGCACGGTGGTGGCAGTATCGCTTTTCGTTTCGATTCCTCGAACCGATGTGGGCGCGAAAGAAGCGCCGCTCAATGCTATCGAACTCTATGATGGACCGAACGGGGCGGCCTACGTTCAAATTGCGGAGTTCACGGTCAACGGCAAGGCGGAGCTGAGGGCGTGCGGCGACAGCGATAAAATTGACAAGTCCGCTTATTCAAAGCTGGGGAAAGTGCTGCTGGCAGGGGCGACCTCACTGGAGCGCCGGGCTGACGGAGTAATGACCGTCACGCGGGACTCGGTTGCTACCTGCGTGGTTCCCGCAAACCTGAAACTGGAGAAGAATGAAGGATCAACGCCGGCTGAATTGGCTGACCTTGCGGCAGTTCAAGGCCGTGTGGTGAGTTCCTCGCCGGCCGGAGTGATCGCACCTCAACCGCTGAAACGCGGAGTGCAGATTCAATTCGTCGCTGCCCCCGATGAAGAGTTCGCCGAATACCTTCGAGCCGAGCGAGCTCACTCCATTCCGGGATGGCTGGATTATCTCGGCAAGTATCGGACGTCTTCCCACGCCAACCAGGCCAAGGAATCGCTGGCGACGCTGCTGGTGAAGGAGGGTGAGGACCATCTGGCGGCCTATCGAAGATCGGCCGCCACTGCGGCTCCGGCCTATGCGGAGTTGAAGACGGCGAAGGTGCGGTCCGATGATGCGCGAGCCCTGGCGCCGTCATTGGCGGTGGCATTGAAGTTGAGGGATGACGTACGTGCTGAACTGGGAGCGCTGACGGAGAAGGGCCGCACCCAATTTCAGGCCTATAAATCTGCATTGGCTGGGCATACTCCGGGTTACGGTCATTTACTCCAGGCGCGCGACCTGACTTCCCAGGCGATCGAAATCGACCCCCAGTTTGAGCAATCGCAAGCCGTGCAAGGAAATATCGCCGCGGAGAGCCGCTCCCTGGAATCAGCTCTGGTTACCGGCGAAAATCTGAAAGCCAAGCAGCGCTACGATGAAGCGTTAACGGCCATCTCCGCATATGTGTCCTTTGCCGACGAGGAGCCCCGCATCGGCGCGATTGTGGACGCGGCTTACAAATTTCACTTTGAGCAGGGAGCTAAATTCGCGAGCGGCGAAAAGTGGCAGGATGCGGTTCATGAACTTCGCCGAGCCCATGAGATCAAGAAGACGCCGGAAGCTGCGGCGGCTCTGAAGAAGGACGAACAAAGCCTCGAAATCGCGAACACGCGGGCGGACGCCGATGCTGCGCTGGCGAAAAGCACGGCCTTCGAAGGGCAGAAGCAATACATCGCGGCCTACGAAGTATTGGCCGATCTGCCGCCTGCCTCGCGCGGGTTGGTAGCGGAGCGCATGCAGGCGCTCCGCGAGATTTACATCAAGAGCGCCTCCGATGAAGCCAAGGTTCTGCAAGCAGCACATACTCCGATTCATGGCCGGAATGACGAAGTGGAGGCCGAGCACGCCTATGACCTGCTGGAGCGCGCTTACAGCGCGGGTGGGGAAGAGGATAAGAATCTCAAGCTGCGCCTCGACTTGCTGGCTCAGACCATCAGCGATCACTACCTGGAAGTGGCCAGGCGTTATCTGCAAAAGCCGCTCGGTTCGGGAGTGGGTTTGGCCTGGCTTTATCTTGACCTGGCGCAACAGTACAAGTCGAATCGCGACGATGTTCGCGATGAGCGGACAAAAAGTACCGCACTCCACCAGATGCGCTCCAAACTGTCGGTTCGCGTGGTGTTTCGCGACCAGACTTCCCGCCGCGACAGCGCGGGTTTTGCAGAGCAACTTTCGGACGCAATTGCCACCGGGCTTGAGACTTCATCACTACCTGTGCGGGTCGTGCGTTCCAATGACACGACGGACGCGGAGCCTAATTTTCAACTGGTGGGCGATGTGCTGGAGCACCGCCCTACCGTAGTTGCGACGGTGGAGGCAAAAGAGTCAAAATACCGGTTCAGTTCACGGGATGTTCCCAACGAAGTATGGAACAAGGCGAATCGGGAATACGAAGCTGCGAATCAGGAGCTGGAAAGTGCGCAAAAGGCGTTGGAAGGAGCCCAGGCACGCGGCAAGAAAAAGGAAATCTCGGAGGCCAACGACAGGATAACGGCAGCCGAGCAGAAGGTCCAGGAAGCGCATAAGAAGCTGGATTCGATTCCTAAAACCAATCCTGAAGACATCGTCAAGCCTTACAGCTATACGAAGAAATCCATTGACCTCAAAGCGGCGGTCGAACTGGCGTTTCGCATCGTGGATTCCTCAGGCAACGTGATCGATGTTGTGCCGGCTTTTAAGAAGGAAAATCACAATACCGTGATTGTTCTGGAAAATGTGAAACCGGAAGATACCGAAGGGGTCAAAGCGCAAGGCTCGCCCCCGGACGAAATCCAGTATCTCAACGATGTTGAAATTGAAGCGCGCGAAGCGCTGATCAAAACGGCGCGCGAAAAAGTGGAAGGCTTGCCCGCAAGAATTCTGGAACAGGCCCGCAAACGCGTTCAGGATGGCGACCTTGACGGAGCGGCGGAGGCTTATATTCTCTATCTGAATGCGACACCTGAAGGCGAAACCAAAGAACGCGGCGAAGGCAAGAAATTTCTTTGGGATAACTTCAACATACGCTGGGTGGCAAACTCAGCGTCGTAGGAATTTTCTCGTGGAACAACCACGAATTGGCAGGAGAGCTTGAGCACCAAACCCCTGACGCGAATCGGAAAGTACGAGGTAACCGGTCTCCTCGGCCGGGGCGGCATGGGTTTGGTCTATCGCGCCTTCGACAAGCATCTGGGCCGCGAAGTCGCGATCAAGACCATCACGGAAGGCTTCGCCGGAGACCCGGAGATGCTCGAGCGTTTCTATCGGGAAGCGGCCAAGACAGGAATGTTGAAGCACCCCAACATCGTTACGGTCTACGATTTGGGCGAACAAGAAGGCTTTCCTTACATTGTGATGGAGTACGTAGCCGGCGAGGCTCTGGACCGCGTGATCCAATCTGCCCGTCCTTTGCCTCTGGTTTTCCGGCTGAAAATCATCGAACAGGTTTGCTCGGCGCTGGCCTACGCGCATCGCAATGACGTCATCCATCGCGATGTAAAGCCGGCGAACGTCATCGTTCAACCTGACGGCGTCGCCAAGCTGCTGGATTTTGGAATTGCCCGGCAGGAAAAACAGGAGCGCGGGCTGACCCGTACGGGCAACGTAATTGGAACCATTCATTACATGGCCCCGGAACGGCTGCGCGACCGGGCGTTCGACGGCCGCTCCGATATCTTCTCAGCCGGAATCATGCTCTACCAGCTTCTGACCGGACAGCTTCCTTTCGCCGGCGAAGACGCCAGCGTGATCCAGAAACTGCTGAATGAAAGGCATCCGCCGCTCAGCAACTACCTCAGCGATTATCCTCCGGAGTTGGATGCGATCCTCGATCGCTCATTGGCGAAAGACCCCGATGACCGCTACAGCTCCGCAGACGAGATGGCGGGGGAAATTTATGCTGTAGCCGACGGGGTAAAAAAAGGCCAAGTGCTGGAAATGCTGGAGCAAGCGGAGTCGCTGGTGAAGGAGCAGGAGTTTCTCAAGGCGCGGGAGCTCCTGCTGCAAGTGACCAAGCTGGACGGACAGCATACAAAAGCTCGGCAACTATTGGTGCAGGTACAACAAAACCTGGCGCTGCGGGCGCGCGCGGGACAAATCCGTGAATTAAGGTTTCAGGCGGAGGCTGCCCTTCATGAAAGGCAATACGACGTGGCGATCGGCCATCTCGAGGAAGCGCTTCGCCTCGACCAGTCCAGCTCGGAACTGGCGGAAATGCTGGAATCCGTGCGCAAGAAAAAGCAGACCAGGGAGAGGATCGAGGGATACTTGCGGCAGGCGGATGGCGCCCGCAGCCGTGGAGATTTAGAGTCGGCCCAGGCGATGATTGCCAAGGCGCTTGATCTCGATAAGGAAGATTCCCGGGTGCGTGCCGCCTACGCCGTTGTCGTCCAGCAGGTGGAGGAGGCGGCCCGGGTGGCGAAGGCGCGGCAGTTGCTGGAATCGGCGCGCAACGAGATGGCAAGCCGGCGTTTCACGGCGGCGATGAAACTGCTAAACGACGTCGAGCAGATTGATCCCTCCAATCCAGAGTTGATCTCGCTGCTCAAGCAGGCCAAGGCCGGGCAGGAACTAGAGCAGCGGCGGCGAGTCGTGGAACAACTCCAGAATGAAATCTCTGTGGCCACGACTCACGAGCAGCTCGTCACGGCAGCGGCGCGGGTGGCGATGGCCCTGGAGAGAATGCCGAATGAACCGTCCTTGTTGAAGTTCAAGGGGCAACTATCCCGGCAGATAGCGGACTCCGAAGCGCGCCGTGAAGTGGATGAAACCGTACGACGTTGCCGGGCACTACTCGATACTGCTCCCCAAGAGGCGCTACAGTTGGTGCGGGACAAGCTGCACGATTTTCCGGGCAATGAGCGGCTTCTGATTCTTCAAACCAGCGTTGAAGAAGAGGTCGAAAACAGCAAGCTGCAGGAATATCGCGCGCATTTTTTGGCCCAGGCGCATAAGGCCATCAATCAGAGCCAGTACCGGCAAGCTGTGAGGCTTCTCGAAACCTGCCAGGCCGATGGGATTTTTTCCGCAGAGATTTCTGAGCTGCTGGAGTTTGCCCGCCATGAAGCCGAACAACAACAGCAAGAATCGCTGGTGGAGACAACTTTTGCCGAAGCTCAAGGCCTGCTCGCGAAAGGCTCCTACGAAGCGGCAATCCGTTTGCTCGAACCGGTGGTGCAGCAAACCAATGACGTTTCAATGCGAGCTCTGTTGGACAAAGCTCGAAGCCAAGAGCAAGCCTTACAGCAGAAAATTGAGGCCGCGATGAATGCCGCGCGGGAATTGATCAATGGCGAACTCTATGAAGAAGCAGCAACCTTCCTCGAGTCACAGCCCGATCCCGTCTTGCAGGTTCCGGCCGTGCAAGAAGAGATTCGGAAGGTGCGCGCAGCATGGGCGAGCGAGGCCGAGATATTGCAACTGGTGGGAACCGCTTATGCTGCGCTGGATAACCTCGACCTGAGCGGAGGCTGGGCGGCTCTGGAGGCTGGCCTGCAATCGCATCCGGAATCGCTGCTGTTGAAGCGGGCGCGAGAGAATTTTGGAGGTAGGATGAGGGGTACGGCGGACCGGGCGCTGTCTTTGGCCCTGACGCAAGCGCGCGCAGCTTTGGCGGCCGGTGATTCGCGCTCAGCCGTGGATCGAATGCGTTCGGCTGCCGATATCGCGAATCACGCGAGCCTGGAGTTGCAGGGGGAGCGGCAGCAACTCCTCAAAGAGGCTCAACGCGGCCGGATGTTCTCGCGCATCGGAATCCGTAGAAACCGATCGACCCCAACTCAAACCGCTCCCGAAGAATAAGTCCAGCTTCATGCTTCATTTAATGTCACAAGGATTTTAGAATTCTCATTTCCAACGGGCGACCCCCGCAATTACTACGAAATACCGGTTAGGTATGAAATGAATCTAGTATTTCAAGCCGCGGGAAAAACCGACATCGGTCTCGTTCGGACAAATAACGAGGACAATTTCGGCTTCGACCTGCGGCGTGGAATTTTTGTGGTTTGCGACGGCATGGGAGGCGCGGCCGCGGGAGAAGTCGCGAGCAAAATCGCGGTGGATACGGTGCTCGAATACTTTCGCAATGATTCCGGCCGAGCCGAATCACCCGTCCTGGGACGGAAGTTTGAGGGCGTGTCGGAATACGCCGCCGGCCTCGGCAACGCCATTCAACTGGCGAACCAGGCGATTCAGGAAGCTGCCGCCCATAATCCCAATCGCTCCGGCATGGGTTCAACCATTGTCGCGGTGTGCGTGCACGGAATGTTTTTTTCCATCGCTAACGTAGGAGACAGCCGCATTTACCTGGCACGCGGGGGCCGTATTCAGCAGCTGACGAGCGACCACTCTCTGGTGATGGAGCAGGTGCGTCGCGGACTGATGACAGTGGAAGAGGCGGAGAAGTCGGACATGCAGAATGTAATCGTGCGGGCTCTCGGTTCCGAGGACAGCGTGGAACCAGACCTGGAAGATCACGAATTTGCGCCGGGAGATGGGCTGCTCCTCTGTAGCGACGGCATGTCGCGCTACGTCAAAGAACAAAAGATGCTGGAGGTGATGAGCGATGTGAGCTCATTGGACGAAGCGTGCAACGAACTGATCGAAGCAGCCAAGAGCGGCGGCAGCGACGATAACATCACATGCCTGCTGCTGCATGCGTCGGAGCAGTCATGGGGCGAGCGCCTCATCGAACGCCTCACTCCGGGCCGCGGCAGCAATTCGCAGCAAAGTTCGACCTAAAAATCAGTGCGCCACTTGTGAAACGCAGCGCAGCCCGGTCAGTTCGGAAGACTGGAACGGATTCACGCCATTCACTTCCAGTTGATAGGTGTAGGACTTTGGCTTGCCGTTCGGAAGCATAATCGTCCTTCCATTGGATTGCATAATCCATTCCAGATTGGCGACGCGGCCAGCCCCCTGCGAATGGGCGTCGGCCACGAATCGGAAGACTGACCAGGGGCCTCGGAACGCCCCTAAGAGATCGCCGCCGGGAGTTGCCACCTGCACATCCTCAGGATTTCCCGTCCAGGTGAAAGTTTTCTGCTGGCCGGCCCCGGCGAGAGTTTCGCTGCCGATTTTCAAAACGACGTCGACATTGCTGGAGAGCGTCTTCAGGGTGTAGGAAAACCTCGGCGAGGATGAGCCTCCGGAATAGAGCGCGTCGCTTAGCGCGGCGGCGCGATTGAAAAATGCCATAAAAGCTGGAGACGGTTTAACCGCGCTGGTGGCCGCAACTTCGTAGTGCGATCCCTCCTTGATCAATATCTGCTTGAGCTTATCGTCGTAGAAAGTCCACAAGGCTCCAGTTTTCGGCGCGAGAATATCATTCAACTGATCCGGCGCGAGTTCTTGATCGGAGGCCGGGTTGAAGGGATATTTTCCGGTAATCTGGGCGAAACGGCCACAGAAACTCTTGCCGGCTCCATTGAGAGCTGCGGCGGGGCCGAGCTTTAACGGAGCGTCCACATTGGTAATGGGTTGTTCCAGAAGCGCTCGAACCAGATTTTCGTCATGGAATTTCTGATCAACCCGGGTTCCCATGACCTGCGTAATGGTAACCTTGGCTGCGCCTTCTGAATTTGCGACTTGGGAAGCGAGAGCGGGATCGCTGGGATTGCCGGCAAGGGGGGCAATGTCAGCCTGCAGCTTGCTGAGAGCTGAGATGTAGGGCTTATTGGAGTCGGTAATGTATTGGTCGGGCAGCTTATCCGGCGCACCGGGCGGCTCCAGAGCCTGCACCGGCAAGAATGGCGCCGCCACATCGGGAGCAGCCACTGCTGTATTGTTGGAAATAAACCAGAACAATTCCAGGAGAGGCGATGTGGGTCCAGTCAGCTTCTCCAACTTCTTTTCCGCGTCAGCAAAGTCCTGGTAGCCGACCACCGACGATGTTTGAAGAACAGTTCGCCACTCTTTCGTGAAGTCTTCGTAATAACGCTCTGTGAGTTTCTCGCGCAGAGTTGCGGGGTCTAATTCCGACGCCGTCGCTTTGCCCAGAACCCACTCCTCAACGCTCATGAAAGAAGGGTTGCGGATTGCATCCAGTACGAAGGTGAATCCGTTGCGTGTAAAGGCGCCTCTGACTTTGTGATTGCTGACGATCACTCCCTGCGAGTCGCGGAACTGTTCATTGAAGCTCAGATCGGGATTTTTTGGCGACGCCTTCGCGATAAGCGGCAAATAAAAGCGGTCGATGCCGGCAAACTGGGAGAGATAGATGCGTGCTCGGGCGATCGCTCTGGCGTCATTGGCGGCAGAGAATGGATTCGCGGCTGCGAGTTCGGTGCTGTAAAAATCGAACTGGGCCTGGGCCAGTGCGACGCGTTCGGCATCGATGTCTCTTCCCGCAATCCAATGACTGTGGAGCACCGGCGAGAGGAACTCTTTGGTGCTTTTGTCGTGGTTGCTGGTGGTGATGAGATAGGCCTTCAGCTCGTTGTAGGTTTTCTCATAACTATCGTTGGGGCCTGGTGTATCGGGAACAGCGCGGAGACCGTCCACGATTTTCCCCTGTGTGTAGGCGAATAAAAGCTGGCGGAATCGCTCAAAATAAGCGCTCTTTGCGTCAGGATAAAGGCGATCCCCGACGTAGAGTCCCCAGCGCAAGCGCAGTGGGACGCCATCGGTTTCGTACTCTTTGAGCGTAGCCAACTGCTGCCGCAGCCGATCAAGTTTTTGCAAGTTCGCCAGATTCGGCTGGTCACTCCCTTCGCCCGGCGTGTTTCGCAAATCGCTGATGGCGGCACGAATGTCGCCTTCCATCTGGTGATTGCCAACGAACGAGAGCAAAAAGCCAATGGCGCAAATAATCGCAACCAGAGAAGCCGCGGTTAGAACCACGCGGCGAAGAATACTTACGCGAGAACTGAAGCCGCTGGCGGTTAGGGCAACTCGATCTTTGACGATGATGTCATTGAAAAACTGGCTCAGGAAAATCCACTGCGGCACCTTCCGGGAAGTGGACCCGGGTGACGAAGGCGCGGAAGGAGTTCCGCTGAATCCCGCGCTGCTGAAGATGCGGGTGGCGCCGGCGCCGGATGACAGATCCGCAGCTTGCAGCTGCGGGGCAGCGACTGCCACGTCGTCGACGAGGACGGGGCGGACCCCGGAAAAATAAAAACCACGCAGAAAAGGATTCACGCTGAGCTGGCTTGGTCGAGTCAGGTCGACAAGAAACTGAACCAGCAGCGTGCGTAGCTTTCTCAATTCTCGGGGAAATTCGTAAATGGCGGCCAGTTGGCCGCCATCGTTCTCTCGAGCGAGCAGGTCCAGCCTGCGTTCCGCAAGCGAATAAAACAACTCGTCGAAGGCTTTGCCCAGGCGCCGGGTTTCCTCCTCGGCGTACACCCCCGTGGCCAGGGAGCGAACCGGCAGGGTGGCACCCAGAATTTCGGAAGCCTCCTCCTTGTTAAGACCGCGAACAAATTCCGGAAAGAACGAGACTCGATCCAGCTTGGTGAACAACACATATACGGGAAAACTGATGCCCAGGAGTTGCGAAATCTCCTGAAGGCGTAAGGCAAGTTTGCGCGCGGCGGAAAGAGTGGTTTCACTCGCTCCGGGCTTGAGAAAACTCTCGGTGTCGTAACAGACAATGGCGGCGCGCGGCGCTTGCAGTCCCTTCCCCATTGCGGTTGAGACCCGGCCGGGCTGAACCAGCTTGACCAGCCGTTTCCAGCGGTTGGACTGGGTCAACAGGTCGCCTGCGGGGTCCACGAAAATGGCCTGCCTCGTGTACCAGATGTTCAGAAGACGGGTGGGCAGGACGTTGGTGTCTTGATAGACGTGTCCCGCAAGCAACTCCGGATCGAGAGCAGAATGAATGACGGTGGTGGTTTTGGTTGCGCCCGATTCTCCCAGAACAAACACCAGCGGTAGATTTCTGAGGTTCGCGCCACGGCCCAGGGTAGAACTTTTCAGCCTTCGCACGGCCTCGCGAACCACAAGGTTAACGTCGTCGTCGGTGCCCGCAACTGGCCCAGTATCGCTCTCAGGAGCGGCATCCTCCGTTGTGGATTTTCGATAGAACCACAGAAAAGAACCTGCCGCAACGAGGCCGACGAAGGCAAGACCGCCGCGCAGGATCCAGATGTCAGAACCGTGCAGGCGCAACCATCCGCCAAGGAACCAAACCAAAACGAGGTAAGCCAGCAATATTGCGCCGGTTGCCAAGTAAACCATTTCGCCTCTCTATTTCACGAGTTGTGCCGCCAGGGCGGAAAGTTCAGAAGCACCTGAAACCAAAAGAAACTTGAAGACCAGAAATAGAGACACTGTCAACAAGGAACTGACCAGGGTAACGACGGCCAGCCTGCGGACCCAGGGATCGGTCTGCGCCAGACGAACTGCATCGGCCGGAATTGCACCGCGCGGAGAGAGCGCGGTCATGGGCCCACGCGCGCGCCGAATTTTTTCTTGCACGGCGGCTGTGATCGAGCGCAGATCACCGCCAGCGCCGTAACGCCCCTTGAATCCAAGCAGCAGGCAAAGGTAATAGACCTCGAGCAGATCGGCAGTGTCCACGGAGTCAAGACGGTTCATCGCTCTCTGAAGCTCCTGGAAAAAACCTTCTCCGGCCAACTGATGACCGTAGAATTCGGCCTGCAAGGGCAGACGAGGCCAGTCGGCAAAAGCTGGATTCTTGCAACCAAGAGCGGACTCGTCCAGGAACGCGACCATGGCAAAAATCACCTGCTTGACGTCATCCGGGTTACAGCCGCGGCTGCGAGCCTCTTGTTCGGCAACGCGCAGCGCCTGTTTCATCTGTGCGCGAAACGATTCCGCGTCGGAGACGGTCTGCCGGTTGTAGCGCAGGCGGACGATGGCGGTAAACACTTCCTGGAAGCCTAGCGCGAGGTTCCAGCCACGGCGGTCGAGCGCGGGACTTGAACCACGGTAGCTGCCGAGCGGAGATGCGTGCGTCGAAGACATGGTTCACTTTTCCAGAATGACAATCAACTCCATCTCAGGTGCGGGCAATTCGCCGGGTACGTACACGCCCACAGTGCGCGTCTGCATGATGTGCTCCCAGCACGGCCCACTGCGGTTGACGGTGAAGTACTGGCTATCCACCCTGGCCGACACGGCTGCGGGCGGTACTTCCAGGTGAGTCAGCGTCAGGCCGGGAAGCGCCCGTTTTACTAAGTCAGGAACAAACTTGGCAGAACACATCTTCACCAGGCTGGGAACTCTTGTAATCAACTCAGCCTCTCCCACGGCCGAGCGAATTTCCAGGATCCACCGGGAACGCTCGAAGCAGCGTTGATCCTGGATCGCGCCTTCGTGGAAATAACGATCGATCGCTTTCAGAGGAAGCAGAATCGTCTGCGATCCAGCCACGATCTCGAGATGCCGACGGATGTGGTCATCCAGCGCATCGAAGACCGGACCCGGATTGCGATGGTCGTAGTGAGGCAGGGAACGAGGCGGCACATCCAAGCCAAACGTACAGAGAGCGCCTGCCAGGCGTGACATCTCGCAAAAAAGCTCTTCGGGATGGCCGTGCTTGGAAAGCAATCGATGACGAAGCGGCGTAAGGCCGGAGTTGATGGCGTGCAGAAACCAAAACTGCGATACGTGGCGGGCCGACATGCCAGCCTGAAACTTTCCTGCCGATTGCTGTTGTTCCCTGGAAACTACGGCGCTTTTGTCTTCCAGGATCTGCACCAGACGATGAAGCATGCCGGTCAAATGCTCGCTTGCGCTCAGGCGCAAGCAGGGCGGAACAAAAGCAGGATCGAAAATAAAATGACCCGATCCGTCCCGCATCAAGCGGGCGAGCGGAAGAGTCAGAAGATCTTCCCGCGGCTCGAATTCCAGCATCAAACGAATATTCTTATGTCCTAATTGAACTGGCTTCGCGTCGCGCCCGGTGTTTTCATCGTGCATCAGCTCGACCACTCCGGTATAGCGCGTGTTGACGCCTTGGGCGGATTCGAGATTGCAGTTTTGTCCATCCGGAAGCCACCGAGGTATGGCCAGAAAGACGGTCAGGTGATCTGCGGTAGGAGGAAAAACTCCGGCAATGTTGCGAGATTCCGGGAGCGAGTCACACCCGGGAATGTCGAAGGTCAGGCCGTCCTCGAAAATCCCGCGGGCATGGACTAAGGCGACCGTCCCGTTACGCAGAGCATCGGCATCGAGTTGGCAGGCGGAAAAACCGTAGGCATTTTTCCACAGACTCGCCGTCGCGAAGTGTACCGACTCCTCGAAATAGCGATTCTGCGCCTGGAAATGATGCGGGCCGAGGTACATTCCTTCGGCCCATACGACTCTGGAAAGCAACTTCATGCTCGCTCACCTGGGAGAAATCTTCTCCCCCTCCGAACCCGCCCTTGGAAAATAAGAATCCTACAGCGCAAGATACAAAGAAGCGTGGCCAGCGAATGCTAGGGGTTTATCTCTTTACTGTCAAGACAATGGAGTGTAAGGTGAAGGCGCTGGAGCATTTCCCGAATGGCTCGCGGTCTCCGGAGCAGGGAATACAGACCGATTCTCCGAGCGAGCGCCGAGCAACCACTTTTGTTTCACATGGAGCCGTGCCCCGTATTATAGTGGACGAGCCTTGGGCTCTTTTGTGATCGTGGACCGTTTGCACCGATGAAGTTCGCAGGCAAGTACGAGCTTTCTGACGAAGTCACCACCGGCCGGGTGGAGACCTTCGTCGGTCGCGATGTGGCCAAGGGCGAGCGCGTGCTGGTGTACATTTTTGACGCACCAGCCAAGAAACCTGATCAACCGACGGTGCAGTGGGTTCTGGAATCGTTCCGTGCCGTTGCACCCGATCCGCCGGGATTAGTGGTCGCAACCGGCAGATACGGCGGCACAACTTACGCTTACCTGGTGACCCAGCTTCCCGATGACGCCGTATTGCGGCAATGGACACAAGCCTACGAATCGTTTGGTGCCGGGACGCGCGAGATCACGATCGGGCCGAAAAACGTCTCGATCGAGCGCGCAGTAACCGTTAGTTTCCCTCGGCCAAGCGAACCCGGAGCCGAGGCGCAGGCCTCGGTTCACCAGCCAACGGACGCTGCGGCGCGTTTTTCCGGATCTCCGTCGCCGGCTGAAATCGATGGGGACGTCTTCCGGGAAACACGGAACGTCCCGGCTCAGTCGGCGTCTGCCGGGGAGGATTGGAGCGGAATCAGTTTTGGGCCCCTGGGAGAAGCTCCGAAACCAGAGCCTGGCGAATTCACGCGACAGTTTCTCGCCGGATCGAATGAACCGGCGCAACCGCCGGCGAGCCAAGCTTTCTCCGGGCCCGCAGCAGAGGTAAGTTCTCCGCTAAATCGCGAAGGGTTGCGCGACGCTCCAAGGAGTCAGGAAGCGGCTCGACCTGAGCGAGTTGCGTCTCCGGCGCAGATGAGTAGCGTCAGCCCGACGGTAAACGATGGAGATAGCGCCGCGGAGGATATGGGCGGGTTTACCGCTTTATTTCGGCCCAGCCTTAAGCCAGAGGAAAAAGACAGTCCGGCGAGCATGGTTGGTGCCCGCAAGGCGGATGATGGGAAGCCAGGGGATTTCACAAGGTTCTTTCGAGGACCGTTTGACGGCGAGCAGCCGGTAGAAACTCCTCCGATCGTGGCTGACGCGTCGCGCACACCACAACGGAATGCTCCTGGAGAGTTTACGAGAGTATTCGGATCGAGCACAGACAGCTCCTTTTCCGCGATGTATCGTTCGGCGGGAGAAGTTGGAGATACTCCTCTGAAGGCCGAATCCGGGGCGTTCACGCGGTCATTCGGCAACGCGAGTCAACATTCTCCTGCGATGGAACCCTTGCCGATCAGCGAAAGGAATGCGTCCGGCCAGACTCCGCCGGCACTCAAGGAGCCAAACTGGACAGCGCCCGTTCCGACTCCTGTGGAGGTGCCGGTCAATCCGCCGGTTGCCCCAATTGCTCCGAGAGTGGGTGCCGGTAATCCGAGACTTTCAATGCAGAATGGCGCCACGCAGGCGTTTTCCGTTCCCAGCCGAGAAGTGTCGTCCAGCCCGCCTCCTCCGTCAACGGGTCCGAGCCAATATACCCGCATCATTTCCGGTGGGCTCGTGAGTCCGGGTTCGTCGGGAGAGCCGGCGGTTGCAGAGGGATCGTCGAACGGGCCGGGCAGCGCTCCGGACTTCGAGATGCCGGCTCCAGCGCTTCCGAAAGCGCCAAAGATGACAGCCCCGCCGGCCCCGAAGCTACAGCCGCCTGCGGTCGCCTCTCCTGCTGCCCCCAAAGCTCCCGAGAGGGGAGCCCTTCCTAAGGCGAAGAAATCCTCTTTGCCAATGATCATCATCCTGAACGTGTTGCTGCTGATTGCGGTGCTGCTAATCGTTTATTTTGCGATCAAGCATTGAAGACCGCGAAGGCCGCTGGCTGGATCAACTCGACTGCGGCAGCAGAACCAGAAGTTCCATCGTTGGATTAGGAAAGTCTCCCGGCGCATAAGCCGCGAGATTGCGCGCGCGAATGACCGCCTCCCAGGCAGCGCCGGACTGGTTCAGACTGAAGTATTGGTATTTCAACTTCACGGGAATGGCGTCGGGCGGATTGGGGAGATGCTTGAGTTGCACCCCGGGCAACGCTTGCTTGATCAGATGTTCGATGTGGGTTGCTGAGCAGACTTTCAGCAACTGCGGCACCTTCTTGATGATTACGTCTTCACTGGTTTCCGCACTCACGGCAAGATACATCCGGGTATTCGCCAGGAGCTTCTCGTTGTCGATGGCAGTGGCATAAATGGAGCCATTCACTTGCTTTAAAGGCAGTGACACCAGGTTCGTCGGCACCACGGTCTCGAGCAGAGAACGCAATTTCTCGTCCAGTTCGGCAAAGACCGGACCAAGAGAGTCGTGCACATACAGCGGCAGATCCCGTGGGCGCAGCTTGGGTGAAAAAGTGGTCAAGGAACCCGCGAGCGAAACCATCGCCGAATATACCTCCTCGGGATGAGCGCTCCGGCTTGCAAATAAATGACTGAAAATCGGGAAGTGCGAGTTTACGGTGTAGAGCAGCCAGAAATTCGCAATATCGGAGGCGGTAAAATCCGCCAGGCTCTGATTCTTCTGCCTGCGGATGCCGGACAGTTGCGTACTGCGGGCAGAAAGAATCTCGATCAGGCCGCGCAGCAATCCCGCCAGGTATTCACTGGCGCCGATCTCGATCAGGGGCGGAATAAAGCGGGGATTGAGTTGAAAGGTGCCGGCCGCAGTCCGTTCCACATTTCCTACCCGCAACACGGAAGCGCCTTCGCGGTTCTCGCTGTCGGCGAGCAAACGCATGTTTTTCCGCGCGATCTGAATTGGCTTTTCGCCGGCACCGGTATTCTCGTCGCGAAAGGAGGCCACTTCAGCGATGTACCGCGAGCCTCCGTCCTTTCCGGTCGATACATTGAGTCCGCGTTGACGATAGTCGGGAATGGCCAGATAAAAATCCAGACTCTTGGTGCCGGGATCGAAGAATTCGTCCAGCGATTTGGAAGGCGGCGAAGGATCAGCGTCGGGAATGTCGAATAATAGTCCATCGGGGAAAATGCCGGAGGCGCGCGTGAGAGCAAATTGCCCGTCGGTGAGAAGTTCTTGATTGACCGCCAGTTCAAGGAAACCCCACGGACAGAACCGAAGAGCTTGCAAGCGAAAGTTGAGCGTGTCTTCGAGAAAGCGATCTTGGACCTGGAGATGCTGAGGGGTCAGAAACGTGCCCTTGGTCCATAGAACTGGTTTCAGTTGCTTCATGGGATGGTGAGGTAAGTCCGCGCTGACCTGCAAGCGTGCATCGGTCGCTTTCATTGCCGCTGCTCACAATAGCAATTCCTGTGGCAGGAAGCAAAGGCAAATCCGCAAGATCAGCGAACGAGCCGGATGAGACGCTGGTTTAGCGGCAGCGATCCGGGAACCGCCGGGCACGCGGCAAGCAGTTATTCGTCGGCGTTTTTTTCGGCGTCGCGGTCAGGTTTCCACAGGCCTTCCATGAATTCCAGCCAATCATGTGTGTTAGCGCGCAACTGGGTACGCAAGCGGCGGGAAGAGATCGCGATCCCAAAATCTCCGCGGGCTCGCCGAAGAACCCACTGGATTTCTTCCCTCACGACTTCCGGGATGGATGGATCACCGTCAAGAACTTCCAACAACTCGAACATGTCGGGAGCGGCCGCGATGAGGCTGGCGCTTGAGTTTGGATCGAGGCGAGTTTCCACCGACGCGACCGGTTGGCCGCTGCGATCAATCACGCGCGACCACTTTTGTGGATCGATGCGCCACATGCCGGAAATTACTCTGGTCTTGCCCATAACACCACCCCTTCAGAAGGTCCCCTTCATCCACTACTAATCTTATCGTCAATAGTAGGGGGCCCGGGGCGCCTCTCAAGGTTACTAAGGTTCTTCCGGGGTGACGGAAGGGATTCCCCTCAAGGTTGTTCATCCTTTTCGATTGAGCGACGACGGTTCGCCCCGCAGTTGCATTCGTGTCTGGCTTTGCTAGAATGCCCTGCAGCCAACGGGCTGAGGGTTTGCCGATGCCGATGCAAGTTTGTATGGGAGCGAGCATGATGTGCAGCATGGGGATGGCACCGAGTTCGCTCGTGGTTCTGCCCATCAATCGCGTGATGACCGACAACGTTCCAGACGCCAACATCATGGATCACATCCCGATGGTGAACATCATGCCGTTCGGCATGTGCAGGTCGCCAGCAAATCCGGTGGTTGCCGCCGCAACCGTGGCTAAACTGGGGGTACTGACCCCGATGCCTTGCGTTCCGGCCACTCCGGCACCGTGGGTCCCGGGAGCGCCCACCGTAATGCTGGGAAACATGCCTACGCTCGACAATACCTCGACGCTGATGTGCATGTGGGCCGGAGAGATCAAATTCGTCGACCCGGGAGAATTTACGGTCATGGTGCCCTAGTCGGGCGTTGTCGGCCTCGCTGCGGGAAGTCGTCCGGTGTGGACTTACGATCTTGGCTGGCCTGGAAGCGGAGTTTGTGCGTCTGGGCGCGGGACTAGGCTCGGTTGCCGATATGGACTCGGCTCGCCGGGCAGTGAAGGCGCGAACGGCTTCGGAAGAAGTTCAGGAAACCTGCGCTTTCCAGATCAGTCGCTAGCCTTCCTCTAAACGCGCGCCGCACGCCCCGTCGAGCGCCGGTTGTTCCCAATCGCTTCATGCTTGACTCCGGTTGCGGCATGTGATAAACCCAGTCTCCACGACCTGTACGGTCAATCGCAACACGCCTTCTCTCAGCGAAATGGTTCCTGTCCGTTACATTTCCCGGTCGGATTAAACCGGGCTCGATGAGGTAGCACGTCACTTCATCGCAAAACTTGAAAGAGGTAGGTAGAAAAATATGGCAAAACCAAGCACACAGCATAAATTAGACCGGGTGCGCCCGCCTCGCGTTCAGATCACCTATGACGTAGAAACCGGCGGCGCGATTGAACTGAAGGAACTGCCCTTTGTGGTGGGCGTTCTGGGAGATTTCTCAGGGCAGCCCGAACAGCCTCTGCCCAAGCTCAAGGAGCGCCGATTTGTCGAGGTTACACCGGACAATTTCGATGCCGTCCTCGAAAGCATGAAGCCGCACCTTGCGTTTTCCGTCGAAAACAAGTTGAGTGAAGACGCCAACGCCGGGCAACTCCGCGTGGATTTAAAGTTCAAGAGCCTGGAGGATTTCGAGCCCGAGCAAGTGGCTCGCCAGGTGAAGCCGCTCAAGGAATTGCTCGATCTGCGCCGGCGGCTCAACGATCTGAAGGGCACGCTTCAGACCAATGAAAAACTTGACGAAGCCTTGCTTGACGCCGTCAGCAAGACGGACAAGCTCGACAAACTGAAATCTGAAGTCGGACAGAAGGGGGAGCCCAATGCCTGAAACGCAAAAAGTTGCAGCTGGATCGGCGGTTGCCGAACAAGCCGTCGAGTCGAGTCTTCTCGACCAGATCGTAGAACAGGGGCGGTTCACCGACCCGAGTGCGCGCGAGCGGGGCAAGGACCTGATTAAGGAATTCGTTGCCCAGGTTCTCGAAGGCTCGATGTCTCTGGGACGTGACGCGGATCAGATGATCTCCGCGCGCGTCGCCCAAATCGACCACCTCGTCTCGATTCAACTCAACGAGGTCATGCACAACGCCCAGTTCCAGAAGCTCGAGTCGACCTGGCGTGGTCTCAAGTACCTGATGGATCAGTCCGAGACCGGCACACAGTTAAAGATCCGCATTCTGAATGCTTCGAAAAAGGACCTGCTGCGCGACCTGCAGCGCGCTCCGGAGTTCGATCAGAGCGCGATGTTCAAGAAAGTCTACGAAGAAGAATATGGGCTGTTCGGTGGCGAGCCCTTCGGCGCCCTCGTGGGCGACTACGAATTCAGCAAGCATCCCGAAGATTTGGAGCTGCTGGAGAAAGTTTCGCAGGTTGCCGCCGCTTCGCACGCTCCGTTCCTTTCAGCAGCCTCCCCCGAGCTGCTGAACATGCCGAGCTTCACCGGCCTGGATCAGCCTCGCGACATCGGCAAGATCTTCGACAGCACCGAGTACGCCAAGTGGAAGGGCTTCCGGGAAAGCGAAGACTCCAAGTATGTGGCACTGACTTGCCCGCGTATCCTGATGCGCTTGCCCTATGGCCGGGACACGGCACCGGTTGACGGTTTCAATTACGAGGAGGCGGTCGATGGCACCGAGCATTCCAAATACCTGTGGGGCAACGCCGCATTTGCCTTGGCCGCGAAGATGACGCAGGCGTTCGCTACCTACGGTTGGTGCGTTGCCATTCGCGGCGTCGAGGGCGGCGGCCTGGTCGATGGACTTCCTTCCCACACCTTCCGCACCGACGAGGGCGACGTCGCGTTGAAGTGTCCCACCGAAATCGCCATCACCGACCGCCGCGAAAAAGAGCTCGCGGACCAGGGTCTGGTGTCGCTGGTTCACTGCAAGGGCACGGACAAAGCGGCGTTCTTCAGCATTCAGTCCTGCAACAAGCCCAAGCTCTACGACAGCGACTCGGCGACGGCCAACGCGCGAATTTCCGCGCAATTGCCCTACATGATGGCCACTTGCCGGTTTGCGCATTATCTGAAGGCGATGATGCGCGATAAGATCGGCGGCTTCATGTCGCGCGACGACTGCTGGCGCTTCCTGAATCGCTGGATCGGACAATACGTGACGCAGGACGACAAGGCCGATCAAGCCACCAAGGCCAAGTACCCACTGCGGGAAGCCAAGGTGGATGTGGAAGAGGTAAAGGGCAAGCCCGGCGTTTACCGGGCGGTTGCCTACCTTCGACCCCACTTCCAACTCGACGAGCTGAACGTTTCCTTGCGGTTGGTGGCGGAGTTGCCGTCGGCAGCAAAGAGATAACCCGCTTATGTGGCGGGAGTTTCAAACAAGGCCCTCGGGGTCCTTGAATTCAGATTGCTTAATGAGGAGATAGATATGCCGAGTGATGCGTTTCTGTTGATCGATGGAGTAACCGGGGAATCCATAGCGATGCAAAACAACATTGAGCTTGACGGCTACTCGTTTGCTGGCAGCAATCCCGCAGACGTGACGGGGAAAGGGTTGTCAGCCGGCAAGGTTTCTATGAGTGAATTCAACTTTAGCTGTCCCACGGACACGTCAAGCTACCAGATTTTGAAGGGCCTATACACTGGCCAGCACATCGCTACAGCCACCCTCTCGGTTCGTAAATCGGGGGGGAATGCACAACCCTTCGTCTATCTGACAGTCACCATGACCAATTGTTACATCACGTCGTGGAGTTTCGGTGGCGGCGCGAATGGAATACCGAGCCAGAGTTGTACGATCGCGTACGAACAGGTCAAGTTCGAGTACTTCACGCAGGATACGACCAGCGGCTCTGTTACCCAGGCTGGAAGTGCGACCTACAACATCGCGAAGACGACGCAGTCGTAAGTTCGCCTGGTCGTCAGCGTTAGTGCTAATGCGGAGGCGTCTCCATCGGGCCGGCGGCTCGGCCCAATGGAGATGCCTTCGGTTCTGTACGTATGCTTCGTGCGTGGACTTCTCCCGTGCAGCGAAGCAGAGATTAACTTGGCTGGGGCGAATTTGGTCCTGGTCCTGGGCGGGATTATGAATGCACAAGAACTATACCGAGCAGGCCATCTGAACGATGCGATTAAAGCGGTCTCGGCGGAGGTTCGCGATAATCCGACCGACGCTCGCCGCCGGGTTTTTCTCTTCGAGTTGCTGTGCTTTGCGGGCGAATACGAGCGAGCCGACAAGCAACTTGAAGTCTTGGGACAAGCCGGACCAACCAGCGAGATGGGGGTCCTTCTCTATCGCAGCGCGTTATACGCCGAGCGGCAGCGCCAGGACTGGTTCGCGCGCGGGGAATTTGCACCGCAAGCGGATGACGAGAACTCTGGCCGTGGGGGTGTATTGAACGGCAACCCATTTAGCTCTTTCGCCGATGCCGACCCCAGACTGGACGGCCGGCTGGAGCTTTTCGCCGCAGGGAATTATTTGCAGCTCCCGCTGGAGCATGTCGCATCCATCCAGATCGATCCTCCCAAGCGGTTGAGAGATCTGTTGTGGACCCCCGCTGCGGTCCGTACTACGCCCTCGTTCAAAGGCACAGAGCTAGGCGAGATATTGCTTCCCGTCCTCGCTCCCTTTTCCTGGCAGCATCCGGATGAGGCAGTTCGGCTGGGGCGCCTCACGGTCTGGGAGCAGCGCGAAGCTTACGAGTATCAGGTTCCGTTTGGCCAAAAGATGTGGCTGGCGGATGACGACGAAATCCCGTTTCTCGAGCTGCGCTCGCTCGATTTTAATCAAGCCTCCGTGGCCGCCTGACCTAATCATGCCTGTTCTCGACGATTTGCTGATTCCTATCGAGGGAGCGAATCCCAGCGGCGCCAATCTTCGCTACGACCCGGTTTACGACAAGATCAAAGAAGCGCGCCGCGAGGAAGACAAGCCTCCGGCGGGGATGACCGAGCGCGACCGCAAGGTCGCCGACAACCCGCAGGTGATCAAACTCGCAACCGGTCTTCTCCAAACAAAAACCAAGGATCTGCAGATCGCCGCGTGGCTTACCGAGGCGCTGGTCAAGCAAAAAGGCTTCGGCGGACTGAAAGATGGTCTTGCCTTGTGCTTGGGCTTGGTTGACAAATTTTGGGATACGGTTTATCCCGAACTGGAAGACGGCGACGCTCAGTCCCGAGGGGCGCCTTTGGGATTTGTGGGGTCCAAGCTCGAGATTCCGGTCAGGCTGGTGCCCGTGGTGGAGAAGGCTCCCTACGGACTGCTGGACCAGTTGCAGTCTCGGGAAGTTGGCTACGAGGATCTGGCCAAGTCGGACGAAGACAAGAAGAGGCGCGCCCAGCTATTGAAAGATGGCAAGCTGGCTCCGGAAATCTTCGACAAAGCTTTCGAGGACACGCCGAAGAAATTTTACGCCCAAAGCGAGCAAGATCTCGACGCTTGCCTGCAGACTCTGGCTCAGCTGAAGAAAATCTGCGATGAAAAATTCGGGGAGGACGGCCCCGCGTTCGGACCTCTGCAGTCCGGCCTGGAAGCGGCCCGCCATCTCATCCACGGCTGCCTGCAGAAAAAGCGCGAGAAAGAACCCGATCCGGTGGAAGCCGCCCCGGCCGCCGAGGTAGCCGCAGATGCGGAAACTGGAGACGCGGGCGAGGTACCGACGCGCACCCGCCTTGTGATTTCCATAGAAAACTCGTCCGAACCCGCTGACAGAATGGACGCCGTTCGCAAGGTGGCCGAGGCAGCAGCCTTTTTGCGGCGCCGCGAGCCTAAGAGCCCGGCTTCCTATCTGATGCTGCGCGGTCTCCGTTGGGGAGAATTGCGGGCCGCCGTCGACCTTTCGGATCCGACCAAACTGGAAGCACCGCCGACGGAGCTTCGCCGCCACATCAAGCGCCTGCTGCTCGACAAGAAGCATGCGGAACTGCTGGAAGCGGCCGAGGGTGCGATGGCGCTTCCTTGCAGCCGGGCCTGGCTCGACTTGCAGCGCTTCGTGGTCGAAGCCTGCGAAGCCCTGGGTAGCGATTACGAAGCCATCGCCCGCGCGATTCGTTCGGAGCTGAACGCCCTGGTCACCGACATTCCTCAGTTGCTCGACGCTACGCTCATGGACGATACGCCCGCCGCCAACATGGAGACCCGCGCCTGGCTGAAATCCTTGAGCCAAGGAGTTCCAGACCGAGCGGCCACTGCGGCAGCGTTGACGCAGACGTCTCCGTCCTCGAATGGGACAGGATCGCGATGGCCTGGTCAATCTACCGACGCGTATGCTTCCGCTCTGCAAGCTTTGCGCGAGGGCCAGGAGCGCAGAGCTTTTGAACTCCTGCAGCAGGATATCGCCCGCAAGCGTTCCGGACGTGAGCGCTTTCGCCGCAAACTGCAGTTGGTGGAGATCTGCGGCTCGACCAACAAGCCAACCATTGCCCAACCGCTCCTGGACGACCTGGCGGCGGCGATCGAGAACCATAAGCTCGACGACTGGGAGGATCCGGGCGTGGTGGCCAGCGCCTTGTCGACCATCATGAAAATGAGCACCAGGATTCAGGCCGATAAAGCCGCGCAGCAGAAAATTTTCGAGCGCATCTGCCGGCTGGATCCGGCGCAAGCGCTGGGAGACGGTAAGTAAACCATGGCCAGACGCGACGCCATCGGGCCGGTCACGCTCTCCGTGCTGGATCGTCTGATCGACCTTGCTCCCAAGAACAGCGCGGAGTCTCCGCCCACGCGCGCGCAGTCCTTGCGCGAGCTTAGATTGGCGTTGAAGCGCGACCTGGAATGGCTGCTCAATACGCGGCGGACCATCGAGCCCGCTCCGGAGTCGGCTCGCGAGACGGTCCGTTCCCTGTATCACTACGGCTTCGCCGATGTCTCCTCCAAGTCCGTTCTGTCCACTCGCGACCACGGCGATCTTGTCCGCGAGATGGAGTCCGCCATCGCCGTTTTTGAACCCCGTCTGAAGCGTGCCCGCGTGCGCATGGAATTGGTTGAAGGCAGCTATCGAAGTTTGAAATTCGTCATCGAAGGATTGCTGTGCATGGATCCCGCGCCCGAACCAGTGCGCTTCGACACCGTTCTCGAGTTGGGCAAGTGTGAGTACGAAGTGAAGGGAGCTGATCTTGCGTAACGAGCTGAGGGATTATTACGAGAGCGAACTCACGTTCCTGCGCCAGAGCGGAGCGGAGTTCGCGGAAAAATATCCCAAGATCGCCTCGCGCCTCCTGCTTGAGCCCGACCGCTGCGAAGATCCCCATGTGGAGCGCATGCTCGAGGCCTTTGCCTTTCTGGCCGCGCGCGTCCACTTGCGGATTGATGACGACTTTCCTCAGATCACCGAGGCGCTGCTCAATATCCTGTATCCGCACTACCTTCGCCCCGTGCCCTCGATGTCCATCACGCAGTTCCACACCGATCCCGAGCGCGGCAAGCTGACCAGCAGCCTTAAGGTTCCCAAGGGAACTGTGCTCTATTCGCGTCCGGTGGAAGGAGTGCCCTGCAAGTTCCGGACCTGCTATGACACCACGCTGTGGCCGATTAAGATCTTGCAGGCGCAATGGACAACGCCGGACCGCATTCGTCCCACCCTGCGCAGCTCTGAAGCCGCGGTTTTGCGCCTCGAGATCGAGTGTTTCCCGGACGTTTCCTTCGACAAACTTGACCTGGAGACACTCGCCTTTTATCTGAACGGTGAGAGCGCGGTCATCCAT
The DNA here is from genome assembly GCA_049515395.1 of Candidatus Sulfotelmatobacter sp. Classification (GTDB taxonomy): domain Bacteria; phylum Acidobacteriota; class Terriglobia; order Terriglobales; family Acidobacteriaceae; genus Sulfotelmatobacter. The sequence goes on along the minus strand of JBEKUD010000038.1, from coordinate 12,552 downwards.
GCTCTGTATGAACTGTTGTGCAAAAACTGCGTTCGCATTCTCGTGCGCGATCCCTCGAATCCTAAAGCCGGGGTGCGCGAACTTCCGGCAAAAAATCTTCAGCCCACGGGTTTCGCAGAAGACGAAGACGTCCTGCCCTATCCCAGGCGTTCGTTTGTCGGATATCGCCTGCTACAGGAATACTTCGGCTTTCCCGAAAAATTCTTCTTCATGAATCTCACCGGCCTCGCCGAGTTGAAGCGGGCCGGATTCACCTCCAAGGCCGAAATCCTGTTTCTCATCTCGCCGTTTGAGCAGGACGGCCGGCATCAGCGTTTGGAAGTCGCGGTCGACGCGAAGACGTTGCGCCTGGCCTGCACGCCTATCATCAACTTGTTTGAGCAAACCGCCGAACCCATTCTGGTCGACCAGACCCGGTTCCAGTATCCCATCGTCCCCGATGCGCGCCGCCGACAGACCATGGAGATCTACTCCGTGAATGAAGTCGTCAGCGCCGACGCGGAAACCCATGAGACGGTTACCTATCACCCGCTTTACTCGGAGCGGCACGCGGTTCACAACACCACACCCGCCTACTGGTATGCGACGCGCACGGCCTCCACTCGCAAGGGCGATGAGGGAACCGATGTCTTTCTCTCGCTGGTCGATCTCTCCGGCCGCCCCATGCATCTCGACTATGACACGGTGACCGTGCGCTGCACCTGCACCAATCGCGACCTGATTACGCGTCTGCCCTTCGGTAGCGAAACCGGGGATTTTGAAATGACCGGAGCGGCGGCGATCAAGCGCATTGTCGCGCTGCGCAAGCCCACCCGCACCCTTCGGCCCCCGCTCGATGGGCAAACGCTGTGGAGCCTGATCTCGCAGCTTTCGCTGAACTATCTCTCCATTGTCGGCAACGGCAAGGAAGCTTTGCAGAAGATGCTCGAGCTTCACGACTTTTCCGATTCGCCGGAGGTCAAGAAGCAGATCGGCGGCATCATTTCAGTCGACTCGCGGCGGCATTTTACCCGCGTCATTTCCGAGCATGGCATCGGTTTTGCCCGCGGCACGCGCATCGAGATGGAATTCGATGAAGAGCAGTTCAGCGGTGCCGGTGCCTATCTGTTTGCCAGCGTGCTGGAAAGATTTTTCGGCCTTTACGTCTCGATGAATAGCTTTAGTCAACTTGTGGCGCGCAGCCGCCAGCGAAAGGAGCCCCTGGAAGAATGGCCACCGAGAGCCGGACAATCGGTCCTGATCTAGCCGTATCCGCGGTCGCTGGGAAACTCCGTCGCGAGCCTTTCCGCTTCGACTTTTTCCAGGCGGTGCGCCTGCTCGAACGGTTTCTCGACGAGCGCGCCTCGGTAGGCCAATTCGTCCCCCCGGGCACCGAAGTAGCGCATTTTGCCGCTCACCCCTCGCTGGCATTCCCCGCCAGCCAGATCCAGGCGTTGGAGTGGCCTGACCAAGGCCCTGTGCGCATGACGGTCAATTTCATGGGCCTGACCGGTCCCGAGGGAGTTCTGCCGAATCCCTACACTTCGCTGATCATCGAGCGCATGCGGTCCTCCGACCATGCGCTTCGGGACTACCTCGATATTTTCAATCATCGCGCCATCTCGCTCTTCTACCGGGCTTGGCGAAAGTATCGCTTCGATGTCGCCAGCGAGCATGGCGAGCGCGACCTCTTTTCGCGATACCTTCTCAGCCTGCTGGGATTGGGCGACGAAGGCTTGCGCGATCGTCAGGCGGTTTCCGACGACCTGATGATTTATTACGCCGGATTGCTGGCGCAGCGTCCACGCTCGGCCCAGGCCTTGAAGCAGATTCTTGCCGACTACTTCGAAGTGCCGGTCGAGATTGAGCAGTTTGCCGGCGGCTGGTGCCGCCTTGATGCCGACACCCAATGCCGCATGTCAGGCGAAAACAGCCAGAGCGAGTCCCTCGGATTCGGCGCCGTGGTGGGCGACGAAGTGTGGGACCAGCAATCCAGGGTGCGCATCGTTCTGGGTCCCCTGACTCTGGAACGCTATGCGGATTTCCTGCCCGACGGAAAATCGTGGGACCCGCTGCGGGCATGGGTACGGTTCTTCTCCAACGACGAATGGGAGTTCGAGGTAAAGCTGATTCTCGAAGGTGAGCAAGTCCCAGCCTGCGCGCTGGGAGCGGAAGGAACATCCGGCCCGCAATTAGGCTGGGTGTCGTGGGTCAAGTCCCAGCCCTTTGGCCGGGACCCGGACGATACGGTGTTGGCACTGGAAATGGTTGAAAGGGGACGACAGTGAACCTAAAAGCGATGATCGGCAAACTCAACGACTCGACTCGCGGCGGGTTAGAAGCCGCGGCTGGACTGTGCCTGGCTCGCACTCACTACGACATCGAGGTGGAACATTACCTGACCAAGCTCCTCGACTCGACCGACAACGATGTCACTGCGATTTTCAAACACTTTGAAGTCGACACTTCAAGATTTTCCGGCGAACTGGCACGCGCTCTCGACAAGCTGAAAACCGGGAACGCGCGCACGCCCGCGCTCAGTCCCACGCTCATCCGAATGTTGACCGAAGCCTGGACGCTCGGCTCCATCGACTACGGCGCAGCACAGGTGCGCACCGGCCATACGATTCTCGCCCTCGCCACCCACGACGAACTTGTGCGGCTTATGCGCGACGTGAGCCGCGAGTTTCAAAAGATTCAGCCGGAAGCCTTGCGCAAGGACTTCGCCTCCATCGTTGCGACCTCGGGCGAGGAGGCGCAGGCCGCTATGGCGGCCACCTCTGCGTCTGGCGCCCCCACTGCCGGGCCTCGCCCCGGTGGCAAGGCGCCCAACCTCGACCAGTTCACCATCAACCTCACGGAGAAAGCGAAGACCGGAAAGATCGATCCTGTTCTCGGGCGCGACTTTGAGATTCGCCAGGTGGTCGACATCCTGATGCGGCGCCGGCAGAACAACCCAATCCTTACCGGCGAGGCCGGAGTGGGCAAAACGGCAGTCGTAGAAGGCTTTGCGCTGCGTGTGGCGCAGGGCGACGTGCCTCCTCCCTTGCGAAATGTCATCATCCGCACTCTGGACCTGGCGTTGTTGCAGGCCGGTGCCGGGATTAAAGGCGAATTCGAGAACCGGCTGAAGGGCCTGATCGAAGAGGTGAAGGCTTCGCCCATCCCGATTATCCTGTTCATCGACGAAGCTCACACCATGATCGGGGCCGGTGGGACGGCAGGTCAGGGCGACGCGGCGAACCTTCTGAAGCCGGCACTGGCACGCGGAGAGCTCCGCACCATTGCCGCCACCACTTGGTCGGAATATAAGAAGTATTTCGAGAAGGATCCCGCTCTGGCGCGGCGCTTCCAGGTTGTCAAAGTCGAAGAACCCATTGAACCCCAGTGCATGACCATGCTGCGCGGCATCGTCCCGTCTCTGGAGAAACACCATAAAGTCCGAATTTTGGATGAAGGACTCACTGCCGCCGTGCATCTTTCACACCGCTATCTGGCCGGTCGCCAACTTCCGGATAAAGCCGTCAGCGTCCTCGATACGGCCTGCGCGCGGCTCGCTCTGGGACAAAGCGCAACCCCTCCTGCCATTGAAGACAGCGTCCGCCAGATCGACGATTTCGCGGTGCAAAAGCGAATTTTGGAACGCGAAACCGTAGTCGGCGCGGACCATCGCGAGCGCCTGCAGGAGATTGCCGCAAAAACCGCTGAGATCGAGTCTCGCTTATCCGCCTTGCGTACGCGCTTCGATCAAGAGCGCGACCTGGTGACGACGATCCGTGACTTGCGCGCGCAACTGGAGCGATCGGCCGCGCAGAACGGCAATGGCAAGGCTCCCGTCGACGCTCCAGAAATTCGCGGAGTCGCCACCGCCACCGCGAGCGCTCCCGGCGAGACGGCTGCAGCGCCCGCCGCAGCGTCGGCCACAGCCACAGCGGTGGAGGAGGCCCCCCAAGAAGTGGATGTCGCCGCTGTGCGCGGGCAACTTGCCAAGGCGGAAGCGGAGTTGTCGACACTGCAGGGCGAAACGCCGATGATCCGGGTCGCGGTCGATGCTCAAATCGTGGGCGAAGTCATCTCCGCCTGGACCGGAATCCCGGTGGGGAAAATGATGAAGGACGAAATTTCGACCGTCCTTTCCTTGCCCTCGTTCCTTGGCCAGCGCGTCATCGGGCAAATGCACGCACTCGAAATCATCAGCCAGCGCATTTCCACGGCGCGCGCTCGTCTCGACGATCCCAACAAGCCCATCGGCGTGTTCATGCTCGTAGGGCCGAGCGGCGTCGGTAAAACCGAAACTGCGCTTGCCCTCTCGGATCTGCTTTATGGCGGTGAGCGCAACCTGATCACGATCAACATGTCGGAGTTCCAGGAAGCGCACACGGTTTCCACATTGAAGGGTTCGCCCCCAGGCTATGTCGGATACGGCGAAGGCGGCGTGCTCACGGAAGCTGTCCGACGGCGGCCCTATTCCGTGGTGCTGCTCGACGAAGTGGAGAAAGCCCACCCCGATGTGATGGAACTCTTCTACCAGGTGTTCGACAAGGGCAACATGGAGGATGGCGAAGGTCGCGAGATCGACTTCAAGAACACCATCATCATCCTGACCACAAACGCCGGCACCGACACGATGGCGAAATTGTCTGCCGATCCGGAAACCATGCCCAGCCCCGACGGCCTGGTGAAGGCCCTCAAGCCGGAGCTGAACAAAATTTTCAAGCCCGCATTTCTCGGACGAATGGTCATCATTCCCTACCTGCCCATTCGCGACGAGAACATGAAGCAGATCATCAAGCTCAAGCTGGGCAAGATCCAGCGGCGCATTCAGGAAAATCACAAAATCGAGCTGGTTTATGACGGCGCGGTGATCGACGAAGTTGCGAAGCGATGCACCGAGGTGGAGAGCGGCGCCCGCAACGTGGATAACATTTTGACCAACACTATGCTGCCGGAGATTTCACGGCAATTGTTGGGGCGCATGGCGACGAACGAGCCCCTGGAACGGATTCAAGTGGGGATCGGCGCGGATGGAGCGTTCGTCTATCAATAGGGGGCATCGAACGAAACTCGGACGGCCGCGCAGGGCTGGCGAATTGCCAGCAGGCCGCGGTCTTCTGTAGTTTGTAGTACCGCAAGGAAAAGCTACGTGCCAGAAGACTCCTACACTCAAGATCGCCGGCTGCTCGCGTTTGACAGTCCTCTGGGCAAGGATGTGCTTCTCCTGCAAGAGTTCAAGGGTTACGAGGGAATTTCTCGCCTGTTCAGTTACGAACTCGATCTGCTCGCCTACGAAAACCCTGATATTTCTTTCAGCAGTATTGTCGGGCAGAAGGTCGACATCGCTCTCCAGTTGCCGGGAGGTACGCAGCGCCACCTCAACGGTTACGTGAGCCGGTTCACGCAAGGCGATACGGACGATATCCCCTTAACCCGTTACCATGCACAGGTCGTGCCTTGGCTCTGGTTCCTCACCCGCCAGGCCGATTGCCGCATATTCCAAAACATGACCGCACCCGACATACTCAGCGCGGTATTCAACCTTTTTGGCTTTTCGGATTTCCGTCTCAGCCTTAATGGCACCTACCCTGCGCTTGAGTATTGCGTGCAGTATCGCGAAACTTCGTTCAACTTCGTTTCGCGCATTATGGAACAGTTCGGCATCTTCTACTACTTCGACCATTCGAAGCAGGGCAAACACACCCTGGTGCTGGCCGATCAATCGAGCGCGCTGTCCACGTGCCCCAGCTCTCCCATCAGCTATCACATACAGGTTGGAGGACTCGATGATCCCGAGGTGATCAACGACTGGCATGTAGGGCAGGAAGTGCGCACCGGCAAGTACACGGTCACGGATTACAACTTCACGATTCCGTCCACCAGCCTGCTGGCCAACGAACCGACCGTCGTTAAACTCCCGGCCAGTTCGGGCCTTGAGCTCTTCGACTATCCAGGCCTGTATACGACGAAAGACGAGGGCAGCACGGTAGCGAAGCTCCGCATGGAGGAAGAAGAAGTTCCGTACATGGTGGTATCGGGACGAGGCAACGCCCGTGCCTTGATGGCCGGCTATTTATTTGAGTTAAAGAATCACTATCGCACAGACCAAAACACGTCTTACCTGGTGACCGAGGTTCAGCACTTTGCTTCGGCGGGGCAGGCTTACACCGCTTCCGGCACAAGCGGCGGAGAAACTTACTCCAACCGCTTCGGCTGCATTCTGTCTTCCGTCCCATACCACCCTCCGCGCGTTACTTCAAAGCCTTTTGTGCAGGGTCCTCAGCCGGCGCTGGTCGTGGGCAAGAGTGGCGAAGAAATTTGGGTTGATAATTACGGACGCGTCATTGTGCAATTTTACTGGGACCGAATCGGCGAAAAGAACGAAAACAGCTCGTGCTGGATTCGCACCTCTCAGCCCTGGGCCGGCGAAAATTGGGGAGCGATGTGGATTCCGCGCATCGGGCAGGAAGTACTGGTCAGTTTTCTGGAAGGCGATCCCGACCGCCCCATCATTACGGGCCGCGTCTACAACGCCGACCAGATGCCGCCTTACAGCTTGCCCCAATACCAGACTCGAAGCACATTCCTGTCCCGCAGCTCCAAGGGTGGCGGCTCGGCCAATTACAACGAACTCCGATTCGAAGACCTCAAGGGCAAAGAGCAGATCTTCATGAATGCGGAGAAAGATATGGATCTGCGCGTCGAAAACGACTCGCGCGAATTCATCGGCGCCAACCGCCATTTGATCGTCACCAAGAATCAGCAGGAGAAAATCCAGACGGACAAGCATTTGCACGTGATCGGAAATCATTTCGAGAAAATCGAAAAAAACATGTCGCTGCAAGTCGAAGGCAATCAGATGGAAAAGGTTACCGGCAACCTGTCACTCTCGGTCACAGGAAAGTTAGATGAGAAGTCCATGGCCTATGCCCTGAAAACCGACACCACCATTCATCTCAATGCAGGCGCAGTCGCGGTAATTGAAGCTGCCGCGGGCCTAACCCTGAAGGTGGGGGGAAGCACCATTGACGTGAGCCCCGCCGGCATATTCATCAAGGGGCCCATGGTGTTCATCAACAGCGGTAGCGCTTCCGTAAGCGCACCGGACGCGAGTCCGCAATCGCCAACGGCCCCGCAGGATCCGGACACCGCCGACGATGGCAGCATGGGAACAAAGCTGAATTGATGCACGACGTTTGCTGAAAACGCGGGAAGGCTGTTTACGAAGATTGTTTCACGATTGACGCGAAGCGGAGATCGCGGTAGGACTCGGGTTTGTTTCTTTGGGGAGAAAGGAAATTTCCGCAGTAAATTTTCTTGGTGTTTCGAAAAAGAAATAAAACTCTTGGCTAACGCCAACCGCAGCCTGAACTCAGGCTGCAAGGCGTGTGTCGATTCTGGAAGGGGGTAAGTTCGATGCCGGCGCACAATTGGATGAGCTCAATCAACGATGATCGGCTGTTGAGTGAAATTACGATGCCCGGAAGTCACGACGCCGGTATCCATGGCGACGTCGCAGAAAAGCGAGGGATCGCTCCTGAGAGGTTCGCGATATGTCAGGACGCGAGCATATACGAACAGTGCATGCGCGGATCGCGTTTCTTTGACGTGCGCGTTGACGCAAAGGAAGGGGAGCCGGGCGGTCAAACTTACCACGGGGGTAAGAAGATTGGTACCTTGGGCCAATCGTTGGAGAATATTCTCGATGACGTTCGTCAATTCTTATCGGTATACGGTAGAGAGTTTGTAATCTTGCGCTTCAGCAAGACCAAAGGGAATTTAGTGGAAGTTTTAAATCGAGTTCAGACAAAGCTCGGTCCCGGCTCAGGCCGGATCGATTTGCTCTTCAGAATGAACACAAACATCGCATCGCAGCCCATCAGCGCTCTGCGGCTTAAGGCGATCTGCGTTTTTGAGGAAACACATCCCGCGATCAACGCCGCGAATGGTCTGCATCGTTTTTCCAGGTATGACGCGCCACCGCTACCAAGCGGGCTTGTTGCCTGTGGAAAATATTCCAATTCCTCACGGCTTCGTGAAGTGGTGAATGGCCAGGTTACCAAAATCGATGAGCACGCTGATCATGCTCCAAACAATCACCTGTTCGTTCTGTATTGGACGCAGACGTTCAATGTTTGGAGACCTTATAAACAGGGGTTCACGATGGACATCAGAAAGGCTTCTTTCAAGCCTCCCAATTTCCAAAAGGAGCAGCAAAAACGACGCATTACCGGAGGAGCCCATCACAATATGGATTACCTCAAGGGACTTGTTACTGCGGGCACGGACGCCAGAAGCGGCCAACAGAAGACAAGAGTTGTAGTAACCACCGCCGCCGACCGCCGCAGAATCATGCCCAATGTCATCATGTACGATTTCGTAAATACTCAGATGAGTAACGAAGTAATTTCCTTGAACAACCCCGCATTACGGGGGCATGTTGTCGAAGACGAATATGAGGGCGTGGCGGAGTTGTTTGCGTAAGAAGATTTGCAGGGAGTTCAGTTCTGAACTCCGGACCTTTGCAGAGCGCTCTTTATTTCTCAATTCTTGGTCACGGATTCCAGCGTCCAGCCAGTGCACGCACAGGTTTGGCGATCGACTGAAATCGCACGAGTCGCACCTCGTCTTTTCCCTTCATGGAAGCCAGCGGCATAAATCCGCTCTGCATGATTCGGTCTGCGGTATTCACCGTCATCAAAGCCTCGGCACACGGTTTCATTTCGGATTGGCAAGCGTGCCGGTACACATGAACGGGGAGCCGATCCAGATTCGCACGCTGGTCGGGGTGCAGTTCCCATCCTGATTCGCTGAAAGATTGCGCCAGCAGCAGCGCGCAAACAAATGCCGGATTACCCCATAGATAGTCCGCGTGTATGGGTTCCTCAGGCATTTCCTCGAAGGAGAAGGATTCGACGGGATCAGTTTCTTTTCCGTAGGGAAGACGGAGCAGGAAACGCGGAATAACGAGGCCTACTGCAGTCGCTTCCGGAAGCTCTCTCAAGGCCGTCCAGGCGGATGCTCCTTCGCTGTCGGTCGGCAAGGTCCAATCCCGCGCATCCGGGTTCGTCGAAAAGGACTCGCACCCTAACAGCTCAGGGCTGGCAGCCGCCACGAACGGCGCTTCCGCGGAGTGAGCAATCTTGGCCAACCGGCCCAGTAACTCCGCATCCGCCCGGTTTGCACCGAAGGTGTAGTTGCCCACAATCACCGCCCACGGCTCGTCTCCGGAGAAACTCATTGCGTTTTCCACCAGCAAGCGGTAAGTCCAGGTGGAGCGCAGATCAGGCGAGGACTTCAAGTCCTCTCTTAACTCATCCTCGGATAAATCCACAAGATATATCTTCAGCATTCCGTCGGTGTCGATTCGTCGCACGAGCAGGAAGACCGCCCTCCACGCCGCCTCCAACGCCTGAAATTCCGAGACATGCAGCAAGGCCCGCATCTCAGCGCCCAAGGCACGATCAATCAACGCAAGGATCTCGGCCTGCCGCGAATCCGTGCCGGCCACGACGTGAGGTTCAGTCACCCGCCGCACGAACTTCTGCAGCTCATCTTCCGCGGGAGCCCGACTTTGTACCTTCGCTTCCGTCTGCTCGATCATCTCGTCCAGCAAACTGCCCGAAGCAAGCGAGACGGCCGTGGCCGCCGCCGGCTGCACCTCGCGGGGCTTGCCAGGAACGACTCCTGGAGGGAGCTCTTTTGCGGCGGCGGCAAACAGGTTCGGCTCCTCCGAGCGCCCACGCATCTCGCGAAGCTTACGAAACATCTCGACACGCTCCAATAGTCGGTCGGGATGAAAATCATCCAGTTCGGAGAACTGAAGCCGTACCAATTCCTCGTTCCCCAAGCCTAGCCTCAACTCTGGATGAAACCCCGCCAGCACCTCGTCGAAGTTGTCGCGATCTACTACCACAGGCTTGCGTGCTGTCAATGCCTTTTCATGCCCACGGCTAGCTCGTCCACTGAAATCACCAAGCAGCAAGACGCGGAACGGCGTGTCCGGGTCGCGTCGAGCTTGTGAAGTGTCTCCGCCGACATCGAAGTTGACTTCTCCAAAATTGAATGGTGGCATAAAGGCTCTCCCTTGACGATCGAAACAACCGCCGCAGACGCCAGGCGGGATAAGGTCCAGACACGCGAACGGGCCGATCAGGATCTTGCCTAAAGCGAAACGGATGCTACTACAAACTGGCTTCGTTTGCACATGGTTTCGCGAAGTTCGGTGCGGCACTTTTCGGGGAGAGTCCCCGCCCCTTAGAGCAAAGCCTCCTCATCGTTTGGAAAGGCGTCGTGATAAACTGTCGCACCGTGGAAAAAGCTTCGATACCGTCGACCCCTCCTTCGTGTTCGGATTGCACGACCAAGACGCAGGCGGCTGGGGGTACGCCGCCGACACAATCCGCGTCGCGGATGTGGCGGTCGGGCAACGGCAAGATGCGGATCGATACCCCCCACACCAGCGTTATCAGCGACCCGGCCGGCCAGCGAACCATCATGCTCGATCACTTGAAGAAAGAGGCGATGGTCTTTCCCATACCGCCTTCGGCCCCACCCTCGCAATCGGGGGGTCCGCAGATGCCCGGCGGAGCTCCGAAACTGCCGCCCCTGCAAGTGCATGATTTGGGCAAGAGCCTGATTGAGGGGCATGAAGTCGAGGGTAAGCGCTACACTTTTTCGCCGCCGCAGGCACCCCAGGCACCGCAGCCGCCCGAAATGCCGAAGATGCCAAAGATGCCAAAGCCTCCGCAGTCGCCCAAGCCGCCGCTGCCTCCGAAGCCGCCACAGTTACCCAAACCGCCGCAGCCCACGGTGACCGAGGTTTGGACCAGCGTAAAGCTAAAGATGCCGATTCTGACAAAGGTCACCAGTTCCGTGGGAGAGCAGACCACCTACTGCAAGCCCACCTCGACCGAAGAGCCACATCCTTCTGTGTTCGAGATACCCCCTGGATACAAGTTGAAGACCTAAGTCGGGGCGGTCGTTTTCAGTCGACAACACGATCCGTAAGCCTATGGTGTCACGAAAAGTCGGGGCTCGCGCCGGAAAACCGTGCGTCAGGATCATTGCGGGTTCGTTGTATCATGTTATCCGGATGGCGTTCCCTATCCGAATCTGCGCGATTTGCTCGGAAGAGTTCGAGCTGAAGCCAGAGAAACCCGGCTTCGCAAACCGTTGTCCGGCCTGCAGCGACCCCGAACACTCCGAGCCCCTTACGAAGCGTGGCGTGGACGCCGACGAACGCAAGACTCTAATGGAAGCGAACGAGGCTCGAAGGCAAGCGATGCGCAACCTCCTCTACCGCAAAGATGGCTAGTGATTGTGTCCCAGGTATCCAAACACGGGTAGGAGCATCGGCAGATTGACTCGGCTAGTTCCGGTATCTGACGCCCAGGAATCTTGGAGGAAGTAATTACTTCGCGAGGCTGAATTGGAATGTAAGCTCACTGGGGATGTCTAGCGGCTTGTCGTTCGACTTGTACGGGCTGAAACGCCAGTGTCCCACGGCCTGGAGCGCTGCCTGGGACAACATGGGGTCACCGCGAATCGCTTTCGCAGCATAGACGGAGCCGTCCTTACCGATTCGCACCTGCAACACAACCTGGCCCTCGATCCGCCGCCGCAAAGCGTCTGCAGGGTACGTGGGGGCGATACTACGAATTAAAATCCCATCCACGATGTGAGAATGCGAAAGTTGCGCCGGAGGAGCAGGGACCGTGGAAGTTAGAGTTACTTGCCCTTTGGCTGAATCTGTCTTGGAGTCAAGAGCTCTCCAGCCCCAGCGTAAGCCGAGGAGGAAGCAAACAATAAAAGCAAAAGTATAGATGCCAATTTTCAGCCAGCGCCTGATCCTACTGGCGGTTCCTGCCTTACCCAACAAGGTCAAAGTGGCCGTAGACTCATGACCTGTACCACCAGTCGCCGCCGGACCGCGTCGCAAATTAGCCGCAAACTCATCCGTGAAGTCCTGCAGGGCTTTCAAATCATGCATCCCGAAAGCGTAGGGACGCTGGTAGAAAACTTCGATCAGCCCCAGACACTGATCTTGGTCGAAGAGAGGCGCGACAATCATGGAACCGATGCCAAGTTCTCGACACGCGTCGAAATCCACGCGAGGATCCAGTTCGGCATTCATGCAGGACTGCGTGATTCCGCTGGAGAGGCACAGTCCAGTGAGGCCGGATCCCGTGCTGATTCGAGCGCCAGTCTCGAGAGGAGAGTCCCCTGCGGTGGCACGGCAAATCAGCTCGGTTGAATTCCCGAGCGCAATCACAACGCTCGCCGCCTTGGTTTTTTGCAGTGCCTGCTGGACTAGCTCTTGTAGAAACTGGCTGGAACCAAAATTCAGCAGGTCGCCGCGTTTCGCCGCGACCGACGATGGTCGATCTCCGGAATCGATCAAAGGAATTGGCGATTCGGCCATGGCAACAACGAGAGTTTACCCCAGCTTGGCCCCGCGAGCTAGAAGTAATAGATGCACTTCGGTTGAGCACCCAGGGGCGGGCGTGCGGCTTCGCCCCCGGCCTAGAGCTCGCGGAGGGCGACGGCGACTGGTCGCCAGGCTGCCCGCATGGCCGG
>JBEKUD010000037.1:0-39081 GCA_049515395.1 Candidatus Sulfotelmatobacter sp. | reverse complement strand
CGTCATCTTTCAAAAGACGATAGCGCCCAACGCTGATTCGCAGACCAAAGTTGCCTATGTCGATTTCCTGAGCAGGCAAGGCGACGATAAGGCCGCTTACCGGATTTGGAGATCAGCTGCACCCCAGATTCAATCGGTTTCTTTCTCGACCGTCCAGCCTTACCTCGAGCGCCTGATCGCCGCCGATCAAATCGACGAGGCAGTCTCCGTCTGGCGCGATCTGCAACGCATGGGAGCTGTAACCGGAGCCAGCGTAACGAAGGATGAGAATCTGATTTTCAACGGGGATTTCGAGCAAGACCCCTTGAACGCAGGGTTCGACTGGCGGAAGTCAGACCAGACGACTTATCTCGCGATCGATTTCGCTGCACACGGCGCTTACCATGGCGCTCGTTGCCTGGGAGTAAACTTTACGGTCAACCGCAACGAAGCTTACGAGCCCGCTTTTCAGATCGTCCCTGTTCTTCCGAATCACACTTACAAACTCGAGGCGTACGTCCGCTCGGAAGATATTACCTCTGATACCGGCCCTTACTTGCGGGTGAGCGATCCTCAGCATTTGAGCTTTGCCGACGCCCTGAGCGAAACCATCATAGGAACGACTCCCTGGCACTTAGTGCATTTGGAATTTTCAACCGGGCAGGACGCCCGATCCGTGCGCTTGTCCGTTTGGCGTCCGCGGGGACGGACTTTCCCCATGGGAATCTCGGGCATGTTTTGGGTGGATCAAGTTTCTCTCCGGGACATGGGCCGCATCGCCGAAACGGTTGCGGTGGAAGGGCAGCGCTAAGAATTGGATTTCACAAACCCACTTGCGACGATGTTCCGCGGCAGCATCAAAGCCTCGGACTGCGGGATCTCTTTCCAGGAAGCCAAGCGCAGCGATCCACTGGCATTTTCCCTCGCCCGCATTTTGCTGGTCTCGGCCTTGATTGGTGCGCCGTGGACCTTTGGAGCCGTGGACTCCTGGGCGTGGATGTCGCTCTGCCTGATCGCCAGCTTGGTCCTTCTTTTGTGGGCCGTAGGCAGTGTTCAGCAGGGCACTTTGAAGCTCGTCTGGTCGCCGTTGTATATGCCGATAGCGCTGTTCTTGCTACTGGGTTTCGTGCAGTACATCGGCCGTCTCGCCCTCGACCGGTGGGAGACTCGCACCGCCTTGGTGTTGTTGGCCGCCAACCTGATCTTCTTTTTCATGAGCATTCAACTCTTCGGCACAGCACGCGCTGAAAACCGGCGCCGCTTCGGACTTGCGGTTTTACTTTTTTCCGGAATGCTCGGGTTGTTCTCCGTTCTACAATTCGCTTCCGGCACTCCAAAGCTTTATTGGAATTTCGATACGGACGGGACCTTCTTCGGTCCCTATGGGAATCCCGACCACTACGCCGGGCTTATGGAAATGCTGATTCCAGTGGCGGCATTTTCCCTCGCAGAACGACGAAAGTCGGTACCGGTTGTCGCACTCACCGTGCTCGTGGTAACCATCGCGGTCGCTTCGCTGCTGCTTTCTGGATCCCGCAGTGGAGTGCTGGCCCTGGCCGTGGAGGTCCTAATTGCGGTTGGCCTGGGCGCGTGGTATCCGCAAAGCGCACACGGAATCAAAAGACCACCACCGGCGGAGCAGCGGTCGAACCTTACCGTCAGCCTAATCATCCTCGCGGCGGTGCTTATGTTCTCCTGTCTCCTATTCGCCTGGGTCGATACCGGTGCCGTGGCGAAGCGCCTGGGGGCGATCGCAAGCCCGGGCGATGCTTGGGCCGAGTGGTCCAGTTTCCGCAAGAGCGTAGCCTTCGATTCGCTGCGCATGGTCCGTGAGCATCGCGTTATCGGAGTGGGTTTGGGAAATTTTGAAACCGCTTACCCGCGATATCAGAGTTTCGCCACGGACCTGACGGTAGACTATGCTCACAACGATTACGCGCAAGCGATCGCCGAAACTGGACTCGCGGGTGCCTGCCTTATCTTGGCATCATTAGCCCTCTTCTTTCGACTCGCCTTCCGTGACTTGCGCCGACGTATGGGCTCGGGTGACGATTGGATCGCAATCGGCGCTGCCGTGGGTTGTTGCGGCCTGCTGGTCCACAGCTTCTTCGATTTCAATCTGCACATCCCCGCCAATGCGGCTTGGTTTGCCGTGCTGGCCGGGATCGCGATTACCGGCAAGTCTGTCAGAACCTCCAGCAGCAGCAGGCAGCTGTAATCTCTTTATGCTTATCTTAGGCTTGTCATCGTTCAAGCACGACACGGCCGCAGCCCTGTTTGAAGACGGAATCGTCAAAGCGGCTATCGAAGAGGACAAGCTCACTCGCTCCAGGAGCAAAGGGTTTCCCGAAAATGCAATCCAGTTCTGCCTGCAGAGTGCCGGAGCGACCTGGAACGATCTGGATGGGATCGCGATGGCAACGCGCCCCTTCAATGGTTGGCGAACTCGCTCCCTCTTGCCAGCGCGGCTGGTTCCGTTCTCACCCATGGCCGCAGTCTTTCACCAAGCCAATGAAATTGGCGTGTTTGCCCGCGAGCTGGGTGAGCTTCGCAGACTGCGCTCAAAGGTGAATGGCAACGCGTCCAAGATCGTAAACTTCGAGCATCACCTCTGCCAGGCCTCGAGCGCATTTTTTCTTTCGCCTTTTGACCGCGCCTTGATCCTGACCATGGATGAAGATGGCGACGGCATTTCTGGCATGATCGCAGTTGGTGAAGGTACCCGCATTCGCGTGTTGCGCAGAGTGCCATTTCCACATTCACTCGCGTGGGTCTACGCACAAATTACAGAGTTGGTAGGATTCGATCCCCATCGCGAGGAGCACAAGACGCAATGGCTGAGTCTGGAGGGAGAGCCGGTCTTCAAGAACTTATTCCTTGAAATGCTGCAAAGCCGGAACAACCATCTGCCTCGTTTAGACAGTGGGTACGTGAATTTGGCGAGCATGAGTCTCTCCCGCAAGTTTTTCAACCGGATTGGCCTGCACGACGAGAACAGGGAACTGGGTGAGGAACTTCGACGCAACCTGGCTTGCAGCATACAGAGCGCTTGCGAAGAAATCGTAGCCTCAACCGTCGAGTTCTATCGAAAACAGGAGGGCATCCAGTCCGTTTGCCTGGCCGGCGGCCTTTTTAAGAATGTGCTCCTGGTTGCAAATCTGGAGAAGCGTCTGGGGATCAACAGCATTTTTGTTCCTCCTGCTCCGGGCAATTCTGGTAGCGCCTTGGGTGCCGGCATGCTCGTTTGGCACCAGGCGATGCAGAAGCCGCGCCTTCCCGCTGTCCGGTATCTGTACACTGGCCCGGCTTGCAACCGCATCGAAGTGAAGGACGTGCTCGATAACTGCAAGGCCCGCTACTCCACGCAGACCACCGTAGAGCGGCGGCTCGATGCCACTTTGCAGTTGCTGGAAGCGGGTAAGATTGTTGGCTGGTTCCAAGGGGCCGCTGAGTTTGGACCGCGGGCACTTGGAAACCGCAGCCTGCTGGCCTCTCCGTGGGCATCGTACGTAAAGGAAAACCTGAACGATTACATCAAGCACCGGGAATGGTTTCGTCCGTTTGCCGTGGCCGTACCGGAAGAAGAGTGTGCACGTTATTTCGAGTGCTCCGGGCTGTGTCAGTCCATGAACTCGCTGGCCAGGGTCAAGCCCGGGGTGAATGTGTTGCCGAATGGATTTGTGCTTCCCGGCAACTTCGTCCGTTTGCAAGTTGTGCAGCAGCAAGGCAACCCTCTGCTGTGGCAGTTGCTGAAGCGCTTCGGAGAACAGGCGCCGGCCCCGCTGCTGGTGAATACTTCGTTTAACCTGTTTGGCGAACCTCTGGTCGTCAAACCCAGGGATGCGGTGCGCAGCTACTTCTGCTCCGGCATCGACGCTTTGGTGATCGACAATTTCGTTTTATCGAAAGCTTCAGTGAAAATTGCTTCCGCTCCGGGAGCGATTTCGCAGGCTTTGACCTGACTTCTGGTTAAGAATCGCGTCAAGTTCTGCCCGGGCGGACCGTTAGGGTTGCGTAATTGTTGTCTAGGATCCGCGAAGTCAGGATAGCCTTGTAGCGCAGAAATCTGAAGAACCTCGTCATCTAGAACAGAAGGTTCTCTGAATCGCCGTGGTCGAGATTCCTCCTGGCAAGGAAGTCCGCCCGGATTATTTCCAAACAGTAGTCCTTGCGTAAGGCACGTGCCCCGTGCAACCCGGTTGCACAATCAAGTTGCTGCCAGCCTTATTCTCAACGCCCAGAGGCACTCTCGCCGGACTCGAATCCACTTTTTCTCGATGACGACGAAGCGGTCCTCACTCATAGCCATAGCCCCTATGTTATCCAAAAGACGCATGTAGTAGCCGAGTTCTATATGCGGGCAGCTCGTATAATGCCGTCGACATAGCGCGGGTTGAAACGTTTCTTCATTCCCATTAAGAAGCGCGAATATCCACCGCACGGGCAGCAGAATTCAAAGTCCGCCGCCGTGCGCTAGCGGTCGAGTAGGATCGATCCTTTGCGACACGAATTCCTTCCACTCCTGGCCGCACAGTGCAGCCAGCAGATAAAATACAATCGCCAGCAACAGCAGGGCTTTCAGCCCAATCACGAACGAAACATTCTGGGCGAGCCCACCGGCAACAGCGCCGACAATGTTGCTTCCGAAAGCTCTTGATTTGTCTTCGCAGCGTCGAAAGGATTCCGTAAATATGATACCTGCAAAAAAGATGGGGAAACCGTACGCAGCTGCCAGAAGCGTCCCGACGACGCGGGAGCCGAATGGCAACTCTGTCCACGGGATCATGTAGATCGCGATCAAGCAAACGATCAGCGCTGCATAATACATCACTAATCGCTCGGGTTTTTGCCACTCTACCCAGAAGTTCGCGACAACCAACATGATAAGAATCGCAGACAGCGCAATGCAATTCACCCACCAAGTTGCGCCAAAGTACAAGGCCAGCCGGCTAACCATCTGCGTCTCCAGAAGTAGAAATCCTGCCCCCAAAAAGAAAAAGTTCCACGTCGAGATTTTCGCAACCGCAAATTCTCCGCGTGTCATGAGCAACGTCATCGCAAACAAGATGAGCGAAATCGTCAAGTATGCGCGGGGGATTGAGTGCCCTCGATGATAGACATAAGGCCAATCGTCCGTAGCCAGCGGGGGCGGGGCAGCGCCGGGAGAGAAAGCCGGAGGGTGTGCTGCCACAAACGCAGCCAGCTCCGGCCGTGCCGCCCGCTGCCATAAGTCTGGGTCGTTAGCAGCCAAAAATACCGTCGCTGGAAGCGTCCCAATCGATCCGATCTGTGGGACAGAAAACACAACCGGGGGCCGGCCAAAGAGATGATCGAGGGTCGCATAGAACCGTCCGCCCATCCAAGTCCAGGCGCCACGCAACTCAAACTTTAAGACGAGAACGCCCGTCGGTTTCAACAGGTTTTTCGCCTCTCGAAACGCTTCCTCGGTGTACACATAGTTGTCCAGACGCATGTTGCTGTAGCTCGAAGACTGAGTGTGGGAATCAAGCAGGCCAAAAATAACGACGTCATACTTCACCGTCGCCTGGCGAAGATAGGTGCGCGCGTCGTTTAAGATCACATGGACTCGAGGCGAATCGTAGGGATGGTCGGGGTGGAGTTCCTTGCCGAGCGCGTAAATCAAGGGATCGATTTCCACGGCATCAATCTCGCTCGCTCCATTTCGGAGGGCCGCAGCGGCATCATTGCCTGCGCCGGCACCGATGATTAGAACCCGGTCGCGACGCTCGACGAAACGAAATGGGACATCGTAGGAGCTTTGCGGATACTCCTGTTCCGTGCCGGGGTGGCTGGCTAGAAACTTAGGCGTTAGGTTGGCGATCGACATATATCCGGTATTGTTGACGAGAATGTCGTATCGCTGCTCGCCCATATCGTTCACTTGGAGCTTCTGGTAGGGAGACCAATAGGTTTTTGCGGTCCCCGAATATGCGTAGTGAAGAAGAATCAGGCTGGCAATGAACAACACCAGACTGGCCAGGCCAACCCGGTTCGAAGGATCACGAATCAAGATCAGAAGAAAAAAAGCTACTCCCAACCAAATCACAGGAGATGAGTGAAGGGCGGCGAGACCTGCGAAAAACCAGATGCCCGCGAGACTACCTGCAAGATTTGCGGTGTAAGCGCTGACCGGGTTCTTTGCGGCGTCCAGGTACGTACCAACCCACTGGCCGAGCGGAACCATTGTCGAGATTACCAAATATATAAAACCAGTCATGAATACTGCCGAAGCGACGAAGGCTATCAATGGCGATTCGCGGGGCGAAACTGCAAAGGAAGACCAAAGTTGAGCGTCGTTTGAATATGAAAGGGCCGATGACACCCCTTCTAGAATCGACTTCCACTGAGGCACAGGAAGTTCTATGAGAATAACGAGACACGCGATCGCCCCAGCGTCGAAGAGTTGACCTTTCTTCCGTCCGGCTCTGTAACAACCGAGACCGAATCCGAGAAAGCATGCGATCAAAGCGAGATTCTGAAAATACGCAAACACCCGAATCTCTGTCCCGCTCCATCGAATGAGCAGAATCTCGACATAGAGGGCTGCGAAGCTAACCAGGAAAAGCGGCAAGAAAACCCTCTCGCCGGGTTTGCTTTCGATAGAAAAGAAACCGAGAAAGGCTCGCATGTCCTTGTTGCGCTTTGAATCTAAGGGGCGAGAAAAGCGCGAAGCGTTCAATCTAGGTTAACCGGATTTTCCAATTTCGATTTCTAACTCGCACATTCTATTCTTTGACTCTACCGGAAACAATGAATTTGGCACCAAATCCGCTCTAAGGCCCGAATTGCGACTGAGAGTGCAAAACAATGGTCGGAGGTTTATAGGAAGTCTAATTCGAAAGATTTGAGATCTTCCAGCCTCCAGTACTGCCCCGCCCGCACTTCGCACAAATAACCACCCAGTTCCACGAACTTGGTGTCGCCCTCCGTCTCCTTTCGCTGCTCCCAAGCCAATTTCGGTGCCCTGCCGGCGCGTTGAAGCATGTGTCCATAATTTTTGCCCACGCTGCTTGGAATCGAGTTGAACCTGTTGAGCACGGCCATCCATTGCGCGACTCGTGGCGCAATTCTCCTATTTTCGTCGGACCCATCGCCTGGAATGGGCGAAGAGAGTTTTACGGGACCAGCTCGCGCGCCAGCGTCGCAAGCATAGCCCGCTTATTCGGAGACTCCGGCCGCGCGCCGAGCATCGTTCCATTCCGCCTCGATCCTCAACTCCAAAATCCACTTCTCTAGATAAACGCGATCCAGCGAACCCCATCGCATTCTTAGTATGCCTGCAACGTCCTCAATATGCCTTTGGGACTGTGCCAGTTTCGCCCATTCGAGCTTCGAGACGACTACATCCTCAGCGCTCGCTACAAAAAGAGGGCTACCTTGCAGATTCACCAGTTTGCGCCGGCGGAATTCTTCTTCGCTGAAGGCACGGGACTTGCGGATGATCAAGTCAATCTTCCAGCCCGTTGCCATGTCAACCACGTTGAATAAGGATTGGTGCTTGCGAGCTTCGAGCGCCGCATCCAAGTCCACATAGTACTGATCGTTCGAGAGAAGTTGGACGACTGTTCGCAATTGATCCGCAGTAGCTGCAATGACGAGATCAATGGCTTGTGTTGCCCGTGGGGCGCCGTAGTACGCACTGGCGAACGAACCGGCAAGCATGTAGGCAATGCCGGCCTCACCAAGCGCCGACGTGATCCTATGGAAAACCTCCGAGACGCTCATCGCAACCGCGCTGGTACCGGAGCTGGCAGGAAGGTCAGCCGAACGAGTTCTCCTGCGACCTGCGCGTCTGACCATTCTGGATACTCTCGCCGGATTCGCTCCTTTGCCAATTCGCGAGCAAACAGGCTCATTTCCAGCGCCAGGAGTAGACGCTGTTCTCCTGACATCGCCCGTTGAATTTGGAGCTGGAGAGCTTGTGCGGAAGGGCTTGTGTCGGTGATGGGCACGGCCAAAATGTTACCATGTCGGGACGGACGAATGTTTAGGCCTCCAGCGGCTGCCGGCCTGTTCCAACCGGGTTGGACTCGGCGGCGCACTGCGATGCCGTCGTCGCCTGAACAACATCAGCGAGAATGTAAAACGGGCACAATCGACCGCCCGGGAACAATCTCCGGGTCGAGCGCCTAATTCGTCGGCAAGGTGCTGCTAGCCGTTCCGATGAAAACATCGCTTCTACAATTCGCCGCGACCGTGCAAGGGTAATTTCCTGAAGTGTCTCCCAGTTGGCCAATAAAGGAACTGTTCCATCGTGCTCGTATAGACAAAGAAATTCCCCGTCTGCGAGATGTACATGAGCTGCCAGGTTGGCGCGAACTGAGCCGTTG
Organism: Candidatus Sulfotelmatobacter sp.; assembly: GCA_049515395.1. Classification (GTDB taxonomy): domain Bacteria; phylum Acidobacteriota; class Terriglobia; order Terriglobales; family Acidobacteriaceae; genus Sulfotelmatobacter. The sequence goes on along the minus strand of JBEKUD010000037.1, from coordinate 30,751 downwards.
GAGAGCCGTAGGAACCTTCCTCCAGTAACCGCAACATTCGCAACGCAATATTTGAAGTGGATGCTTACCGACTGGTACCAAAGCTGCGACCTCTAAGGTTGGGGTGCCGCCGGAGACGGCACCCGCCGTAAAGCAGAGTTCCACGAAAAGTTTGGCTACGCAACTGCTTCGTGCTGGGGCGCTGAGACGGCACGCTGTGCAGCTCCTTTCCCAAGGAAGTTAGCTAGTTCAGTGTTCACTTCCTCCGCGTGGGTCCATGTGATGCAGTGCGGCCCATCCTTCACTATCACTAAGCGGGCTCCCTTGATCAACTTCGCAGTGCGGAGTCCTGACGCACTAATGGGCAGAATTCGGTCTGCATCGCCATGAATGACCAGCGTGGGCACGTCGATGCGGCTCAGGTCGTTGCGGAAGTCCTCATGCCACGTCGGCACGCAAGCGAGGCTCGCCGTGGCCGAGGCTCCGGCTGCGACGTTCCAGCTGGCTTCGACCGCCTGTTCGCTGACACGCTTGCCTAGCAGGAGGTCCGTGTTGTAGAAATTCTTGAAAAACTCGGTGAAGAACGCGTAGCGGTCTGCCACGACGGCTTTTTGTATCCCCTCGAAGACGCTGGCGTCCACGCCCTCAGGGTTTTCTGGCGTCTTCAGCAGGAATGGCGGAACCCCCGAGATGATTACCGCTTTGCTCACCCCCTTCGATCCGTGTTTCCCGAGATAGCGCGCCACTTCGCCTCCGCCCATCGAGAAACCGACCAGAGCGAAATCACGTAGTTTGAGGTGCGTCACGAGTTTGTGCAGGTCGTCGGCGAAGGTGTCGTAGTTGTAGCCCGTTGTTGGCTGACTCGACTTGCCGAACCCTCTGCGGTCATAGGTAATGACGCGGTGCCCTGCGTCCAACAGAACTGGCAGCTGCTTCTCCCAGGAAGTACCGCTGAGCGGATAACCGTGGATAAGGACAACGGGCTTACCAGAGCCGTGGTCCTCGTAGTTGAGGTCGATGTCACTGGAGTTTTCTTTACCGACGTTCACGTATGGCATTGGGATCCTCCTGTTATCTCATTTCTTAGGTGCATGAGTTGAAGGTTGATTGATGTCGCGGCGTCCTTTTAATTCTAAACCTCCCGGCAGCTGATGATGACGATGCTTCATAAAACTGACGGACGCGCCGAGCTGCCAGCCTTATGACAATCATCCCCGGACTGGCTTTGCGTCCGTGGCTACAGTGATAGCATTGACAGCATGGCGACATTAACCATTCGACAACTTGACGGGAAAACCAAGACTCGTTGAGGGTCCGTGCAGCCCATTACGGACGTTCGATGGAGGAGGAGGCCAGAGAAATCTTGCGCTCGGCTCTAACCACTTCCTCACCGGAAAAGGGGAACCTGGCGGAGACCATTCACCGGCGATTTGCGGCGTTTGGCGGGCTCGAAGTTGAGTTTCCGCGACGCGACGGCATGCGCCAGGCCTCGGATTTTGCCGAATGATCACCCTCGACTGTCCACAGATGTGCGGTGTTCTCCCGCAACGTTCGGGACTTTGACTTGCTGCAGCCGCTTGATCCTTCGGGGAAGTCATGCTCTATATCAGTAAGCACCGCGCAGCGCTCGCAAAAATGCGCTCACCCAAAACCGATAAGTTGTAAGGGCGTGCACAGGAATAATAGAAGGAAAGTAAAAAACTAACCCAAATCCCACACGGCACGGTGGCGTGGCGCATGCTCTAGATTCAGTCGGAACGCGGACGCACTGGCAAACTTGCCCATACATTCATGAGGCCTAGCGTCTCGCGGGCGACGGAGAAAACATCGCGCGTGTTTCGCCACCAATGATCCGCATCGAACGGATCTTCGTAAGCCGCGTGCACAACAAGCGTTAAATTCCCACCCACCAGCTTTTTCCACAAAGCTCTGACGCGTCGTGTGTGTGGCGGCGAAGTCACGATAATCACACTCCTCTTTCCCGTCCGCCGCATCTCCCGCGCCACCTCTCGCACTTCCTGCTCTGTGTTCAGAATACTATCCGGGAGAATATGGACTACCGCGTCCGGGATGCCTTCGTGGACCAGGATTTCGCGGTTGTATTCTTCCTCGCCGACATAACGAATGCCAAGCGCTTCCAACTGGCTAGCAGGATTCTCCGGCCGGCTCACCCACACCTCGGGCGCATAACCCCTATGAAAAACCTTTGCGGCTTCTTCTGCGCGGGGTGGCATGGCACCACTCAGAACGAAGATTACGTCCGCGGAAGAAAGCGGATCCTCGCGGATGAGCCATCGGCCCAGGTTGCGAAATCCGAACCATCCCACAACCATCAATAGCACGAGCAAGAAGAGCAATTTGAATCTGGCGGTCTTCCATGTCCAGGTCATGTTGTCTTTAGTGCTTCCCGGCAACAATGTGCGAGTAGAACCGGTGTAGGTTAGGATCTCAAGTTCCGAATTTTATTCTCATCTCAAGTTAGCCGAGCTCGGACTGTGATTGCATATCGCAGGAATTATCTCAGCCACCACTGACGGCGGGGACGATCGAAATCTCAGATTCAGCGGAGACGGGACTCGCGAGTCCACCCGTATATCGGACATTTTCGTCTCCGATGAATATGTTGACGTGTTCCCGCACTTGTCCTTGCTCCGTTGCGATGCGATCTCGAACCCCTGGATAGAGCGTCCAGAGCGCCGCCAACGCGTCGCCCAAAGTCGCGGGCGATGTCTCGATCTCGACCTTGCTGCGTCCAGCCGTAAATTCGCGCAAAGCCCCCGGAATGTGAAATGTGACTGGCATGGATTATCTCTTTGGTCGCCGCGTCTTGTTTTTCGATCGAGATTTCGCTTTCCGTGAAGAAGCTGGCCAGGGCCCAGGCAACGCTGACGCTAAACCGCCCGAAGTGTCCTCGATGAATGCATTGCGTACGCAGACTACCGACGGCAACCCTTCGAGTATTTTTTTCCACGTCCTTCCTTCATCGCAGGAGCCAAAGAGTTGCCCGCTCCGTGTACCGAAGTAAATTCCGACAGAGTCGAATGCGTCGGCGGTGATGGCATCACGCAGGACGGTTTCGTACGCACGCTTTTGTGGCAAGCCGCGCGAAAGAGGCTCCCAGGAGGCGCCACTGTTGCGGGATCGATAAACGCGCAGGCGCCCGTCGCAGGCGCAGCGAAATTCGTCGGATTCAACCGGAACGATGTACACGCAGTCGGGGTTTCTGGGGTGCGTGAGCATGGCGAAACCAAAATCCGATGGCACTCCATTGGCAATGTCTGTCCAGGTCTCGGCACAGTTGTCAGAGCGGTACAATCCCCAATGACTTTGCAGAAAGAGGCGCTCCGGGCGAGCGGGATGCATGACAATTTTATGCACACATTGCCCGAACTCGGGATACTTGTCGGGCATGGTCATAGCGCGGATGCCCTGGTTCTGCGCCGTCCAGGTACTTCCGCCATCGTCGGTCCGGTAAACACCGCCCGAGGAGATGGCCACGTACATCCGCTGGTGATTGGCGGGGTCGAGCAGAATGGTGTGCAAAGCCAGTCCGCCGTTTCCCGGCATCCAGCGGGGACGATGCGGATGATCGAACAGGCCACGCATCAGCGACCAGGTTTCGCCGGCGTCGCGGGTTTCGAAAAGTGCAGCCGGCTCTACGCCGCAATAGAGCACGTCCGGTTCCTCAGGTCGGCCGAGCGCAATCTGCCAGATGTTCTTCAAGGAAACGCCAGTATCCGAGGGAAATCGAATGGGGGCCTGCTGCGGATTGGTCCAGCTCTTTCCGAAATCGTCGCTGGATCGCAGTAGAGTACCCCAATAGCTCTGCGTCGAAGCCCATATGCGGTGTTGGCCCCCGCGGCCATCAAAGGCCATTGCGTAAACATTGTGGCCATGGAAATAGGGGCCCCCGACCTCCCAACGGCCCCGCTGTGCATTCGAACGAAGGATGAACGCGCCTTTCGTCGTTCCCACCAGCAAAATGAAGTTGCCCTTCTTGACATGAACGTGTTGCACACTGTGCAAGGCGGTAGTCTTTGGCGCATTTAAATCGGGGCCCGGACCAGACGAAACGATTCCCGCTGACTGAACGGCTTCGAGAGCTGCCTGAACTTCACTCGCGCGCTGATAACGCTGTATTGGCTCCTTAGTGAGGCAGCGTTGAATGATGCCCCATAGGCCGGGGGGAACGGGAGGGCCAAGAGGATTCGGGATTTCACGCAGGATGGCCGAGCTGATCTCAAAGCCAGTGCGACCCTCAAACGGGAGGCGCCCGGACGCCGCTTCGTAGAGGACAACCCCAAGCGCCCATAGATCACCGCGATGGTCGGCCGCCTCGCCACGTAGGATTTCGGGCGCCATGTACGGCAAAGTACCACTTACGCTGGACGCGTTCTCGATGCTTGCAAGAGACCGGGTAGGGCCCTCGAATACGCTGCTGCCTACCTGTTTGGCTAAACCAAAATCGAGGACTTTGACGAGACCATCAGAAGTAATGACGATATTCGCCGTCTTCAGATCTCGATGCACGATGCCGCGGTCATGAGCACGGGCGAGCGCGCTCGCAATCTGCACGCCATATCGCAAGACCGATTCCGGCGCTAGTCCTCCGCTTGCGCTCATGGAAGCCAGAGACTTGCCCTCGACCAGTTCCATCACGATATAGAGCTCGCCCTCATTTTCGCCGACATCGTGAATGGTGCAGATGTTGGGATGTGAGAGAGAAGAGGAAGCGCGTGCCTCGTGGAGCAGACGCTGGCTCGACGACGTATCCAGACGAGCATCCTTCTTGACGACTTTTAGGGCTACGTCGCGGTGGAGTACCTCGTCGTAAGCGCGATAGACAACCCCCATTCCTCCTTCCCCAATTTTCGCTGTGACGCGGCAATGACCGAGAACTTGACCGATCACGGAACACTCCTTTACCGCCCAATGTTAGGCTGCGCTTTGAAGCTCCGTCAATGAATGTGGGTTCCATGCGAGCACAGTTGCCAGAATGCGAACGGCGGCATGCAGAACATTGGGTCCGCACGCAATTACGGAGTTCACGCTTTTTCTCCGGAGATTTGCCGACTATCTCGTCCAGCTTAGGAAGCAAGTCCAGTGGGTTGGGTAATTCTCCCGCGGCGACAGGCCAGCCAGAAATGGGGTGGACAAGGCCCCTAAGAGAGTAACGTGGTTCGCGAGCTAGTCGAGACCGACAAAGATCTTCAGAAGAAATGGGTGATGGCAAGTTTCGCTGGCGGGAGCCCTCGTAGAGCCAGCATCTGGAGGCGATTGGGACTGGAACAATAAGATTTATTTCTTGCGGCGATGATGCCAAGTGGGGAGCAGAGCACAAGACACCCCAAAAAAGTGATAAATTCTATTTTTCCCTGACTTTTGTCCCGCATCCAAAGTTTTCGGAAATAAACCCATATGAACCAGAGAATCAAAACACCTTCCCTCATTTTGCTGACGGCCGCATGCTTCGCATTGACGCTTGAGATTGCGGCGTGCAACAAGACCCAGACTCCTGACAACAGCGCTCAAAGTCAACCGGCACAGCCCACGCAGCCCGATCAGACACAGCAGGATCCAGCAGCTGCGGCGAACCTTGCTCCTGCAAGCGTAACTCAGACCACAAGTGCCAATGATCAGAGTCAACCCGACTCTGATTACGACACCGAGAACGACGATACAGATTACGGCCAGCCGGCGCTGCAGGCGTCAGACCCTCCACCAGAGCTGCCGGAATATTCACAGCCGGAATGTCCCGGCGATGGCTATCTGTGGACGCCCGGCTATTGGAGTTATGCTTCTGAAGGCTATTACTGGGTCCCAGGCGCGTGGGCGCGCCCGCCCGAGGTTGGCTATTTGTGGACGCCCGGCTACTGGGGATCTTCGGGTGGGGGATATCGTTACCATTACGGCTATTGGGGCCGGCATATCGGCTACTACGGCGGAATCGACTATGGATTCGGATACGTCGGAGCCGGCTATCAGGGCGGATACTGGAATGGTGATCGCTTCGACTACAACCGCTCCGTCAACAATGTGACCATCTCCAATGTGCAGGTTTATAACCGCACCGTAACGAATACGGTCATCATCAACAACACCACCGTCAACCTTACGAAGAACCGCGCCAGCTACAACGGGCCTGGAGGCGTCACTCGCCGGCCTTTGCCAACGGAAGCTGCCGCAACGCGCGAACAGCGCATTCCCCCTATGAGCACACAGCTGCAGCATCAGCAGCAGGCGGCACAAAACCGCCAGCAGTTTGCCTCTGTCAACAAGGGCCGTCCTGTCGTTCTGGCAGCGACCAAGCCCGTCCCGGAAGGCAAACCGATCGCACCAGTGATCCCTGCTCGCCCGGCAGGGAGCCCGCGACCAGCGGAGCCGAATCGCGCCCAGCCGCAGACGAGGCCTGCGACTCAGGCGAACCAATCTGTTCAGACGCGGCCAGCTCCGCAGCAACCGCAGAACAAGCCCCCTCCCCAGCAGGCGCCTAAAGCTGAGGCGAGACCTGCAAAGCCGCAGGCTGCGCGTCCGCAGGAGGCGAAACCAACCACTTCGGCGCCACAACCATCAAAGCCGCCGGAGCGCCCAGCAGCAAGACCCGCGCCAAAGCCGGCCCCGAAGGCAGAAGCCAAACCGGCAACGCCGCAAGTCAAAAGGGAAGCGCCGCATCCGGAGGCGAAACCGAAGACTCCGCCACCGCCGCCCAAGAAGCAAACACCAAACGATAAGGATAAAGACAGGAAAAATTAAAGATTAAAAGACAAAAAGGAAAGACAAAAAGGATTGACCAGGAGCGCCATAGTCCGCAGCGGCGCTCGCTTTCTTTAGAACTTGCGCTCCCCGGACGCGTCCGATGTTGGCTTGTGCGGAAATGGTTTGCTGCGCGTCATTATGGTGAATACTGATGAGGTGGAGCGGAGTGCTCTGATGCCCAAGACCGCAAAGAAAATCGTGCTGGTCGTTGCCGCCTTCATACTGGTAGTATTCGCCGTCTTCCTTTTCAACCAGACGATGCAAATCGTCCAGTCGGCGCGAGCGGTCAATACGGCTTTCGGCAACGCAGTGATGTGGAGTCTGATTTTCACTTACTGCACACTGCTGGCGACTCCGTTTGTCCTTTGGTTCCGGCTGCCGAAACGGATGCGGCCACCGGAAGCCCGCGAAGGTGATGCTTACGACCGCTTTCTTCTCGATTTCAGGAAGCGGCTGTCGCGCCATCCTCGTCTCCGCGGGCTGGCTCTGGATTCCACGGCGGACATCGAAACCGCCCTTCAAACCCTCGACAAACACGCCGACACTGTGGTGACCTCGACTGCGTCGGCCGTATTTCTCAGCACCGCGGTTCTGCAAAGTGGTCGATTGGATGTTCTGGTTGTGTTCGCTGCTCAAACGCGTCTCATTTGGCAGGTCGCCCATGTGTATTATCAGCGACCGTCCCTTCGCGATTTTGTGCAGCTCTACGCAAACGTGGCTTCGACCGCCTTCATCGCGGCTGGGATTGAGGATATTGACGTCGATGTCCTGGTTGGAACGATTTTCGGCTCAACCGTTGCGGCAATTCCCGGAATGCATCTTCTCGCCAGCTCTGTCCTGTCTGGTTCAGCGAATGCCTTCCTTACGCTCCGCGTCGGAATGATCACCAAGGAATATTGTCGCTGTACAGTGGGAGTCGAGAAGGCAGGTCTGCGGCGAGCCGCCACCGTGAAAGCAGCCAAGCTGCTTGGCTCCATCGTTCGGGAGGGAACTATCAAGTTGTCGAAAGCCACCTTGAACGCGTCCAGAACAAAACTGAGCCAGGCGTTTAAACGCGTCACCAGGAGGAGTGGAGCAGCGTAAAACCTCAAAATCGAATCCGGGAAGGTACTGCCAAAATCCGAACATAATTTGTGCAAACTATTTCGCTGTCTGCTAGGATGATCGCCTAAAGAACGCGGATGTTATTCAGTGCGTTAGGTTCGCAGGCGCCGCGGTATGGTACTCGAACTGCCGTTAAACAGTGCGGCAAAGTGTGCCGGTCCGGAGCCCGGGGCGGCCGTCGCAGGCAGGAGTAGTTTGTGAGCGATCCGGCAGGGGGGAACGTCCAGGTAAGGAGGCGTCGGCGAAGCCGCCGTCATAAACGCAATCGGCGCATTCGGCGCTGGCTTGCGGTCGCAACCTTCGTGTTTTTCATCGCCAGCGCTTCCACCCTGGCTTTGAAGTATCTCAGCCCATCGCTGTTCCGGGCGCAGCAGGCCGCAGCCCCGAACCTCGCACAGGCAGACCTAGCTCGCAATCGTCTCATCACATCCGACCAAATTCTCGCGCAGGAGGCCCCCGCCGATCGTCCCGTCTATCCGTATTCTGTTGTGCCCGGCGGAGTGCAGGACGCGAAAGAGTTGAAGTGGGTGGCAGAGCACGATCCGATTGTTGCCGCTCACTACGCCGGCTTTGACTACGACCACGCGCGCGTGGTGCGCCTGACCTTGGCGCGGACAGCATACGTGTCTTACCGCATTGGGAACCGCGTCTACTGGACCCGTCACCGGATTAGTCTGCACAAAGGCGAGAAAGTGATCACAGACGGCAAGATCACGGCCCGCGCGCGATGCGCCAATCGTGTCGAAGAAGCTCCAAAGCAGGCCCTCGCGCCCGTGGAACCTCCAGTCGTAAAGTTCGACGAGCCGGTCCTTCCCGGAATTGATACCGCTATGCATTCTCCTCAAGTTCCGTTCGAGTCCGCCCTGCTTAACCGGCCCGCGATGCCCGGCTCGGGACCGATGGGACCCCTGAGCTTGTACGATCCAGTCGGCGGGGGAGGTTGGGTTCCGATCTCGCCCCCGCCGTTGCCCGCCGGACTCTGTGCGCCGCTCAATAAAAAAGGTACCGTCGAAACCGGTTGCTGCGCTGGTGAGGAAGGTATCGGCAAAAAGAAAAAGGGAAGCCCCTGTGGCGGCCCCTCCACCGTACCCGAGCCGGGAACGTGGGTGACGTTGGCTTCCGGCCTGGCCATAATTTTCTGGCGATCCCGCCGCAAGCTGAGCCGCGTCTGAAGCGCTCAATGCAATTCTGACTCCCCGTAATCCCGTTTTGCTTGCGCACCTGTGCTCGTTTCTGTAGGCTCATTCTGCAAATCTGCGGGATTCAAGTTTCCGGAGGCAGATGGTTGGTTCGCCGAGTCGTTTTAGTTTCTCTATCGCTTTTCTGCTTGCTTTGGTATGGCTATCGTCGACCGGCCCATTCGTCTTCGGTCAATCCATACGGCTGCGCGTCGATCTTACCGACGCCCCGCGCAATATCTATCATGCGAACCTGCGAATTCCTGCCCAGCCAGGCGCCATGACCCTGGTATTTCCGGAGTGGATTCCGGGCAATCATCGGCCCAGCGGTCCGATCGCCGCCCTTACCGGAATACGAATGGAAGCGGCAGGCAAAGCGGTTGTCTGGCAGCGGGATGATGTGGACATGTACGCTTTTCATGTGGTCGTGCCCGAAGGGACTCAGGAACTCAGCGTGTCCCTGGACGCCATCACCTCCGCTGACAGTGCGGGTGGCGGAGGGCCCGCGGCTTCCAGCAATCTGCTCGATCTGAACTGGAATTCGGTCGTTCTTTATCCGCAAGGTGGTGCTTCCGACGCGGTCGAATTCGTCCCCTCTGTCAAACTTCCGGCAGGATGGAAATATGGAACTGCTCTGCAGCCTTCGAATATATCAGGAGATGAAGTTGAGTTCGCTCCGGTTTCGCTTACGAACTTAGTCGACTCCCCCTTGATTGCCGGGAAGCATTATCAGCGAATCGACTTGACCAGGGGGTCGGAAACGACCGCGCACCACATGGATCTGGTCGCCGAGACCGAAGCCGATCTGGCGATGAAGCCGGAGGACTTGGCAGCCTACCGAAAGTTGGTCGCCGAAACCGGCGCGCTGTTCGGTGCGCGGCACTATCGGCATTACGACTTTCTCTACACGCTCAGCGGCGAAGTTGGCGAGCATGGACTCGAGCATCACGAATCGAACGACAGCGCTGCGGCGGAGCGCACATTGCTCGATCCGGATGTGCACATGCTGTACGCAGCGCTCCTTCCGCACGAGTTCGCACACTCGTGGAACGGCAAGTATCGCCGCCCGGCAGGATTGGCCACGCGAAATTATCAGGAACCGATGGTCGGAGATCTTTTGTGGGTTTACGAAGGACTCACGGAATATCTCGGCAATATGCTGGCGGAACGCAGCGGATTATGGTCCGCCGAACAGTATCGTGAAGCACTGGCCTTGACCGCGGCCAGTCTGGACTACCGTCGCGGCCGCACCTGGCGGCCTTTGGAAGATACCGCACGCTCGGTGCAAACATTGCGGATGCTGGGAGAGCAGTGGTCGAATTGGCGTCGCGGACTCGACTATTATCCCGAAGGCGAATTGATCTGGCTGGAAGTTGATTCGATCATCCGCCAGCAGACCCAGGGCCAGCGATCTCTCGATGATTTCTGCCGGCGTTTTCACGGCGGCGAGAGTGGGCCTCCGATGGTGGTGCCTTATCAGTTCGACGACGTGGTTCACGCGTTGAACGAGATTGCTCCCTATCAGTGGGCGAGTCTGTTGAAGGAACGAGTCGGTTCCACGACCGCGCGCGCACCCCTGGGCGGAATCGAGCGCGATGGCTGGAGGTTGGTCTATAACGATCAGCCAAACTTATTCACGGAAGCCGTAGGAAAAATATTCAAGTCCGCCGACTTCTCTTTTTCCCTGGGCTTCAGCGTTGCTGAGGATGGCAAACTGCAAGACGTTGTCGTGGATTCTCCCGCGTATCGGTCGGGAATTGGTCCGGGCATGAAACTGATCGCCGTCGACGGCCGCAAGTGGACGCCTGCGGTTTTGCATGCGGCCATCAAAGCGGCGCAAGGGACCACAGCGCCCATCGAACTACTGGTCGAGAACGGTCAGTTTTTTCAGACATATCCCGTTTCATACCACGAAGGAGACAGGAATCCCCATCTGCAGCGTGTGGACGGCCAGCCTGATTTACTTGGAGTGATGCTCACTCCGCTAACGCATTAGTGTCGCGCGAGATCGACCCAAAGTAGTAGCCCTCCTGTGAGCGGTTTCGCGTGCCAATGCTGCTAGAATCGGCTTATCGCAACGCCGAAACTAAAGGATATTATGAAACCCTCCCCCAGAGTTTCCGCCGAATCATTCGTGTTGTCCGCAACATTGATTTTCTGCACGATACTGGGTCAAGCGCAGGATGCGCCGTCAGTGCGGCGAATGCAGGTGATGTCCAGCCGCAATCCCGTCGAGGTTGAAATTGAGTCCAGCAATCGCGTTGTTCCTCAGACGCAAGTCCTGACCGGTCCCGATCGCCTCGTCGTGGATTTTGCCGGCGTGGTCCCCAGTGCTCAGTTGCGCAATCAGACAGTAAATCTCAAGGAAGTGAAGAGCCTGCGCGTGGGTCTCTTCGCATCGAATCCACCGGTTACGCGGGTGGTCTTCGATCTGAATGGTCCGCAGCCTTATCAGGTCTTTCCATCCGGAAGAACGGTGATCATCAGGGTCGGAAGCACGGCAGCGAAAGCCGCCAGCTTTAATCCGTCTGCGCCATCCGGTCCGAGGCTGGTAACCACGAACTATCCCATTCATGTGGAGCAGATCACCACGCCGGTTCCCCCTCCGCTGACCGTTTCCTTTGCGGGAGGAATGCTCACCGTAAAGTCGAACAAAGCCAGTCTGTCGGAGGTTCTTTTCGCCGTGCATCAGCGAACGGGGGCAGACATCGCCATCCCGGCCGGTGCGGAACAAGAAACGGTTGTAGCCGAGATTGGTCCCGCATCTGCGCCGGAAGTTCTCTCCACCCTGCTGAACGGATCGAAATTTAATTTTCTCATCCTGAGTTCGGCGAGTGATCCTAACGTGCTTGATCGCGTGATTCTAAGTGCGCGGCCCGAAGGTCCGGCACCGGCTTACACACCTCTGCAACCAATGCGCACCCAAGCGGAAGACGAGGTGGAACCCGCAGCTCCGGCCCGAACGCCTCCTGTACCTGCGGAAACGCCGACCGAACCCGCTCCAAGCGCGAAGCCGCAGAATAACGACATTCCCGACTAGACCTTCGCGCTGCTTCTAGCGCTTAGACAAATGTGACGCCTCGAAGACCAATCTGCTTCCAGGTGGCGTGAAGCTAGGGCTGTGTGATCAGCCGCACCGGCACTGGAGAAGTGCCGTAAAGCGGATTCCCGGCACTGTTGCCGCAGCCGGAGATGTTCATCACGGTTACGTTTATCTTTCCAGTAACGCTGTCAACACTATTGATGAAGACCTGCAAGAAACCTATGACCGTGACTGTAGTCGTGCCGGCTCCATTAATCACCGTCGCGTTGTCATAAATGGGCAAGGAGACGATGGAGGGGCTGCTGCTGATCTGGCTACCGCTCTTAACGCCCGCCGCCAGTAGGGCGCTGTTAGTCCCAGCCTTGATCTGGAAAGGGTACGTGTACGGCTTGATTCCGGGGTCGAGATAATCCTGACCGTTCGTGATTGGGTTAGATGCAGTGGGGTCGGTCGCGTTGATCAGACACTGCGCGGCATACACGCTATCGTATCCATTTGGCCCAGGATTATCTATCGCTAGATCCACCTTGTTTGCCAGAGGTGTTCCGCAGGCGTATACCGTGGTCTGGTCGCAACCCGCGACGGCGTCCCAATATTCAGCCCGTAGAATCTGTGAACATCCGCTGATTGCTGCATTGGCGGCGATCGCGACGGAAGTGACCGGCGGCTGTGCGGGAACGTATTGGAGGGTGTTCACTGGGGGACCAGCGGCTACGGGAGATGAATTGAGTAAGGTGCATCTATGCCTTGGGTTCGGGGTACAGTCCGCAATCAGGTCAAACGTTTCACCGATGACGCCATTGTTCCCGGTGACCGTTCCGGGGTTTTGGATCGCACCGGTAGTTGGATCGACGAAATACTTGGTCCCAGTGAAATGAGCCGGATCCTGGTTGGGAACGATCCATGGCTTCACGCAGCGGGGATGCACCGGAGTCATGGGGCTCGAACCTGATGAGTTAAATGCTTCCGCGCTCGCCGTAGCGCTTACGCTCACGCCCGTGTAATTCCCATTCGGCAGTAAAGCAAAAACTCGGGCGAAGAAGATGGGCAGCTTCGTGCGTTGCACGCTTACCGTAACTACGGGATTTACGCCGAAGGCTATTCCTAGTGTGGAGCAGTCTGCGTTCGCTCCGCCAGCGCTTCCCGCGCTGTAGCCCACGTTCACGGTACCGGCGCTGCCGCCAATAGAGTTCTGCTGGGCCTGCGCTACGCTGGTCGCCGCCAGGGTAGCTGGACTTGCCGGCCCACCGCAAGCCGCCTGCCACGAATTTGTCGTATTCCCGGGATCTCCCGTCATTCCCGAGGTCGAGATCACTCTTGCGGCGGCTAATGCCCCTGCGTCTGCAGCGCGTTGGGCCTCGGCTTTGGCCTCGTAAAGTGTGCCGATGTCGATGGACAAGGCCGCCATGGAAATGAGCGACACGATTGCTACCGCTACCAGCGCCATGGTGAATCCGCACTCCTTGGAGCGTGGCTTCGCGTCCCTTTGCGAGCGGCGGATTAGCGGTGTCAGCATAGGAACTCCTTAGTTCTCGTTGAACGCCTCAGCATTCGTCGTCAGAGTGCTTGGACCGAGAAACTTACCGCCCACCAGGCCACTGACGCTGCTGAACTGCCACTTGTAGGCGTAGCTGATGGAGACGCATGTGCCTATCAGGTACACTCCATTTTCCTGTGTCGAGCAACCCCGGTTGACCACCACCTTGATTCCGCTCCCCGCACAGCCGGAACCCGAGGCCGTGTAGGTCCAAGTCAGCGGAGTTTTTGTCGGAGCTGGCGGCGTGGGCCCAAGCCCGCAGTCGTTGATCTTTTCCGACACCAGGTAGTTGTCGACAACTTGCACAGCATCGCCCACGGATACGGGCACGCCCGCATACATATCGCTGGCCGGATCAGCCGCTGCCACGCGTGCGCCTTCCCGAGCGGCGTTGGTTAGCTTCTGCTTCAGAGTGAGCGCTCCGCTGAAGTCAAAAATTCCTACGACGAACACCACCAGCAATGGCAGTGAAAGAGCCAGTTCCACGATTTGCGAAGCGCAATCATCCGTCCAGCCTCGCTTGAGCGAAGCCAGCAATCCGGAACCGAAGCCGCCCGCTCGCATCATTGTGTCTCTAACCTCATCTGCGCCTGCCCCGGCAGCAGCACATTTCCCAAATCCATGTCGGTGAGAGGAATGCTGAAATGGAATGGAAATTGATAGCGCGCACTCACCGAGGTGCCGCAAGTACCCGCCCCGCCCTGGCTGGCGTATGACAATTGCACGTTTTCCTGGACACAGACGTCGGTGACGCTGGGGTTGCATGAAGCCGCAGCCTTGCACGCAGAGCTCGATGCGACACTGCCACAGGTGCAGACCATGGGTGGCGTCCATTTGCTCGTCGCAACCAAGTTACTCTGGCTCAAATGCGACGACGCCAGCGCATTATGAACCGCCGTTTGCGCATTCGCGGCGGCACTCGCACCGGCGGCGCATGTGGCGCAAACCGGGGCGACGGCTGCTTCTGCCCCCGCTCGTGTTCCTTGCGCCAGTGTGCCGTAAATGAGAAACGCCAAGCCAAACCACAAAATCCCGATCACGAACATGAACACGATGGGTAGCACAAAGGCACTTTCCACAATCTCCGTACCGCGAGTATCGCGAGCCGCGTGCCTCAAGAATATTGTCCATTGCGATTTCAGCATGGTTATACTCTGCCCCACAACCTACCGATCCCGAAGAACAAAGTGGTCAAGGCCAATGCTACTCCATAGGGAATCTTGAGCGACTGCGGGTTCTCCAGTGAAACCTCCGCCGCGGGCATTCGAAACATGAGCATCGACCCCAGCAGCCGACCCATATTGCCTAGTGTCTCTTTAACTCGATGCTTGTAGATCACCAGCCCGACGGCCATGATTCCCGCAACAAAAACCGAGACCATCAACAAGTTGATCAGCACCCCCGGTCCTACGAATGCCCCCAGAGCTCCAGCCAGCTTCCAATCCCCGGCGCCAAGGCTGCGCAGAATCACGAAGGGCAGCAGCAACAGCAATCCCAGGCCAGCCCCCAGCAGGGAAGTCTTCACCCCGCTCCATCCGCCCGTCGCCGCGTTGGCCGCGATTCCAACCAGTAACCCCGGAACCGTCAGCCAGTTCGGGATACGACGGCTCCGCCAATCCGTTACGCCCGCCGTCACCGCCAATACCACCGCCAACCCCATCAGGACCGGCTTCAAACCCGCTCCGCTCCACCGCAGCTTTGCCAGGCCTGGGCCAGGGCGTGCGGACCATGTTGAAGGCAGTTCATTTTAAACGCGCCCGCCTTGCGAATTAGCGAATTTTCCTCATCTGCCGCCGCTCGGCGATAGCCGGCTACAAGCCCTGCTGTCGCGGATTTTCACATAGGTCGGTCGCTAAGTCAATAAACGGAAGATGCGTCACCAGGGCAAAAAACTAGGGCCCGGAACGCGGTCCGGGCCCTGAAAAGTCAGCTGAATGTCAGCGGTTGAACGCTCCCGCACTGTTGTGTTCCGCCACAATGCGCTTCGCATTTTCGGCCAGGGCCTTGGCTTGTGGCAGTAACTCCAGTCCTTTCAATACTTCCGGATCCGATTCGGCCCGAACCTTCAGGCCTTCATCCTGACCAAACGCGTCGACGAAAATCTCCGACTTGATGTTCGATTTGATCCAGTCATTATTGTCGACCAGATCGGCCTGCGTATAAGGAATGTTGGCGTCGTCCAGCGACTTGTGGAAGTCCTGCAGAATGGCCTCGTCCACTTCGAAGCTCTTCGTCGGATGATGCGTCACCACGTAGCGCTTGGCGTAGTTAAAGAACGCGTAGTGCTGCAGCAGCGTGTCCTGGAAGTGGTTGCCCTTGACCGGAGGAATCACCACATCGGGCGTGATGCCCCCGCCACCATACACCGTACGACCACTATCGGTCAGCTTCACTTCGCGGCTGGCATTGCTGCCCGACTCGGAGTCCCGGTTGTAATAGTAATCGTAGAGCGAAATGTTGCTGTAATCGCGCTGAATGAGCCGCCCGCTCGGCGTGTAATAGTGCGCCGTGGTCAACGCCAACCCGGTGTTTTCCGAGAGTGGATAAACCGTCTGCACCAGTCCTTTACCGAACGTCACTTCTCCTGCGATCAATCCACGATCATGATCCTGAATGGCTCCGGAAACAATTTCAGCAGCGGATGCGGTCAGCCGGTTTACCAAAACCACCAGAGGATAGTCTTTTCCGCCATTGCCGTGCTGTGCGACGTAACGTTTTTCAGCGGAAGCCCGGCCGTGATGCGAAACAATCAGCTGGCCCTTCTTCAGGAATTTGTCGGCCACGCCAACGCCTTCGCTGAGCAGGCCGCCGGGATTCCCCCGCAGATCGAGGATCAAACCCTTGAGATCCCCCATTTCATCCAGTGCCTTCGAGACTTCTTCTTCGGTGGTTTCGTTGAAGCCGGTCACGTGCAAATATCCAATGCCTGGCCGGATCAGGAAGTGGACGTCCACGCTGTAACGCGGAATCTCATCGCGCACCAGGGTGAACTCCATCGGCTTCTCCACGCCTTCTCGCGAGATGCTGATGTGGACCGTCGTACCTTTTGGGCCTTTGAGCATATCGGCAACGTCGCCCGTGCTCAGGTTCTCCGTGGACTTGCCGTCGACCGCAATGATCACATCGCCCGGATGAATTCCGGCCTTATATGCGGGCGTGCCCGTGAAAGGGAAGATCACGATGACTTTGTTATTGCGCGGTCCCACCGTCATTCCGACGCCGTAATACTTGCCACGCTGGTCCTCACGCATCAACGCGTAAGATTTGGGATCGAAGAAATTGGAGTGCGGATCGAGTGCATGCAGCATGCCGGGAATCGCGCCGTTATAAATTGCCTTGTCGGGATTGACCGGCTCCGCGTAATTGTCCTCGATGACGGCATAGACATCCGTGAACTGCTTCAGGCTGTCTTTGACGTCGGAGTCGCTCGAAGGCGATGAGGGTTGCTGCCCGGTGCGCTGGGCGAACAAAATTCCCAGAAAGCCGCAAGCCAGCAGAAAAAAAACCACCAGGAATAGCGATCGGCGAGAACTACGTACCATCTATGTTTCCTTCGGTTGAGGGATGTGCTGCTTCCCACCTACCGCGCTGAATTATAAAAGTATATCACTAGGTTAGACTGTCCCGGACCGGGATAGTCACCATTGGTAACCATGCAGAACTCTCTGTTTTAAGATGCGGTCCGGGGCGCTCGAGTTCCAGCCTTCTGAAATCCAAAGCGCCATGCAGATTTGCAGAGCTCATCGGGGAAGTTGGGCCACTAGCTCCGCACCAGCCCCTGCGCACCAGCCCCTGACGGAACGATGTACTTTGCTGACCTTGCAGTCCAGGAAGTTACTCGAGCATTGCCGCCTTTGGCGCTCCGCATTATGATGAACCCATGAGTTTTTCCGAGACGATCTTTCTGTTCTTTCTGGCTCTCATCATCTTTGGGCCAAAAAAGTTGCCGGAGATCGCCCGTCAAGCGGGACGTCTGCTTGCCGAACTTCGTCGAGCCTCAAACGAATTCAAGTCACAGATTGAAACCGAGATCGCTCATCTGGAAGTAGAGAAGAAGGCCCAGGAGATCCTTCCCCCCAGCGTCACCCCGCCAGGCGCCGTGGCCAGCCTAAGTCTCAACCCCGCCTCCGGCGAGGCCCTGCCACACGAGTCCCGCGCAACATTAGCCGCTCCCGCCGAGGCGACCCTCGCCGGCAACAGTCTGGCCACTTCGAATCTGGCCGTCGCGAATGTCATTGCGGAGAATTCGCACATTCCTTTCGCGGAACCGTCTTCCACCGATCCTCCATCCGCCGAATCCCCAGCCGTCGCTGAGGCCGAGATCGCCCCCGCCGCTCAGGACTCGCATGTTTGAGAGCCAGACCGCGGCGGCCACCGACGATCCGAAGCGCGACGCCATGCCCACCATGGGCTTCCTCGATCACCTTGAAGAATTGCGTTCCCGTCTCGTCTACTCGATCGGCGCCGTCGCCGTGGGATTTTTTGCCTGCTGGTGGAAAGTAGAGCGCATTTACGACATCATGCAGCGGCCTATCATGAAGGCGCTGAAGGACAACGGGATGTCGGAACGGCTCGTGTACTTGAATCCCACCGAGCCCTTCAATTTGTATCTGAAGATCGCGGCGCTTGCCGGACTTTTCCTCACTTCACCGTTTGTGCTCTACCAGGTGTGGATGTTTATCTCGCCCGGCCTATACCGCAACGAGAAGCGTTACGTCGTGCCCTTCATGGTTTCGACCATCGCTCTGTTCACGGCGGGCGGATATTTTGGCTACAAAGTTGTCTATCCGCAGGCTCTCGGCTTTCTGATTCATTTCGGCAGGCAGTTCCAGCCGATGATCACCATCGGCGAGTACACATCGCTTTTCTTAAGCATCATCCTCGGCATGGGCTTGATTTTCGAGATGCCGATTCTGATTTTCTTCCTGGCGCTGATGGGCATTGTTACCGCCGGCTTCATGTGGAAGAACTTCCGCTACTCCATTCTGGTCATTTTCATTATCGCCGCGATCGTTACCCCGACGCCCGATGTTTTGAATATGTGCATCTTTGCCGCCCCCATGATCGCGCTGTACGTCTTTAGCATCGGAATCGCATGGGCGGTTCATCCCAAGCAGCGCCTCGCTCGCAAGGCGAAGAAGGCGGCTTGATATCTGGCACGTTGTCATTCCTCCGCTGAGGCTCTTTCGGTGACAGGCAAGAGAATCGCGCTCCCGATCGTGTTGTCCCTGATCGTCGCCGCATTTGCGGCCTGCAGCCATGACAAAGTTGCGAGTGCCGCCAAGGCGCAGACGCAACCACAATCTTCTGCCGACGAATCTGCTCCCAAGCTCTCGCTTCCCCCCGACAGCGGTCCGCCACCGACCATTGATTCCGCCCGGGCCATGCAGTATGTGAAGGAAATCGTGGCTTTCGGCCCGCGCCCCATCGGCGGCGCGAACCACAAGAAGGTCGAAGAGTACATCACATCTCAGCTGAAAGGTGACGCGGTCGAGGAGGACGTATTCACCGCGGATACTCCCGAAGGCAAGTTTCCCGTGAAAAATATCATCGCGAAGTTTCCCGGGACGCGCGATGGCATCATCGTAATTGCCAGCCATTACGATACAAATTATCCCCTTCGCAACACCTCCTACATCGGCGCCAACGACGGCGCTTCCTCCAGCGCTCTTCTGCTTGAAATTGCAAATCAACTGCGCGGCAAGAAACACGAAAGTTACAGCGTATGGCTGGTATGGGACGACGCCGAGGAAGCCATGAAATCGTGGTCGGACGCCGACAGCTTATACGGCATCCGCCACCTTGCTCAGAAATGGCAGGATGACGGGACGTTGAAAAAAATCAAAGCGTTTCTGCTGGCCGATATGATCGGCGATGCGGATCTTCACATCGATCACGACCTCAATTCAACTCCTTGGCTGGAAGAGGTGGTATATCAGGCGGCTACACGTCTGGGTTATCAATCTCATTTCTTCGAGCGGGACAACCAGGTTTCGGATGATCACCTTCCATTCATGCAGAGAGGCATTCCCAGCGCCGATCTCATCGATTTTGATTATGGGTATAACAACGTGTTTTGGCACACGCCGCAGGATACCGTCGACAAATTGAGCCCCAAAAGCTTGGAAATCGTTGGCAGTACGATACTGGAGACGGTCGGCATTCTAGATAAAATGGACTCGCTGCCTCCGAAATAACTTGAATCAGCCGGGAATTCCGCGAACTCCGTGCGTCCTCCGCGCGCTCCGCGATAAGAGCTTTTGCGATTTTCCGGCAATTCGTTTCTAATGCACCCGATGCGAAACCTGAAAGCTGTCCTTCTCTACTTCCTCCTCATAGCCATCGGCCTTGCGGCAACTCCGCCCTCTGTGTCCGACGACGCAGCCCGCATCATCAAGGCTGCGCTGCAACCGTCTCCGATTGAAAGCAACCTCCGCCATCTCACGGATGAGATCGGCGGCCGAGTGCCCGGCACGCCCGCCATGCAATGGGCCGTCGAGTGGGGAGTGCAGATGTTCGCGGTTGCCGGAGCCGATCGCGTCCACACCGAGGAATTCACCATTCCCCATTCCTGGGCGGAGGGCGACACCGAGATGAGTATCAGCGCTACCGGGACCTCCCTCGATCCGAAGCTCACGCAGATTCCGAACGTCCAGTTCCGCGTCCGCTGTGTCTCCATTGCGTGGGCGCCCGCCCTCGCTGCGGTCAAGCACGTGCCGATCATCGAC
This sequence comes from Candidatus Sulfotelmatobacter sp., assembly GCA_049515395.1. Lineage (GTDB taxonomy): Bacteria > Acidobacteriota > Terriglobia > Terriglobales > Acidobacteriaceae > Sulfotelmatobacter. The sequence goes on along the minus strand of JBEKUD010000037.1, from coordinate 10,426 downwards.
GTAGGCAGCGGGAGTGGGGACGAATTCAAGAAGGCAGGCGATATTTCGGGAAAGATCGTTCTGGTCCATTCCGGGGTGCTGAAAACCTGGGACGACCTCTTCGCCGAATACACGAACGCCCCGCCGGTGATCACCGCCGCACTGAACGGCAAAGCGAAGGCCGTGGCCTTTATCGCCACCCGCGAGCACGACATTCTGTACCGGCACACAAATTCTTTCGCTGGTGAAATTGATCGCATCCCGCAGGTTCTGCTGGCGCGCGAAGACGGGGAGCGCATCGGACGTCTCCTCACGTCTGGGCATCCGGTATGGGCCGATCTGAGCATCCCCAGTAGACTTGGTGGCCCCCTCAAAACTGCCAACGTGGTGGCGGAAATCAAAGGCAGCGAGAAGCCTGACGAGTTCGTCATTCTCGGCGCGCATCTCGATTCCTGGGAACTGGGCACGGGCGCGCTCGATAATGGCTGCAACGCCGCTCTCGTAATCGACGCCCTACGCGCCATCAAAGCGTCTAGACTGAACGCTCGCCGCTCCATCCGCTTCATTCTTTTTTCCGGCGAAGAAGAAGGGTTACTGGGCTCGCGCGCCTACGCCACCGCCCACCGGTCCGAGCTCGATAAAGCAGCTGGTGTGATCATCTACGACTCCGGCACCGGCAAGACAACCGGATTTGCAACGGGCGGCCGCAAGGATGTTCTGGACACCGCCACGCGCATCATCGCGCCACTACGCGAGTTTGGCGTTACCGACCTGAAGACCGACATGGAATGGGGCACCGACCACTTTGATTTCATGCTGGAAGGCGTTCCAACCTTCGTGGCGGATCAGCAGGAGGCGAACTATCTGGAAAACTACCATGCCGTCTCCGACACCTACGACAAGGTCGATTTCGTGCAACTCAAGAAACACGTGGCCGAAGCGGCGGAATTTGCTTTTTCCCTGGCGAATCTGCCGGAAAAGATTGGCCCTCGCTATACGCGTGCGCAGATTGAACAGGCGATGCGCGAAACTGGCTCTGACCAGATGTTGAAAGCCGCCGGCATGTGGGATGCCTGGGCGAGCGGAACCATTGGCCGCCAGAAGTAATCCAATTCGCAATTTCCAATTGCCAATGGAGCGACTAGCAGTTCCAATTGAGAATTGGCAATCGACAATCGGCACTTACCCTTGCTCTATTTCTGGATCATCTTCAATCTTTTCGCGGTCGGCATGCTCGTGCTCGACCTCCGCGTCTTCCACCGGCGCGGACGCGTGCGTTCTCGTGAAGCACTTCTGCGAAGCGCAATGTGGGTCGGATTGGCGGCTCTATTTGCCGCTCTAGTTTTCTTCTGGCAGGGGCGCCAGCTTGCGATCGAGTTCGTCACCGGTTACGTGCTCGAGCTTTCTCTCAGCATCGACAATCTTTTCATCTTCCTCGTAATCTTCCGCTACTTCGCCGTGCCTGAGGAACATCAGCACCGCGTGTTGTTTTGGGGAATTCTCGGCGCACTGTTGATGCGCGGCTGCTTCATCCTCGCGGGCGTTGGCCTCATCCAGCGTTTCCACTGGATTTTCTACCTGCTCGGCGCATTACTGGTCTATAGCGGTGTGCGGCTTGGATTGGCTGGTGAACACAAGGTCGATCCGTCCGGAAATTCCGTAGTGAAGGGAATTCGCCGGTTGATCCCGGTAACCGACAGTTACCAGGGAGGCCGCTTCTTCGTTTTTGGCTGGCAAGGCAATCCGGGGCTCTACGCCACACCGTTACTAGTGGTCCTCGCAGTCATAGAAACTACGGACTTGCTTTTTGCCGTTGATTCCATCCCCGCAATACTGGCGATCACGCTTAATGCTTTCATCGTCTACGCCTCGAACATGTTCGCGATCATGGGACTTCGCTCCATGTTCTTTGCCATTTCCGGATTGATGAAGGGATTTCGCTTTCTTCACACCGGACTGGCGCTGATCCTGGTCCTTGTGGGTTTGAAAATGATTGCGGCGAATTGGTTTAAGGTGTCAACGCTCGCCATGTTGAGCATGGTGGCCGCGATTCTGACGGTTTCGATCGTGACTTCACTCCTCGTGCCCAACCGCAAGCCAAGCTAGGCGGGCGCGCGTCTCCCCCTATTTCGCCTCTCCAAACTACGCTTGCCCATAGGCTATGATGGAAGTCCATGGCGCAAGCTACCATCCATGTCCCACCGCGGCCCTACCAAGCGCGGATCGAGAACGGCCTGCTGGTGCGGGCTGGGACCTTGCTGGCGGAATTGCTGCCGCAATCCAGCAAAGTGTTCGTGGTCACGGTATCGCCGGTTCGCCGGCGCTGGGGCGCCAAGCTGCTCAGTTCTCTCAAATCCGCAGGCTTCAAACCTCAAGTGCTTCAAATTCCGGATGGTGAGCCCGCCAAAAAGTTGGCCACCATCGAAACCCTGGCTGAGAAGTTGGTTCGCATGGGCGCGGACCGCAAGGCGGTCCTGATCGCGCTAGGCGGGGGCGTAGTCGGCGATGTCACGGGATTGTTGGCGTCTCTTTACATGCGCGGTGTGGACCTGGTTCAGGTTCCAACCACGGTTCTGGCGCAAGTCGATGCATCCGTCGGTGGCAAAACTGGAGTGAACCTTGGGGCAGGGAAGAATCTGTTGGGTACGTATCATCATCCCCGCGTTGTTCTGATTGACCCGGAAGTTCTGCATACTCTCTCGGATCGAGCCTTTCGCGCGGGTCTATACGAGGCGCTCAAGTGCGGCATCATCGGCGATGTGGATCTTTTCCTGCGATTCGAGCAGAAGCGCTCGCAAATCCTGAAGCGCGATCCCGTCGAGGTTGAGGGTCTCATTGCTCAAAGCGTGAAGCTGAAAGCGGAAATCGTTTCCGCGGATGAACAAGAGGGCGGGTTGCGTCGAGTCCTTAATTTGGGCCATACCATCGGGCACGCGTTGGAGGCCGAAACCGGATATGGATCTTTGCTTCACGGTGAGGCCGTTGCGTGGGGCTTGATCGCTGCGACTAATATTGCTCTCACGGTCGGGCGTACGGACAGCGTTACCGCCGGGCGCATTGCCGATGCGGTGCTCAGTCTGGGCCGCTTGCCGGAGCTGAAAGTGAGCGCCCGCAGGATTCTGGCGCGCCTGCAGGCTGACAAGAAAACGCAAAATGGAGCGGTCCATTTTGTTCTGCCTCGAGAAATCGGCAAGGTTGAGATCGCCGCGGATGTCCCCGACAAAGTGGTGCTCAGTGCCGTCGAAGAATTGCGTCGCTTATCGCATGGCGGCTGGGCTTGGAAGAAATGAGAGCCGCGGCGGAGACCGAAAAACCGGTAGTGGCCGGCGCTGCACCCGAGGGCGCTCGAGACCCACACTCCGCGGCGCGCGCCGTCCGCGAGATGTTCACGTCGATCGCTCCCCGCTACGACCTGCTGAATCACGTTCTGTCATTTAACGTCGATCGCCTCTGGTGGCGGCGCAGCGCTCGCACGTTTGCGCACACGTTCTCGCAGCCCGACTGCCGCGTTCTCGATCTATGCTGCGGGACGGGCGACATGACCTTCGCGTTGCGCAAGCAGGCAGGGGAGCGCGCTCCGCAGATTCTGGGAGCGGACTTCTCTCATGCCATGCTGCAGCGGGCTCGCGGTAAGTCTCTCCACAAAAAGATGCGGGGCGCTACGTCTGCCATGCCACGCTGGATCGAAGCAGATGCGCTGACCCTGCCGTTTCCCGACGAGCATTTCAATTTGGTTACTTCGGCCTTCGGCTTTCGCAATCTTGCCGACTACGATGCCGGCCTCCGTGAAATCTCCCGCGTGCTCAAATCCGGCGGGGAGTGCGGCATCCTGGATTTCAGTGAACCTCGTGGACTGATCGGTCATCTTTATCGCATCTACTTCAAGCGGGTCTTACCGCGAGTGGGAGCCGTGCTTTCCGGCGTGCGGGGCCCTTATTCGTACCTGCCAAATTCGGTCGAACGTTTTCCTGAGCCGCAGGAAATGCTCGACCGAATGCGCTGCGCTGGATTCCGCGAAGCCTCTTGGACTCCTTACACTTTCGGAATCGCCGGCTTGTATCGTGGAAAGAAGTAGGTGGGATTCGGTTATTTGTCGGGGCTCGTTGCCGACGCAATCTCCGTTTTGAAGCTGTCCGCAAAAGCCTCGGTGATCGTGTAGTGCATTACGGTCTTATACTCCGCGCCCAGGAATTTATGCAGCCGGTCCGTATTCATGATGTATTCCCCCGTAATGTACGGGAGCGATTCGGGCGGAATCGCCGAGATTTGCCGCTTCCACAGGAATTCGAGCGCCAGCCGCATCACCCACTTTCCGGGAACGCGCACCAGCTTTGCTTGGGCCATCTCGATGCAGCGGCCAAAGGTCAGCGGGTCCCCGGGTCCCGCCACGTTCAGAATGGTGAGGCGTTGCGGCTCCGGATCCCGGTGCAGAATATGCGCGATCAACCTGGCCATGTCATCCACGTGGATGAACTGGATCTTGTTATCGACATATTGTTGCCCGCGCGGAAGCACGCAGGGCAGCCGTTTTCCCTCACTGCGCATCTTTTCCGCCCGCGCGCTTTTGCCGTTGGGTGTTCCGCGAAAGGCCCCCAAAAGATAGTTGCTTACGCTCGCCCCGGCGAAAATATGCGGACGCAGGATGTAGACACTGCATCCGCGCAGTGCTGACGAGCGCTGTTGCACCACCTCGTCACACTGTTTCTTATGGATTGCATAAGGCAGTGTGTGCGCCGCCATCGGGGACTGTTCCGTCGCCGGTCCGGGAAGGTTCGGACCATACACCGACACGCTGCTGGGAAAAATGAATTGCTTGACCCCGGAATCAGCGGTGCGATTCGCCTCCGTAATCGCTTCCATCACCCGGGCGGTGCCCGCCACATTGATTCGCCACATGCGTTCGGCGTCCAGCACGCCCGAGCGCACCGCATCGATCACAAACGCGAGATGGACCACCGACACCGGGTGCGTGTCCCGCAGCATCTCGTAGAGAACGCGAGTCGAGGATTCCTCGCCCAGATCCACCTTCTCGAATTGCAGCGGCAGATTGGTTTCAGGCGCGATCACATCCACCCCGATCACCGACAAATCTCCCAGCAGCGGCAGAAGACGGGATCCCAGGTTTCCCGCAATGCCGGTCACCACGACGACAGGTTTCTCGCTGGCCATCAGTTAGGGTTAGACGGTGGTGACGGTTGCGCAGGAGGCTGCGTTGCTGGATTCACAGCCGGAGGCGGCGCTTGCGGCTGTCCCTGGGGCTGCATCGAAGGCGCTGGCATGTTCGGACGCGGCATACGCTGCGGCATGGGCCGTCCTCCCATCGGTCCGGTCGGCCCCGGCGGTCCAAAATAGGCGTCGTTGGTCTCCGCGTGGTATGAGTTCGCGTACTTGTCCATCAGGTCCTTCGATCGCTGACTCTTGAGGGTATTGCGAATTTCTTCTTTAACCTGATCCAGTGGAAGGAGCTCTTTGCTCACAACCTTGTATATGTAATGCCCGCCATTGTCGGTAATCACCGGTGATACCTCGCCCACTTTCACATCGAACACGGCTACGTGCGCCGGAGGCAACCCGGTGCGACGCACTTTGGGCATGTTAACCGTCGGTGAATCCATTTTCAGATTTGCGGCTTCGAACGCCTCTTTTTGCAGTTTGACAGAGTCTTCCCCCGCCGCGGCTCGCTCGCGCAGGCGGTCCGCCAATTTCGTCAGCTCCTGCTCTTCCTGTTCTTGTTTCGACTTGTCGGCTGCTTCTTTAGCCTTCTGCTGTTCTTCCGTCAGCTTTTCCTCATTCTGGTTGCTCCTGTCCGAAGCTTCCGCTTGTTTGTAGCGAGGGATGAACAACCGGTCCAAAGAGAATTGCTCATACGCCTCGGGATTTTTCTTGTAGTAGGCCTCGATCTCCTCCGGTGGCACTTTCTCCGCTTCCTCCTGGATTGAACGCTGCAGCTGATTCGTGAGAATCTGCATCGTGGCAATCTTCAGAGTCTCCTTGAACTGAGGAGTCTTATCCAGACCTTTCTCCTTGGCCTCTTCTGACATGGCCATGAAGCGGGGCAGCACATTCGCCAACTGTCGCTTCTGCTGCGGAGTCAGCGGATTCGGGCCTTGCTGCAGGTCGCTGGCAATTTTGTCGAACTCCTTCCGGGTGATGACGGTCTTACAGTCTGCCGGCTTCTTGGTGACAGTCGTTTTTTCGCTACTAGCCGCTGTCTTGCCAGCGGCAACACTCTTGGTCGTCGCAGTCTTGGACGCTGCAGCCGTTGAGGTGGTCGGGCACACCCCCACGATGGTCAGCACAGCGGCGTTTTCCGGCACCTCCGCTGCCGGTGCCGCGGTCGCCGGCGCCGCACCAGTCGGAGCCTGAGGCGAACTCGGCGGGACCGTTCCTTTCTCCGTCGGAGCCTGTCCCCAGGCAACCGCCCCCAACAACACACACAGCAACCAACTCTTACGCATACAAGAAACCCTCCAGGATTGGTAGATCAGGAAGTTGGATTAAATCGAACCTAGCATCGTAGCATTATGATCGGTTTTGCGAAATAGCAGTACAGAGCTCCTCAGAGCTCCTGCGATTCTCTTGGCGCAATTCCCCGCTATCGCCGATAATCTCATCATGTCCGGGACGCCGGCCCTTTACTCCCCCACTGCCATGCGCGCCGAAAAACGCGCGGTGGCCGGAAATTCAGTTCTCGCCGCTCTGTTGATTACGGGCGGGAAAATTGTCGTTGGCGTCAGCACCGGAAGCCTGGGTATTCTTTCCGAGGCCGCACATTCTGCGCTGGATCTTATCGCGGCTTTGCTCACTTATTTCTCCGTCGGAGTTTCCGACAAACCCGCGGATGCCGACCATCAATATGGTCATGGCAAGGTCGAGAATTTTTCCGCTTTCGTGGAGACGGCTCTGCTGCTGCTGACCTGCATCTGGGTGATCTACGAAGCTGTCGTGCGGCTTTTCTTCCGGCGCGTTGACGTGGAACCCTCCATCTGGGCATTTGCCGTCATGCTTGGTTCCATGGTCGTGGACTGGTGGCGCTCCCGCGCCCTTCGCCGCATTGCCACCAAATACGACAGCCAGGCGCTGGAAGCCGACGCGCTACATTTTTCCACGGACATCTGGTCGGCGGGCGTAGTTGTCCTCGGCCTGGCTCTCATTTTGGTGGGGCGCGTCTACCACCTGGATGGCCTTCGCGTCGCCGATCCCATCGCCGCGCTGTTTGTCGCTGGCGTTATCGTTTCGGTAAGCTGGCGGCTGGCTCGACGCACCATTGATGCATTACTCGATGCCGCTCCTGCCGGGGTTCGCGTTCAGATTACGGACGCCGTCTCGCGGGTGGATGGGGTGCTCGAAATCGGCCGCGTGCGCATCCGCCGCGCCGGCAATCGCTATTTCGCCGATCTTGCCGTCGGACTGGCTCGCACCGTCACCTTTCAGCGTTCAGAGCAATTAGTGGAAGCGGTCACGGCCGCGGTGCGCGGGATTCTTCCAGACGCCGACGTCACCGTTCAACCGCTTCCACGCGCCCAGCGTTCGGAAAACATCTTCGACCGGATTCGCGCCGTCGCCACCCGTCACAACCTCAACGTCCACGATATCAGCGTGCAGGATCTCCATGGTCACCTGCACGTCGAGCAGCATGTGGAACTCGACGAACGCATGACCCTCAAGCACGCTCATGACCAGGTCACCGAACTCGAAGCCGACATGCGCCACGAGGTTCCCGAGATCGCCGACATTCTTACCCACATTGAAAGTGAACCGGCCACGATCGAAACCGGTGATGAATTAGTCCGCGACGCAGACCTGGAGCGCCAGCTGAAAGTGGCCGCAAGCCGCTTTCCGGAAATCGTCGACATGCACGCTATCCAAATCAAGAAAGTTCGCGGACGCCTGTATGTTTCCTGCCACTGCACGCTCTCCGACGATCTGCCACTGGCCCGCGTCCACGACATCCAGACCGAACTCGAGATCTATTTCAAGCAGGACGCTCCCGAACTGTTTCGAGTACTCATTCACCCCGAACCCACCACGGATAACCGGCGATAGATGTCGGTTGTGACGCCTATCACAGACAAATTTCCGATTGTCGATTTCTAATGGTCGATTGCAGATCGTGATGACCGGAAAGCCTGAAGAGTTGCGCAAACGAACTATACAATCTGCGCTTCGTGTCGGACATCTTTTTCGGTCTTAGCCAAACTCAGCCGAGGCCGGGTGGTTCGCCAACAATGCTTGCGCGCGGGGACCCCGTAGCACGGAACTATGGTGCGGTCTGCAAGGCGCGTTGCCGGCGGGATTTCGTTTCAAAGCTGGGTACTGTAGAAGAAGAGGTCGATGAGAGTGTATTCTGGCTTGAATTCCTGGGGGAGGCCCAGAGGATGCCCCGGGGAGGTAGGAACGACCTCATCGCTGAGGCGAAGGGACCCAGGGCCATCTTTGCGGCTTCGCGACGGATGGCGAAACAAAACGATCGGCAATCGGAAGTTGGCAATCGGCAATTTCGCACCCGGAAAATCTCATGACGAACGCCCGCGCCGCCTGGATTGAAAAACAGCGCTTCAACGGAGTATCCGACAGCGGCCACACCATCGTCCTCGATGGCGACAAAGCTGCCGGCAACAGTCCCATGGAAGTCGTTCTCATTGGCCTGTGCGGCTGCACCGGCTATGACGTCGTCTCCATCCTGCAGAAGAAGCGCGAGCCCTTCGCCAGCCTCGAGGTCCGCGCTGAGGCCGAACGCGCCCCTGACCCGCCGTCGGTCTACACCGAAATCAAGCTGATCTACCGCGTCGGCGGCAAAGTAAATCGCAAGGCTGTCGAGGATGCCGTAGGCCTCTCCAAAGAAAAATACTGTTCGGTCTCGGCCATGCTCGATAAGACTGCGAAAATCACCACCGCAATCGAATACGTGGACGCGTAGAATTGATCCACATGCCGCTTAGAATCTTGCTCTTCACGCAGACCGGCTGTCTTTCTTGCGAGTTGATGAAGATCTTTCTCGAAGCGAAGGAAATTGTCTTCGAAGAACGCGACATGAATCTCGACACCGCGGCTCGCATGGAATTGCTCGAAATCTACCACGCCCACACCGCCCCGACGCTGGTGATTCTCAACCGCGCGGGTTTCGAGGTGATCGAAGGCTTCGATCCCGCCCGCCTTGACCGGTGCCTGTCCGCTGCCTGATCATCGAAGCGATTCGCGAGGGTCGCCATTCCCCACATAAACCCGCAAAGCTCGACTCCCCATCCGCTGCGCGGGTATTTCTTTATAGCCTCAGCCGCTTTTTTGTGGGGAGTCTCCGCTGCCATGGGTCGCGCCGTCTTTACTGGAAAGCTGCCATTAGGCGCCGCCCTCTTGCGGCCCATCGATCCGCTGATCCTGTCGCAGACCCGCACGACCTTCTCGCTATTGATCTTGCTTCCGATACTCATCGTCTCGCAGGGCTGGCAACGGATCAAGTTGCCCGCGCGCGATCTTTTCTACTGCTTCCTGCTGGGAACGCTTGGCGTTGCCGTCTCCAACTATTTCTATTACGTCGCCATCCAGCGAACCAACGTCGCCACGGCCATCATTGTGCAATACACCGCTCCCGTCTGGGTGCTTATTTATGTCGTTGTCCGCGGCCAACAGAAACTCACAGCGCAAAAAGGCGTTGCCGTCACTTTGGCCGTGACTGGCATAGCCCTGGTCATCAATCTTCTCGGAACCAAGTCCGGATTCACGTTGCGCCTTGATCCCTATGGCCTCAGTGCCGCAATGCTCGCTGCATTTTCCTTTGCGTTCTACAATGTTGCCGGACATCGCATCCTAGCCCGCCACGACCGTTGGCGCGTTCTCGTCTGGACACTCGCCGCCGCAGCCGCTTTCTGGCTCGTCGTCAATCCGCCGTGGAAAATCCTCGCTGCACATTACGCACTCGCGCAATGGCTGTTTCTGTTCGTGTTTTCAATGATCTCGGTTTTAGCAGCGTTCTCACTCTACTTCCTCGGCCTTCAGCATCTGGAGCCCACCCGCGCCATCATCGCCAGTTGTCTGGAGCCGGTGTTCTCAATTCTTCTCGCAGCGCTGCTCTTGGGCGAAGTGTTGCGCCCGGTCCAGACATTAGGAATTGTGCTGGTACTGGCGGCCATCGTGATCGTGCAGCGCCCCGGTCGCAATGTGATCGGGAACAGAGTTGCGGTCGAACCAATCGACTAGAATCCTCCCTTGACATTTGCTTCATTCCCACAGTGAGGCATCCTCGAGCAGCGAGGCCTGCATCTGACCGTTTTCGCCGCTAAGGGTTCGTTTTCAATTTCAATCGGCCGCTAGATTGCTCTCAGAGGCCTAGCCAAACATATTTGAAATTTTCGAACTAACCCGCTCGTGCAATCGTCTGCGTAGGATAGCCGAGGATGGTTCTGACCCGTCCCGAATCACGCTCGGCGTAGATAAAGGCAGTCCCCTC
>JBEKUD010000036.1:0-40101 GCA_049515395.1 Candidatus Sulfotelmatobacter sp. | reverse complement strand
CGCTTCTGCGAAGTACTTCGTAGGACAGGAAACTTCACCAATGCGGAAGCCGAAGTGTACGCACTGAGCCAACATCTGGTTGTCGAAGACGAAGTCGTCCGAATTCTCCAGCAGCGGCAGGTCGGTGAGAATCCTGCTGCTGAAGGCGCGGTATCCGGTGTGATATTCGGAGAGCTTGACCCCCAGAAAAAGATTCTCAAATGCTGTGAGCAACCGGTTGGCGATGTATTTGTAGAGAGGCATGCCCCCGCGCAACGCAGTTCCGCCAATGATGCGTGAACCCAGCACCACGTCATAAATGCCGTAAGCCACCATGCTGGCCATCGCCGTGACTAATAGTGGGGTGTATTGATAATCGGGGTGCAGCATGATGACGACGTCGGCGCCCGCGGCCAGAGCTTCGCGATAGCAAGTCTGCTGATTGCGTCCGTAACCGTAATTGCGATCATGCTGGAAGACTCGCAGGCCCAGGCGATTGGCCAGCGCGACCGTGGCGTCGGAGCTGTGATCATCGACCAGAATGCAAATATCCACCATTTCGGGAAGCTCACCCACGGTAGCTTCAAGGGTCTTCTCCGCGTTGTAAGCGGGCATTACCACCGCAATGCGTTTTCCGTTGATCATCTTCCCAAAAGGTTCGATTGCTCGTGTGATCGCTCCATGATACCTGAGTTGGGGTTTGTGCCGTTCATCTTTCGACCGCGACGAGCAGCGGGCCTGAGCTTGATCGCACAACTCGCGAACTGAAAATAAATGATTTGTTGGCTTCGCTTCGTAAACCACGGCTCGTGAGCCTGGATTCGTTGTATATCTACAAGATATTAATAACCGCGATATAAATTTCCAATAGATGATGTTGGCACGGGAACGTGTCTCGTGCACTGAGTGCCAACGAAGCAAGGGTAAAACCCAGCTACTGCTCGCGTAGCCTCCGGTGCCTCGGAAAAATTCGCTTCCGGAAGACCCCGACTAGCTGCTTTCTCTGGATCCCCAACTCGTCTGCTATTCGTGGATGACCGGTATCACCGACGTGGGCTCAAATCGTATTCGTCCGCAAGAGCTGGGTTGAGCCTTCCCCGATGCTATAGCCCTCAGGATCCGGACTCAACTTCTGAAAGTGCTTTACACTGGCAGAGCACCGGAGGAAACCACGGTGTTCGGCGTACCGAGCCTCACGCTGCCTGAGAACACGGAACGGCCCGCGACAGTTCATCACGGAACGAACCAAGTGGTCGGAGTGCACCCGGATCGCTTTCGCGGACCCGCTCAATCTCTTCTCCGGAACCTCGCGCCGAAATGACGACTAACTTAAAACCAAACCACCCTCCCTGGATGTATTCCTAAGGAACCGGGGCTGCTACCGGCGGAGTTGAGGGGGCACTCTCTTGTCCGCTGGAGCTTACTGATGTGGCGGCGTAGTAATATGTTTGCCCGGAGATGACTGTGCTATCGGTGTACCCGGTGTTAGGGGTCACGCTGGAGTTGATCTTAGAATATTTGCCGTTCGCAGCAGTGCTGCGATAGACGTTGTATCCCGTTACATCCGAACTGGGATTCCACGAGAGGTTGACGTTGTACTGCGTGGCTGTGCCAGTACCGGTAAATGATTCCAGCGTTGCTGAGCTGGACGCATTGCTAGCGAATGAGAGAGAGCCGGACACAGTCCCGCTGCTTTGAGGTGAGAACGCCACATTGAACGAAACGCTCTGACCCGCGGCGATCGTCAACGGGAAAGAGGCTCCATTCAAAACAAATTGGGAGCTGCTGCTAGCGCTGGAGGAGACTATTACATTTGAGCCGACAGCGCTTAAACTGATGGATTGAGTTGACGTTGTTCCATTGGGAACGTTTCCGAAGTTCAGAACTGCTGGGGTGATGGTTAGCTGCGCTGGGGCTGTGGCGGTTGCGGCTCCCGTACCCGTCAGAGGGATGACCATCAGAAATGGACCGAGTATAGACAGGCTGCCACCAGTCAACCCAGTCGATTGTGGGGCGAATGTGACGCTTAGCGTAACGCTTTGCCCTGCACTCAGAGCCATGGGGAATGCAGGCCCGCTTATCGAAAACTCGCTGCCGGCCATCTGCACTGCCGACAGGCCTATTCTCCACGAGCGATCGTTCTTAAGCACGACGGGCACGGTGGCACTGGTTCCCATCGCCACTGAGCCAAACGACACACTCGATCGACTGGCTGTCAGAGCCTCAGTGCTCACTCCGGCACCCGAGAGCTCAAGCGTAAGGGTGGGATTTGATGCATTGCTCGAGAACTTGATCGTGCCTCCGGCCCAAAGCTGCGCCGTGGGAGTGAAGCTGACATTCAAGTCGATACCCTGTCCTGCAGGCAGGACCAATGGCAGGCTCAATTGGGAGATGGTGAATTCGTTGTTGCTCACCGTGGCTCCCGAGACCGTCACATTTGTCTGTCCAGTATTCGTCACGGTAACAAGCAAGGTTTCGGTCTGACCGAGGATGACACTGCCAAATCGAAGATTAGCCGCTGAGCAAACAAGCTGTGCGGTGGCGGCGTGAGCCCTGATTGGCACCATAGAAAGTGCGATCATCACACCGATGGTTACAACGTTGATGAGTCGAAGGAAGAAAGGGCGGAGGATGGACTGGGGGAGTCTCATGCCATTCACTTTGATCGCCTTGGAGCGAATGGGGAAGATTCCGACGGTACATTAAGCCCCCTGTACGAAAGTGCAATGGATCCAAGTTAGGACTTGCCGAGAAAGTCAAGAGAGAACGCGGGCGAACGTCCACGATCCCGTGCAGAGCAAGCCGTCATACACATGGCGAATGAATGCGCAATTATTCTCCTTGACGGAGCGAGAGTTGGGGGCGTCGCAAACGCTCGTATAGAGAATTTCATCAACGTTCAGGGACTAGAAGGAATCCGGTATCGTCTTGGCCCTTATAGTCTCCCCGACCGACGATCTCACCTCGGTCATTGATGCTGGTCGCAGACTCGAGTACCCATCCCGAATCGGATGCGATGCGAGAGTTCAGTTCGATGAATCCGCGCGATCTCTCCCACACGAATGCCCGTTCGGCGTCGGCAAATGGACCGAAGGACCCAACGATGCTGTCGCAGCTATTCATCGCACGCGGCTGGCTAGGATATAGTGGGGACAGTTCCAATCGAGTGAGGGTGCCAGTTGTGTAGAGAAAAACCTCAGAAAATACCTGGACCACCACATGGCGATGTTCGTTCACGGCAATTGCGGAACTATAACGATCGGATGGTCCAATGGCCTGCACGCCTTGATTCGAGTTCCACAGGAACGCTTGGTAACGTCCTGTCTCGTTATACATGTCCCCGATTACATCCGAATTCTTATTGATACCCTTCGCAGATCCGCCGCAGCAGCCGCCTAGTGATTGCATCGTGTTCTTGTGCCAAGACACAGGTGCGGTGGTTTTACTTCCGGGGAGCAGCGATTCTCCTACAACATCATCGGAGTCGTTGATGTCGTAGGCGCGGGACTGCCCCGCGGAGAGCAAGGTTAGGACGCCATTGGCAAAGACGAATGCCCGAAGCTTCCCGAAGTTGCGGTCGTATAAAACCCCAGTGAGGTGGCCGGAATTGTTTACAGCGACCCCTTCGGAATTCTCGAACCCGGCTGGCAGGGGGAGTTCGCGAAGTCCGGATTGCTCGGTCCACATCGCGGCGCGATGAGCAGTCGTTGTACCTGCGATCTGCCCGAGCTCATTGATGCGGGCCGGCAGGAGGGGCAAGGCGATGACCTTGTAATGCTGGGCAGAACAACCCACATCATTGGTTTGTCCCACCAGAAAACAGCTATGAGCAAGCAACAACATTGCGATCTCTAACACTATGTTGGTATCAAACGCAGGTGTTGAAAGCAGTTTCACTTAAATTCGGCTCTTATTGCGGCGCACCGGACGTAAACGTCCAATCCAAGATATCCTGGATTGCGGTTTCGCCCCCGCTGCCACCGGTGAACCCGACGTATGCTGTGCTAGCGCCCACCGTGCCGGGAATGTTCACCGCCCAACTCGTCGTGAAGGTGTCGGCGGGCGTGTTGGCATCGGTGATCGTCATCGTCAACGTGGTGCCGTCATAGGTGATCTGGACATTGAACACATCTCCGCTGTGCAACTTCACGTTGCCGCCGAGAGGTGTGGCGGGAATGGTCGGCGCAGATCCGTTCAGGTATAGCCCGGTCGAGTTTGGGCCCTCGCCGGCGTTATTGTAAAGATCGAACTTCACCGCTATGCTGGAAACAATGCCTCCCGTTCCTCCGTAGCCCAGGCTGCCGCCCGCGGGACCGAGGGCCGTGGTGCCTACGTCCTGGATCACAAAAGCGATGCCGTCCGCATTGGGATTGGTCAGCTGGAAGCTGAAATCAGTAGTAAACGACTGGACATTCAGAGGCGTCGTGTAGAAGCCACTTCCTGCCTCCGTTTTCCCTCCGTTAGTCAGCCGTAACCGAGTACCGTTCAGCGTAGCAGAGCCATTCAGTGCGAGGCCAGTCGAACTGAATCCTGAAGTGTAATTGACGGAGGGGTTCCCGGCCGTATTGATGGTGTAGGTCGCGCTTGCCACAGCGCTGTTGTTGTATCCGTTCGCCATCGCAATCGCTTGGATCGTAGTAGTCGTACTCACCGTCAAGGATGTGCACACTGGCGAACTCGCCGTAGGCGGCGTGCCATCTGTCGTGCAGTGAATTATCGCGCTTGCCGTTAGGTCCGTCAGCGTCACAGTCTGAGCCGAGTTGTAAGAGCCCGGCGCAGGGCTGAACGTCGGCGTTGCTGACGTTGCTTGACTCGTGACATAGGTCCAATCCAAGATCTCTTGGATTGCAGTCAGCCCACCGGTGCCACCGGTGAATCCCACGTAGGCAGCGTTCGAGCCGACTATGTTCGGTATATTGATTGCCCAACTGGAGGTGAAGGTATGAGCGTTAGCGGTGTCGGTGACCTTCATTGTCAACGTTGTGCCGTCGTACGTCATGTGGACACTGACTACATCGCCATCGAGCAGTACCACTCCGGAGCTAGTCATGTTCAAAGCGGGAATGGTGGGAGAAGCACCGTCAGTGTACAGGCCGGTCGAGTCTGAGCCCTCGCCCGCGTTGTTACGGATATCGAACTTCACCGCCACGCTGTTGGCGATTCCTGGAGTTCCGCCCGACTTGGCGGCGCCATAACCCAAACCACCGCCCGAAGGGCCAAGAGCAGTAGCCCCTACTCCTTGAATGGTGAAAGTGAAACCGTCCGCAATTGCATCGCTCAGTTGAAAGCTGAAATCGGTCGTGAAACTCTGAATACCGATGGCCGTACTGATGAACGCACTGCCCGCCTCATTTTTTCCGGTATCCGTTAGCCGCAGGCGCGTGCCGTTGAGCTTCGCAGTTCCGTTGAAAATTATTCCCGTTGACGTAAATCCGCCTCCGTAGTTGACTCCTGTTCCACCAGGATCAATGCTGAACGTCCCGATCGCAATGGCACTAGAGTTGAACGCACTCGCCGTTGCGATTGCCTTCAGAATTGTGGTTGAACTGATCGCGACGCTGCTGCATGTGGGCGAACTTGTGCTGGGTGTGGTGCCGTCGATCGTGCAATAAATGGTCGCACCCGACGTGCTGTCGGACAAGTTTACGGTGATGGTGCCGGTGTAGCTGCCGGGCGCCATACTGAATGTCGGCGTGGCAGCGGTTGGGGCCGTGCTAATTGCGCCATAGGCGGACACCTGAAGCTGGCTACCGACATAAACTTTGCCGTTTGCGATTGTCGGCGTTGCGAACTTGACGGCACCGCCAGGAACATCGCGGTTGTTCGGCGCCTGGCCGCTGTTGTATAGCATGTTCGCCAGATTCGTTGCATCGTAGGCATACAGCAATTGGCAATTCGCACCGTTACTGCAAGTGGCTCCATAGGCGCTGTTATCCAGTCCCCAGAGAATCCCATTCGTGTTGCCATTGGCCGAAATCGATGGCGAAGGAGCAGAAAAAGAGAAGGTCCTTAAACTCTCCGACGTCGGAGAAGTCGAAACCCGTCCGCTGTCGTTGGCATTGAACGAAAATGCCTTCAGATTGTCGGGAGTTCCCTGGCTCGCTGCGCCCCAGTACACGCTGCCGTTCCAGTATGCGGGGCTTCCCCAAACTCCAGCGGTTGCACCCGGGATCTCCTCCACGATGTTCGGATCACTCCCACGGCAGGGAGGATCAGCATTGACGCAATACTTGCCCATATTATTGATGTCGACGACGTATATCCTGCCCTCCTTGCCCATCTGTGCCAACAGTTGCTGTCCTGAAGGAAGCGCTGGCAACAACACTAATCCGCCAGATGCTACGTCCGTGTCGCCACCGGCCAAACTGCTTTGGTTGTAGGGAGTGAAGTAATCGAGAACGGGAAAATTACCGCCACTGGGTGGGCCGAGTTTTACTATGCTGTCGCCATAATCGGTTGTACCATTCCAGGTGCCGTTTCCGGTTGAGAAAAAGATGTTTCCGTTCGAATCCGCAGCCAGCCCTCCTCCGCTCATCCAGACTCCATTCGCACTGCCATCTGCAGAGGTGTTAAATGCGGCTTCCTGGATAAGAGTGCTCGCGCTATAAGACATGATCCATCCGTGCCAGGGGCTAATGTCACAATGCGAGGACCAGCCGATCACTACGTGCCCATTTTCCAGCAATAGGGCGGCACGCTGGTTTTCGAAATGCGGACTAAAGCTTACAGTGGTCCCGTTTCCATCAGAAGCTGTTCCGGGTACCGCGGCTTGAATGGGCACTGGACCACCAAATTTCTCGGCCGAAGTGACCACGTCAATCGCGTGCAAATTTTGAATCAGGCTGCCATTGACTTTCGCCTTCGCCACCAAATAGATGGTCCCGGTGCTTGTGTCGATCACGGGAGTTCCGGTGATCCCCACCTCCGGTACCAAATCCCCGCAAGCCAGATCACTGCTGCTGTTGACCGTGCTGCCTCCGGAGGGAATCAGGCTGATCCGCCAGTAGACCGTTCCCTGATCCGCGTCAATGGCGTACAAGCTGTCGTGCTCCGTGGCCACGTAAAGAATATTATGAGTGCCTGCACCAATGTTGATGTTGGAAAGATACAACGGCTGGGCGTATACCCGTCCATCGACGGCTACGGAAAATAGTTTGCCAAATTGCCCACTATTCACGTTAGCCGGAGTTAGGATTGCTTCCTGGGTATTCTGCCCGGTCCGCGAGTTATCGTTGTGATATGTAGTGACATTCACTTGCCCGTGAAGCGCGATGCGGAATATGGCCACGGCGACGACAAGAAGAGTGCCTACTCTGTTCACTTTTGCTCCTGAAAACGCGATCATGACGAGGGGATCACCAACCTAGGGAGAGGGATCTTTTGTACAGCAAATCTGACGAGAACGCAATATCTAAATCACCAAAAATGCCGGTTTAGCCCGCGTTTCATGAGGTTACGCTCTAAGATTCATCGGGTCGTTAACGAAAGTGAAAAAGACTGCATATGACCAGACCTTTGCAATCGCCTAATCTCATCGACGAAAAATATGAATCCGTTCTTGGAGTTGAATTGAGATTTTCTACTACACTGTGGTCCAGCGAATGAAGCTTTCAGTTGTCATGCCGGTGTACAACGAACGTGCGACCTTGCGGCAAGTGGCGGAGCGAGTGCTTGCCGTCCCGCTGGATATCGAATTGCTTTGCGTAGATGATGGGTCCAACGACGGCTCACGCGAAATCCTTTCCCAATTGCAGGTGGAACATCCGCAGATTCGAATTCTGCTTCAGCCTGGCAATATGGGGAAGGGTGCGGCCCTGCACCGTGGCATTCGGGAAGCAACGGGAGATTTCGTCATCATTCAGGATGCCGATCTCGAGTACGATCCGGCCGAGTACACGGTGCTGCTGGAGCCCTTGATTGAAGGGCGAGCCGACGTGGTCTACGGCTCGCGCTTTCTTTCCGCCCGCCCTCATCGCGTTCTTTACTTCTGGCACTCTGTGGGCAACTGGATTCTTACTCTCGTCTCCAACGCGCTTACCAATATCAACCTCAGCGATATGGAGACCTGTTACAAGGTTTTTCGACGCGACATCATCCAATCGATTCCATTGCAAGAAAGGCGCTTCGGATTCGAGCCTGAAATCACCGTAAAGATCGCCAAGCGGAAGCTGCGCATCTACGAAGTCGGCATCAGCTACTGGGGCCGTACCTACGAAGAGGGCAAGAAAATCCAATGGAAGGATGGAGTGCGCGCACTCTGGTGCCTGGTAAAGTATTGCATCACCGAAGCGGCGGTGCGCCAACCGCGACACTGACACCTGATTCCAGGCCACTAGCTGCTAGCGCGACGCAGGACAAAGGCGCATCCTGGGAATTTAAAGATTTGTGGTGAGAATGCCTATTTTCGAGGAACGCGCGGCTTCTGATACGAAGCGTTAATTCCTGAGCCACTGCTGGACGATGTAACAACGGGCTTCACCGGATTGGCCTTTGAGGGTCCCGTGGTGGCGCTTTTCGAAGCGACGATTTTCGTGCTCTGCCCCTCCAGGCGACCGAGCTCTGCGTTCGTGTTCCGGCCACTTGTCCCCGATTTCGGCACCGCAACTGACGACCTACGCATAGGCGCCGTTGCCGATTTCGGAGTCAGCGGCTGGATCGAGGCCTTAAGTTTAGGGTCTGCAGTCGAGGTGGGGGAAGACGGTCCGATCTTAGAGTTCTGGGCGGACGCCGGGCATACTAAGGCCGCTGCTACGGTCACGAACAGAAAAGCGATCCTGCACTTTATCATAGGAAGTCTCCATTCAGCCGTTCCGTTCCCGCTAGCTCTCTTAATTACAACACATTTTCGTTCAAGTGACTGCCCGAAGGTATTCGACTTGTAGTTCGAGCGTACTGGTCTCCAGGATTTCGGCAAATGTGTGAACCAGAGTCGCAGGCAAAGAATCCTAAGGCTGCATGGAATTGCTCTGGCCACTGTCGCAATTCTTTTCACATCAAATACTGCGGGCAAGTCTCTTCGCCGAAATAGTCCCTAAAGTCACGGTGCCTCAGCCACTTACAGGAACAACCTTTCGCGCAGAGGGCTCTCTAATTGCTACACTTCTCAGTTATACGTAAGGAGAAATCCAACTTTGTTACGGCTGCATGAAACCTAGAAGGTGGTACTCTGTTGGATAAAGTTTCGGGTCATTCTCTCCCGTGATATCTGCAATCGACTTCGCTCCACTGGATCTCGGGAATAATCCATGGCAACACGATAAAGGTTATAGACAAATTAGGACGGAAGAATTTCAGGAGGCCCAACACTTGATCGCTTCGACCAGTCATCTCATTTCGCCCCACGGCGGTGAACTGATTAACCTCGTCGCTCAACCAGACAGAATCGCCGGATTGAAGGCCCATTCCACAGAGTGGCCGTCGTGGGATCTAGCCGGACGCCAACTTTGCGATCTGGAGTTGCTGATCACGGGTGGGTTTTCTCCGTTGCACGGTTTCATGACTCGTCGAGACTACGAAGGCGTCTGTCATAACATGCGGCTGGTCAATGGGATTCTTTGGCCGATGCCGATCACGTTGGACGTGACCGAGGAGTTCGCCAAGAAGCTTACAGCTGGCTCCAGCAAAGTCGCGCTGCGCGATCTCGAGGGCGTCATGATCGCCATGCTGCACGTCGAAGATATATGGCAACCGGATCGCAAAGCCGAAGCCCAGGCGGTTTTTTCCAGCACAAGTGCGGCTCATCCTGGCGCCGATTACGCCATCAACAAGGCGAATCCGTGGTACATCGGCGGAAAAATTGAGGCAACCCAGGTCCCATCCCATTACGATTTTCGGAACTTGCGCCTCACGCCTGCCGAAGTTCGCGCCGAGTTCGCCCGCGAGGGCTGGCGTCGCGTCGTCGCGTTCCAGACTCGCAACCCCATGCACCGAGCGCACGTTGAACTGGCGTTCCGAGCCGCCAAACAAGTCGAGGCCAACTTATTGATCCAACCTGTTGTTGGTATGACGAAGCCGGGAGATGTGGATTACTACACCCGGGTGCGCTGCTACCAGTTGCTGCTTTCGAAGTTCCCGCAGTCAACCGCGAAGCTCTCCTTGCTGCCGCTCGCGATGCGCATGGGCGGACCACGGGAGGCCATCTGGCATGCACTGATCCGAAAGAATCATGGCTGCTCGCACTTCATCGTGGGCCGCGACCATGCTGGTCCGGGCAACGACACCAACGGCAAGCCTTTCTATGGCCCTTACGAAGCGCAGGAGGTTTTCAAGAAGCACGAAGCCGACATCGGCGTCACCATGGTCCCCTTCAACATGATGGTCTACCTCGAGGAACAGGACAAGTACGTTCCGGACGACGAAGTCAAGAACGGTGATCGTGTGCTGAATATCTCCGGCACCGAACTGCGTCAGCGCCTGAACGAAGGCCGCGAAATTCCTGCCTGGTTCACCTATCCGGAGGTTGTAGCTGAATTACGACGCAGTTTCCCCGCGCGTCACAAACAAGGCGTGACCATCTTCTTCACTGGTCTTTCGGGCTCGGGCAAATCGACGATCGCCAATGTGCTACTGACCAAATTCCTGGAGACCGGTGGGCGTCCGGTCACGTTGCTCGATGGCGATCTGGTCCGCAAGCATCTTTCTTCCGAACTGGGATTCTCCAAGGAGCATCGGGACATTAACATCCGCCGCATCGGTTACGTAGCTTCGGAAATCACCAAGAACGGGGGAATCGCCATCTGCGCGCCCATCGCGCCTTACGACGCCACGCGCAAACATGTCCGGCAGATGATTGAACCCCACGGAGGATTCGTTCTGGTGCACATCGCGACGTCAGTCGAAGTCTGTGAGCAGCGCGATCGCAAGGGTCTGTATGCCAAGGCGCGCGCTGGGATTCTCAAGGAGTTCACCGGCATCTCAGATCCTTACGAAGCTCCGAGTGATGCCGAAGTCACCATCAACACCGGCGAGCTAACACCCGAAGAGGCGGCGCAGGAAATTATTCTGCACCTTGAACGGGAAGGCTTTATCGGGACAACAGCGCAGTCGGCCTAAACACTCCCCGGCCTAAGCCTAGGTGGACTAGGCTGAAGCCGGCATTGTCATGGATCTGCTGATCAAGAGCTTGGTTGGTTTTGTAGTGGGGACCCTCATTGGAATGACGGGAGTCGGGGGCGGCGTTCTGCTGCTTCCGATATTAATTTTTGGTTTGGGGGTTGCTCCTCTTCGCGCCGTGGGCTCCGACGCCCTTTTCAACTTTCTCACCAAGATCGGCGCCAGCATAGTTCATCTGCGAAAAGGAACGGTTCGCCGCAAGGTTGTGCTGGCGCTGGCCGCCGGCAGTGCGCCGGGGTCTTATTTAGGCGTAAGTTTTCTGATTCACTTGCGAGATGTTTATGGCAACGGCGTCAACCGCTTCATAACCATTGCGGTCGGAGTCTTGCTGATATGTATTCCGACTTTCCTGTTCTTTCAGAAGAAGATCGAGGATCGCGCTGCGGTGCGACCACCGACGATGAAGTCGCTTGCCGGGATGTCGCTCATTGGACTGGTGGCTGGGTTCCTGGTGGGTATCACCTCGGTTGGGTCCGGCAGCATCGTGATGATGATGCTTTTGTTGTTTTATAGTTTTCAGCCGAAGGTAATGGTAGGTACCGACATCGTTCACGCTCTCCTTCTAACCGGAGTAACTAGTTTTCTTCATTTTCGGATGCATAATGTGGACATCCACTTGGTGGAAGCCCTATTGCTTGGTTCGGTTCCGGGAGGACTGGTGGGCTCTTACTTGAGTACGCGGGTTCCAGTTCCGTGGCTTAGACGTATTCTCTGCGCGGTGCTGCTGGCGACGGGCGCGCGCATGCTGATGGCTTGATCGCCCAAGAAGATCAGAAGACGATGCCCTCGAACTCTTACGCTCAAATCCTGGAACGCATTCACGCTGCGCTGGAAGCCTCTCGTATAGTTTTCGCCCGCTTCACTCCAGGAGCAATTGACACAGAATACAAAACCGGACGCGATCCCGTAACCGAGGCCGATCGTGCGCTCGACGAGGTTCTGCGAAAAGAACTTCTGCGCGAAGGGGAAGGCTGGCTCTCCGAAGAAAGTGTGGATGATCCCGTTCGTCTGCAGCGCTCCCGCGTTTGGGTGGTCGATCCGCTCGATGGCACCCGCGAATTCGTCATGGGAATTCCGGAATTCTGCGCTTCGATCGGATTTGTCGAGAACGGCCGTCCCGTAGCGGGTGGAATCTACAATCCGGCAACTGAGGAAACGTTCCTGGGATCGATCGAATCCGGTGTTACGTATAATGGCAAGCCTTCACGGCCGAGCCAGCGCAAGAGTCTGACTGGAGCTCTGGTTCTCGCCAGCCGCAGCGAAGTCAAGCGTGGCGAATGGAAACCGTTTGAGAACGCTGCCTTTAAGATCCGCCCGATGGGTTCGGTCGCTTACAAGCTCGCTCTGGTCTCAGCTGGGTTGGCAGATGCGACGTTCACCCTGACTCCCAAGAACGAATGGGACGTTGCCGCGGGGGCCGCTTTGGTGGTGAGCGCGGGCGGCTTTGTCAGCACTCTGGAAAACACCAGCCTGACCGCCAATCGACGCGATCCCCTTCTGTCTGGTCTGCTGGCGAGCGGACCTTTCCTGAAAGATCAGATGCTTGCCTTGGTTGCACCATACGTCCAGCCACAACAATCTGGCTAGAAAAGCTTGCCCTTGAGGTTTGACAAAGTCGGACGAGCGCGACCGCTCTCAGCATGGTTCCTTCACCATAAGGTTTCCGGGTTGAGCAGGTAGGCGCGGAAATCCGTTTTGGAGCGCAAGAGTGACGGAATACTAGGCAGTTTCTGTGGTGTGGGTTCAGACCTCCAACCGTCCGGGTGGTCCGTGTCGCGCGACGCTTAACAGTGTCGGCTAACATCCGGTGGTTTATGGTCAGCACCGTTTTCTGAAAGGACCCCAATGGCCGGTGCGCGCTCAGGTAAAACTATACCGGCAAGGTCACGACTTAATGGCTAAGAAATTTTTCGTAACCGTTATGCATCGCGGGCGTGCGTGGGTGGAATATCTCGTTCGTTGGCGAATCACAACCTGCCTCATCGCCATTGCCGTGGCCGTGTACGGGGTGGTGCTACGAGTTGCTGGTCTTGGAAGAAGTCTTTGGCTCGACGAGGCTTGGGTTGCTAACTCGGTTGCTACCTCCTCACTCGCGAAAATGTTCTATTACAAGTCTTGGTTGCAGACCTCACCCCCTTTGTTCTTAGTGCTCGTAAGAGAGACGGTCGCCGTCTTTGGGCTCACAAACGCGGCCTTGAGAGCAATACCACTGCTGATGGGTCTATTGGCCATGGCGGTGATGTTCATTCTTGCGAGGCATCTTTTGTTGCGACGTTACGCGCTTCTAGCAACAGCACTATTCGTGCTCTCCCCAGTTGCGATTACGTATTCGAGGACACTAAAGCAGTACAGTTCCGAGCTCGCGGCAAGTACTACGATCCTCCTGGTCTGCATCATGTTTCTAGGCCGTCCGACAACTCAACGATTCAGGCTCCTCGTGGCCATCGTAGCTGTCGGTTTACTGATCGCCTATGCAGTCGCTTTCGTTTTACCGGGGATTATATTGGTCTTATTTTTGTTCTTTTCGCCATCTCGATCTTGTTGTAACCCACGAGGGACGGCTAATCGAGCTGTTTGGCGCGGCGTTGTTCTTGCAACCATAGCCGGCGGAATCTTGATTGGTGAATATATCTTATTTGTGTTACCTAATGATCCGTCACTCCTGCGCGCACACTGGGGCTTCGTAGCTTCTGACAGACCCTCATCCTTGGATGAGAGTGTCATCAAAGAGAGTTCATTCCTCGCGGCGTCAGACAGTTATGAATTACTTGAGGAACTTCCGATCCCTCGTCCGGCAAATGGAGTAGAAAAGCGTTTAATTCTCGGTGCCGTCGGATCTATCGTTGGGGTTGGTTTCGCGTTGGCGTGTTTGAGGTTTAGCAAGGGACGACGCAGATGGCTGGAGCTGCAAGCCCTCTGCGTGACACCGTGTCTGCTGCTTCTCATCGGCGACTGGTTCTCGTGGTACCCGCTCACGCGCCGGACGAGCTTATTTCTGCTGCCATTTATCGTCCTATTACTTGCATCGAGTCTGCAGCTGATGTCTTATTTCCTTCTGAGCAGATTTCACAAGCATTGGCTAAAAATGCTTCTGGATGCAGCGGTACTCGGTGTGATTCTTCTGATGCTAGCAGGAGTTGTTCGCAGGACCCCACTTGCGATCTCCAAAATACCAATAGAAGACATAGACAGCGCGGTTTTGTTCTTGCGCGGACACGTTCAATCTGGGGATGTTCTATGGGTGCATGCATCGTGTTCGGAGAGTTTCAAATTATATGCAAGGATGAGAGGCTGGCAGGGGGCAACGGTGAAATATGGGCAAACCGGATGGCCCTGCTGCGCCAGAGGTGTCTTCAACTACACAAGCAGTGAGAAGCTCGTTCGCGACGACTTCAGTAGTGTGATTCCTGATGCCTTCTCGGGAAGGGTCTGGCTACTCTATACGAATAGGTTCTACCATTGGCAGATCCTCGGAGTTGATGAGCGAGAGATTATGAAAACCATTCTGAGGGAGAAGGGCTGTTCGGAAACACAAACACCTGTCTTTCATAACGTGGGTGTTAGTTCCTTCAATTGCAAAGAACATGTCACAAAGTCGGGTGGAGGAGCTCCGTGAGTTATACACCGAATTGACCGCAGCGATGGCATCGCGAGAACAGCTAAAGAAGAGAAGACCTCGGTCGTCTTCCTTTCACAAAAGAGCATGGTCGCCGTACCGCTCAAGGGTTCATCTTTCGGTTAAAAACTCGAAACGGGATTCACGCGGCAAAAGCGCGGTCTAGCCGGCCTCATCGGCAGACGCAATGAACTGAGGCAATTCTGACCAGTTACCACACCATGTACCGAATGTTTGTTTCGAAGCACGACACGGCTGGTGCCGCAGAAGGGGACGGGGGCGGCAGGCTTTTTCCGGCGGCCAGTCCAGGCGTGACTTGGGCCGGCGCTTTCGTCGTTTTGTCGTTCTGCTTTGTATTCATGAGGCCATGGTGGAACCGCTACCTGGGCCTTACGAATGAGGGCTGGTTCCAATTATTCGGGTTGCGGATCCTGCAAGGTCAGGTGCCTTACCGCGATTTTTATTTGCACGTGCCGCCCGGCCACGCGCTAACCATGGCAGCTCTCATTTCGTTGTTTGGCAACCGGATCGTGGTTGGGGAGCTGTTCGGTTTTATCGCAGCGTTGGCTCTTTTTGGGGCGCTCTATGTGTGGCTGGCTCGCATCTGTTCCCCGTTCTGGTCGGTTGTCGCCGTTATAAGCTCCGCAGCTATTTATCTCGACAGTTCGGCCGAGTCGCTCGGTGGGGCGCACCTGACGTCCATTTTGTATCCGGTTTTGGCGTTTCTGGCAACCGCCGTTGCCCTGGATAAAGACAGCGGCGACCTCCTGTGGTTCTCCCTCGCTGGTTTCCTGGCCGGCGTGTCTCTTATAACAAAGCAAACCGCCGGTGTGGCCGCCACCCTTTCGCTGGCCGTGGTATTAACCCTCATCATGGTCGCGCGGGGGCGTTGGTGGAATGGCGCGCGCGCCGCGATGATGTTTGCGGTCGGTTGGCTGATCCCTGTCGCGTCGATCTGCACCTGGCTTGCATCACAGGGCGCTCTGGGCAACTTCCTGTCGGATGTGTTTCTGCATGGCGCGTCGAGCAAAGGCTCCCTGGGGTCTCTGCTTGAGCGTCAGGTAGTCGGCATTGCAGGCAGCCACAACTTGAGGATCTGTGCTGCGCTGGCCCTCGGCGCCATAATAATCGTGGCCATCCTATATCAGCGCGCCACTACCGCAAGCCGCGCGTGGCCGCAACGGTACAGCATGATGCTCATTTTGGCCTTTGGAGCGATATCAACGGGCTTGGTCGCTACCGTGGAGCACCAGAATGCTCTGCCCTACGGGCTGCAGCGACCTGCCATCGTCTTGCACAACTCTCCTCTCTTCTTTGGTGAACTGGGAAGCTTGATTCTCCTCCTTGCGTACGGATCGCTGTTTCTTGTCCGCCGATTGAGTTGGCTCGAGGAACAATACCTGTTGGCAAGCGCAGCTTCGTTCGCCTATGCGTTTCTTTCTTCTTTCTCCTGGGTAAATGCGGCAAGCATCCTCATGCCCGCCTTCCCTTTCGTATTTGCGTTCGCGCTTTCGAATGTGCGCAGTGACAAAACAGGCCGATTCTTTCAGGGAGCGACCTTGGTCCTGGTGGCGTTTTGTATAGCGACGATGGCCGGCCTGAAGCTGCAATCACCCTATGCCTGGGCAGACTGGCAGGAAGGCAATGTGAGCCGGGCAACCGTGAAGCCTAATTTCCCGGAGCTTCGTGGAATCAGGGTCACGCCCGAGACGGATCGTTTTCTCGAACGCTTGGTTGCGGATATCCAACGCGATTCGCGACCCGATGAATCGGTAGCTGAGTTTTGTTGCATGCCAATTCTCTATTTGCTAGCGCACCGTGCGCCAGCGACGTTTGCATATGTCCACTATATTGACGTAACTCCTGATAGCGTATACCAGGCCGACGCAGAAAGGCTTCGGGAAAATCCGCCAGCAGTGGTGGTTACCGTCGAGCGAACCGAAGAAGAGCTGCGGGAGGGAGAGATATACTTCCGCGACGGTAAGCCGAGCGGCGAAAGAATGTTATGGATAATGTTGCGGAACCTGGGGCCGGGGTATCGCTTGTCGGATACTCTCACGACGCCCAACAATAGTAAGCGAGTGGAGGTTTGGGTCAGGAAAGACCGCTAGCTAGAGCGCTTTCCAGTGTCTCAACGATAGCATGTTTCGAGACGATCCTCGGACCGCCTAGCCAGCAACCCTAGAGACTAGCCGCGGCGATGTACAGTGCCAGCAACAATCAATGAGATCACCAGAGTAGCCACCAGCGCCAAGCCAGAATTGTATGTTGGCGGCAATGCGGATGACGTAAAGTTACTATCAGCTTGGCACGCATGCTAAGGCTAACCCAAGCGCTCGGATCCTGGACAAGATGGCAATGCGGAAGATCGAGATCTTTAAGAATGTCGGTGCCAGCTGGTTGAGCCTGGGAGTCAACATTCTCGTTGGCATCTTCCTATCTCCCTTCATCTTGCACCGACTGGGAAATCTAGCGTACGGGGCTTGGGTGCTGGCCTTCTCGGTAACCGGATATTACGGATTGTTCGATCTCGGGATCCGTTCCTCAATCATCCGTTATGTGTCGACCTATACTGCCACCGGTGATATGGACGGACTATGCAAGCTGATCAACACCGGCTTGACTGCATACTCAGTCATCGGAGGACTGGCGATGGTGGCCGCACTCGTGGTAAGTGCATCTGTGGACACGCTCTTCCGCATCCCCGCCGACTTCGTCCCTACTGCCCGGTGGCTGTTTCTCATGGTGGGCGGCTCCGTAGCATTGGGATTCCCCTCCGGTATGTTTGCCGGAATTCTGGAAGGGATGAATCGCTTCTATGTAACGAACCTCACGAATCTTGTCTCCACTCTATTGCGCGCAGTTCTGATCGTGCTGGCTCTGACCCACGGATATGGCCTTCTGACGGTCGCTTTTATCACGGTTTCTCTTCCGCTGATCGCTTCGGGAGTGCGCGCCGCCATCGTTCTCCGCCTGCTTCCCCTCCGTTTTAGCTGGAAATATGTGGACCGCAGCGCCTTCCATGAGATCTCTCGCTACAGCAGCGTTAGCCTCATCATCATGGTCGCCTACAAGCTGCGGTTCAAGACGGACGAGATCGTGATTTCCACGCTCCTTTCTGTAAGCGCCGTCACTTTTTTCTCGAACGGCGATCGTCTGGTGGACTATGCCGGGGACGTCGTCAGCAGTCTAGCTCAGATTTTCCTCCCCATGTCAGGGCAATCTGACGCTACGGGAAACCGGGAGCAGCTGAGGAAGATTTTTATCCTGGGAAATCGCGCCTGCGCATTTGTAATTTTCCCGATTTCAGCGACCCTGATAATCTTGGGGAAGTCGGTGATCACGGCCTGGGTCGGAGCCAGATACGTAGTCGCTTCGTATCCTGTGATGCTAATCCTGCTTATTCCCTCTACCTTTTTTCTGGCGCAGTCTGCTTCTTCCCGCATCCTTTACGGAATGGCCAGGCACAGAATCCTCGCCTGGATTACATCCATGGAGGGTATTGCGAACCTGATCCTCAGCGTCGTGCTCATTCGACGTTATGGAATCCTCGGGGATGCTTTGGGGACTGCGATTCCCTTAACGTGCACGGCCTTATTTTTTTACCCGCGGCACCTCTGTCGGCTTCTTGACGTCCGCCTGGCAACGTTTCTTCGGCAGGCTTACATGCTTCCGGCCCTGCTTTGTGTTCCCACGATCGCGGCCTTGCTCTGGATGCGGTACTGGTTCTTCGCTCATACTTATCGCGAAGTTGGGATGCAGATTTTCATTGGCCTGCTTCCTTACGGTCTGGGCCTGACCTGGGCCATCCGGACGAAAAACATTTCGAACTGCATCAAGTTCTCCGTAGGGGCGGCACAAAATGAGACGGGAGCGACACTGCTTGAGACGCACCTCACTGAACCTCAAACCGGTCCCCCCACCAAAATCCGATAGCGTTGACGGCAGAAACGTTCTCGATGAGACATGTGTCCTGGAACCATCACGGTTACCGATGTGACTGGTCAACCACCGGCCCCCACTTTATGCTAAAGCTCAATGTAGTTGCGGGAGTGGAAATCAAACTGGTGCGCATGCATGGGTGAGACCATCAATAAGATTCTTTATGCGGTGAATTATGTGCTCGAGCGAGACATTGCCGGCCGGGCTTTTCACCCACTTCCTGACGACATTTTCTTGGTTTCATTTCCCAAATCCGGTAATACCTGGACTCGCTTCCTTCTTGGTAACCTGATGTACCCTGACGAGCGCATCACGTTTGCCAATGTGGAGCGCAAGGTTCCTGACCTTTACGCCAAGTCGCGGAAGGCGCTCAAGAAGCTGCCTCATCCTCGGATCATCAAGAGTCACGAATGTTTTGATCCTCGCTATCGGCGGGTGGTCTATATTGTTCGCGATCCGAGAGATGTGGCCGTATCTGCCTATCATTACGACAGGAAGGGTAGAAATATTCCAGATGCGTTCCCGCTACAAACTTACGTGACGACCCGGTTCATGAAAACGGATGAATACTTTGGAACTTGGGGAGAACACGCGGGCAGTTGGCTGGTGAATTCGAAGAATATTTTCCAGATCAGTCGCTTGAAGAACGAATTTCTGGGGACCGTAGGATCCTGGGGTGAAAACGTCATGAGTTGGCTCGGGGCTCGTGGCCATGACCGGGAATTCATTCTGGTTCGATACGAAGATCTCCTCGAGGATACGCAGCGGGAAATGACTAGAATCTCGGAGTTTATAGGTCTCCATGCCTCCCCCGAAAGGATCTCCCGAGCCATTGAACTGAGCACGGCCGACAATATGCGCAAGCTCGAAGATCAACAGACGAATGTCTGGGCGACGACGAGGGAAAGCCGCAAAGATATTTCTTTCGTCCGGACAGCGAAATCTGGCCAATGGAGGCAAGTCCTGCCCCCGGCCTCAATACTAGAAATTGAGACGGCATGGGGTCCCGTGATGCAGCTACTGGGCTATCCCTTGAGCAGCGAACTGCGAAGCGAAACCCTAGTCTGAAACTCGTGAACATTTCAGAGCACAGATTCCACCCATGAACAAAAAGAAAATTGTCATAATCGGAGGCGGACCCACTGGCCTGGGTGCCGCCTACCGTCTCCACGAGCTAGGCTATGAGGATTGGATGCTATACGAGAAATCCGATTATGTCGGCGGCCATGCATGTTCTCACGTCGACCCTCAAGGTTTTGTCTGGGACGAAGGTGGCCACGTCATCTTTTCTCACTACCCTTATTTCGACAAGCTTGTCGACAAGATGCTGGGCAAAGAAGAAAATCAACTGGTCCGTGAGAGCTGGATCGTGAAGGAACAATCCTGGATTCCATACCCGTTTCAGAATAATCTTCGATATTTGCCCAAATCAATTCAAGTGAGCTGCCTGCTCGGTGCCGCCAAGGCGGCAGCGGATGGCAAGCCTCAGAAAGCGACAAATTTTCGCGACTGGATCTTAGCCACATTTGGTGACGGTATCGCCGAAGCCTTTATGTTCCCTTACAACTCGAAGGTTTGGACCACCCCTTTGGAGCAAATGTCTAGGTCGTGGATCGGGGAGCGGGTCTCCGTTGTCGACTTCAAGCGGCTACTAGAGAATGTCCTTTACGACCGGGATGATGCCGGTTGGGGACCAAACAGCAAATTTAGATTCCCGCTCTACGGGGGCACGGGAGAAATCTACCGCCGGATGGCTCAACGTTTTCCGGACAACGTTAAGACCGGTAAGGAGCTTGTCTCGGTGGATGGCGCGGCCCGTAAAGTCTCGTTCTCCGACGGGAGTGGCGATAGTTACGATGTACTCATCTCCACGGGTCCGTTAGATCTTCTCGTCGGTATGCTGAAGTCCGTGGATGGCCGACTTCTGGACGCGGCGGCCGATCTCCGGCACAACAATCTGATGGTCCTCGGCCTTGGCTTGGAGAAAAAGATCGATACCGGCAAGTGCTGGATCTATTTTACTGACGAGGATATGCCTTGCTACCGGGCCACCTACTTCTCCCACTACTCGCCATTCAACGTTCCCGGTGGAAATACCGAACGTTACAGCTCGTTGATGTGCGAGATGTCGTTCCGTGTGGGTGAGTCTCCAGATCCGTCACTAGCGTTTGAGCAGGTCATCGCTTATCTCATCAGAGCCAAGATGCTTGACGAAGCAGATCGGAGCCGAATTGTTTCGCGCTATCACCGAACGGTCGCTTATTCCTATCCCATCCCTACCCTCGGCCGTGACCGAGCGCTCGCTACTCTGCAACCGGCGTTACTCCAGCAAGCCATTTACTCTCGCGGCCGCTTTGGCGCTTGGCGCTATGAAATCGGCAACATGGATCACTCCGTTATGATGGGAGTTGAAGCGATAAATCACGCTTTGGCGGGAGAGAAAGAAACCGTTTTTCACAGTTCGTGATGCTTGGAGCGCCATGGAAATAACAGTCGCTAAGAATAAGCCTCTGGTCAGTGTGATTATGCCGTCCTACAATACCGCGCACCTGATTGCGGGCTCGCTGGACTCCGTATTGCAGCAGACCTATTCCGATTTCGAGATTATTGTGGTGAATGACGGCTCTCCCGATACCACCAGACTAGAAATGGTCCTAGCACCATATTTGAACAGGATTATCTATGTTAAGCAGGAGAACAAGCGAGCTGCTGGGGCAAGAAATACTGCCATAGGTAAAGCTCGTGGAGAATTTCTCGCGTTTCTTGACAGTGACGACGCGTGGCTGCCCGATCACCTCGCATCCCAGATCCAGTTGTTCGAAGAGAATCCTTCGCTGGGCTTGGTTTACTGCAATTGTGTTTCGGTGGGCGATCCGACGCGCGACTTTATGAGACGATGTCCCTCTCATGGCGAGGCCACATTCCTCGCTCTAGCGGTGGAACAGTGCCAGATTCCAGTTTCAACCGTCGTGGCCCGTAAGAGCACTTTGGTCAGGGCTGGGCTATTCGACGAAAACCTGGCACGATGCGACGATTATGACATGTGGCTCCGCGCAGCGTTCCACGGCACCAAAATCGGTTACACCGAAAGAGTGCAGGCGCGGGTGAACGGGGGGCGGCCTGGATCTCTTGGTGTATCTCACGCAAAAATGGCTGAGGCCTATTGGAAGATCCTTGAGAAAGCCGATCGGACCCTTCCCTTAACTCAGAAAGACCGCGATGTTGTTCAGAAGCGGGCGAAAGAAATTCACGCACGGTATCTTCTTGAAGAAGGCAAGGTCCAACTACGCGAGGGGCAGTTGAATGAAGCTACTAAGTTCCTTTCGGAGGCAAATTCGTATCTTCGAAGGTGTAAGGTTAGCCTCGTACTTTTTGGATTGTCTATCGCACCGAGTTCCACCAGAAAGCTGATTTCTCTAGTTGAGAGGATTCGTGACTGAAGCCCCCTCAGAGGCCTTGGGCACCCGCATGAAACAACTGGGCTACGATCTGGTCATGGACGCCAAGAGTGACCGCGAACTCGGGAGAGGCTGAGACCAATGCCACCGGCCCAAGGAAGCGTACAAAGGCTATTTGGAGCGCTCGCGCAAGCGGGGCGTGTGCTCGCCGGACGGCAGATCGCGGGTCGGGGCCTGACGGTTTTTCCCGATGATATTTTCCTTGTTTCCTATCCCAGGTCCGGCAACACTTGGACACGCTTCCTTTTGGGAAATTTGATCGACCAGAATGACCCGGTCACATTCTCCAACATCGAGTCGAGGATTCCGGAAATCTATTTCAATCGTGATCGGTTCCTGCGGCGACTGCCGCGGCCGCGCATGCTCAAGAGTCATGAGTGCTTTCAGCCACATTACCCGCGCGTAATCTACATCGTGCGCGACCCGAGGGATGTGGCGGTATCTTTTTATCACCACAATGTGAAAGCGCGCAACATTTCCGATGACTATCCCATCACAAGTTTTGTGCCCCGCTTCGTTGCCGGCGAGTTTGATCGGAAGTTCGGCTCCTGGCGGGACAATGTTCTCAGTTGGACAGTCCTGCGAAGAGAGGATCCGAGGTTTCTCATGCTTCGTTATGAGGATCTGAAGCACGATGCGGTCGCGGCACTGAACAACGTGGTTGCTTTCCTCGAGCGCTGCTCCTTCCGCAAAATCGACTCGAGTGCTCCGGCGTTGCAGCGCGCCGTTGAACTAAGCTCCTCGGAAAGAATGCGCGCACTCGAGAAACAGGAAGCTGGACGCTGGATTCTTACCAAGGGTACGCGCAGGGATAAGCCCTTTGTCCGCTCAGCCATTTCAGGAGGGTGGAAATTGCAACTTGATCGAGAATCCGTTGTCGTGATCGAGTCGGCATGGGGCGACCTCATGCAGAGACTGGGATACCAGTTGTCTTCGAACGGGACTGGGGCCAGCGTGGAGCCGATTTCTCCTCGAGGGGGACCCTCGTGATCCCGGACAGTACGCGAACCATAACCACCGCGTCGAAGGATGTGCTGCGGAAGATCATTCCGGATTTTCTACTGAAACAACGCGACATCGTCCTCCGTCTCGGCCCCAAGGCGGGCAGGATCTATGCTAGATTGTGTTTGCTCGATGCACTCCGAGTCCGAACCTCCAATCGGCAGCTGGTTCCACCGTCCGCACGGTCATTCCTTTTTGTCTGCTTTGGCAACATCATGCGTAGTGTCATGGCGGAATTCCTTATGAGGCGGGCGGCGAAGGAGGCGGGACTAGAAGAGCAAGTCGGGATCATGTCCGCAGGTCTCCACGCGATCGCCGGACGCGAAGCTCATCCCTGGGCTCAAGTGGCATCAGCGGATCTGGGCATTGTGCTGGCTGAGCACCGTGCCAAACCGTTAATTCCAGAAATGATGGAGCAGGCAGATTGCATCCTGGCCATGGATTTCCAAAACAAAGCCGAGTTGCTCACGCTCTATCCCGAACTGCAGGGCAAGATCTACATGCTAAGTGCGTATGCGGACGGTCCCTGGCAATACCGTGAAATTCCAGATCCATACTTGGGCGATCTGGATACGACACGATTCTGCGCCCGGCAATTGCAGACGTGTATCCGCAATCTAATGACCTCGATGTTTCCCTCTTCCGTTTACTCCCTGGAACAGAATGTCAGGAGGCGTTGATCCGCGCCCGGCGCAGCGCTGTCTTGCTGACTTTCCTTTCATCAAGATCTGAACCGCCGAGATCTAACCCAGTTGCCAATCCCTGCCATTCCCGGCCGCAGATCAGACAGCCACACATCGTCATAGCACATGCCCGGAAGCCAAGGCACTGCAACAGTGAAGAGGCTCGTCCAGAAATTTTGATACGCGATCGGCCAATTGGGAGGAGGTCCAGTCCAAAGATTGGTCAGATGTGTCAGCTCCCCCACTAGGCGGCGGCAAACAATGTTCTCCCGGTAGGGAATGTTTTGAGGTGGGAGCGTTCCGTCCAGGCACCATTCAATGAGATGACGCGGATAGTCGATCCCGCAGGCTATCGGCAGTCCGATCGATCCCCAGGGCCGCCCGTTGATCTCCATTAAAATCACTCGCCCGTCCGCCGTTTTCTTGTACTCGACCATCGCAACACCCTGGAAGCTCATCTCCGTGATAAGTTGCTCGCTGCGCGGAACAACAGAATGATCAAGTGGGATGGATTTTCTGGCGCTGCTGGCTGATCCGCGCGGATCCACTTCCCTGATTCTTTGCCACTGAAAAGGTAAGAACGTTTTCCCGCCAGCGACAAAACAAGAAAAACCGACGCCCACACCTGAGACAAACTCCTGAATCAGCACGTCCCCAGCCACCCGCAAGCGCTCGTCGACTTTGTTTGTCAGTTCCGAAGCAGAATAGGCATAAGCCACTGAACCGAATACTGCTTTATCTTTTGTGCATTTGTCCTTGACCCATCGGACCGAAAACCTATCCTTCACAACCACCGGAAACTGGTTCGCCTCCCACCGCGAGAGATCACCCACAGACTCGACAAGATGAGTTCTGGGTACACCGATTCCGAAAGATTCGGCCAGCTTTATCGTGCGAAACTTGTCCGAGACAGCATCAAGAGCCCGCTGTGAGGGTATGGCAATACGACAGGCGCCCGCGAAACGCTCCCGCTGCACCGAAATCGGCCCGAGAGTCCAATCCGTGATTGGAATGACAAGATCGATCGAATGCGAGCGCACGAACTCGATGATCGAGTCCACAAAAGCACCCGGATCTTCAGTGGAAACCGGATAGTCGAATCCCAGGCTGCAATGGCGGGAGAATCTCGCCGCGGCGAAGAGGCCCCGGTTCGAACCCACTGCTACCCAATGGCCGGCTTGCCCGGCGGAACGCGTCACCGCCAATGCTGCTGCGCTGTGCCCGTCCAGGACCAGTACTCTTGCCAATGTGCGACTCACCTAATGGTTAATTAAACTACTCGTCCCGCAAAAGCGTTTTCCAGGTTCCAGCGTAAGCCTTCCAGCGTCTTGGTGGGACGAACGCGTTTCAGACAAAATGGATTGTCACCGCTGCGAGTTAGCCCGTTGTCCGTGGTTACCCCAGTCTCGTAGCCAGCAACACGGCTCTGCTCGACGGTTTGTGCGCTCCAATGTGGAGAAAGTGCCGGACAGGGATAAGAGAAATGTCTGATGGGTGCTTCAAGATTGAGCTCAAGCCGCCGTTTCGATTCCGTGAGTTCGCGGCCGGCTTCGTCTTCCTTGAGGTAGGCCATATTAGGATGCGTCATTGTGTGCGAACCAATTGTGTGTCCATGCCGCTGTAGCGCGCGCAGGTGCTCGTAGCTCATCATCAGAGAGCCCTGCTCGAACGAAATGTTCGTCTCAAGTTCTTGCTCCACGCGCCTTACAAAAATCTCCTGAGTCGTACCGCTGAGCTGGCAACAGACGTCACAGCTGCTCAGGAAGGCTTCTTCCCTTTCGACAGAACAATTAAGCGTCCAAGTCTTGCCACAGGCGTCTTTCCATTCCGAGAGTCTCGTGTGGCGAAAGGCAAAACGGAGCCGGCTGGGCCATGGCAGCCTTCTGTTTTCTACGCAATCGACTGTCACGTAGAACGTCGCAGGCACCCCAGCCTGATTCAACACAGGCATGGCGACCTCATAGTTATCCGCGTACCCATCGTCAAAAGTGACGACGACGGAACGCTTGGGCAGATCGTCGCCGCTATTGACGTATTGAATCGCTTCGTCCAGACTAATGGTCCGAAAATCCATCGCCAACAACTCCATCTGCGCACGGAAGACCAACTCAGAGTGGGCGATTTCACCCCACGAGTCAACCCATGGAGAAGGGTCCGGAAGAACCGAGTGGTACATTAAAATCGCCGCACTAGGGCCACGAACACTTGCCGCCAGCCGTAGTGCTCCGCTGCTCAGAATTGTTCTTTTAGCCCAGTCTCTCATTTCGAAAGTTATGGCAAGGAACGCCGCCTTCTAACTCTCAGTCTAACGTGTCTACTCCTCACGCACGACGTACCGTTGGGATGCGGCCCTGCTCACCGCAAGAAGAGACCCAACTCCGCTGAGCCAGCTTTCGAACTCCAGTTGGCTGCGGCCGGAAGTGTCCACGAATCTCGGCAGAAGAAATGGGTTTTGGTGCCGCTCCGCGAGTCCAGCATCGCAAGTCGTGGCGGAGACGACATCTTCTTTTTCTAACCAGCCAACAAATTCCTTCCGGTGGACGCCGCTTGGATAGCAGAAATGCCTTGGCTCCCGTCCGGTCAAGATCCGAACTTTTTCCCGGTTCTCGGTAATTTCCCTCCTGAAGGATGCTTCGTCCTCAGGTGTTCGATGGCGGTGCGTATGTAGTTGGACATCGACTCCATTCGATCCAACCTCCGCCACTTCTCTCGCGTTCATAAGCTGCAGAATACGTTTTGCCGCCAGCTCGGCATAGTCGAGTCCGAGATTCGCGGCCAAGCGTCCTGCGAGCTCATTCTTTTCCAATCCAGTCAGATTCTCCCGCTCGGAGAGCTCAATCAGGCTGCGCACGATCCGGTGGCGGCCCAGTTCGGTGCGCAGATCCATAGTTTCCAAGAGTCCGAGCTCCCGCGGAGCAACCAACCGCTCCCCTCGTCTCTTCCATAGCAGATAAGAGCAAATCAGGTTGAAAACCGGGACCTCGTGATCCGTATAATACGTTGTTTGATATACCGTGACGGGAAAGTCGTGCTTTTTCAGCAGCGGATAGGCCTGCTTATAGAAATCATACGTACCGTCGTCGAAAGTGATCGTGGCACTGCGTGGCGGCAGATTGCGGGAACGCAGCCGTTCCAAAGCCTCGCCCAGCGGCAGCACGGAACAACCATTGGCTCGCAGCGCCTCGAGCCGCTTCTCCAGCAATTCTGCCTGCATGTAGAGTTCAGGTCGCCATAAATGCTCATCTTCGAGAGATATTCCGTGATAGCAGAGAATCAGCAGCCGCTCCTGCCGCCAGTTGCTGTTCGCCACCAGGCTGAACATTCCGCCGCTTCTGAGCAGGCCGAGTGCAACGAGCTTTATCTTTCTTCGCATCTTTCCGGGCAACTCGGGTCAGGCAATGAGAGTTGAGAACGAATCCATCATTTATCGCGTCACCGAGCTGTTCTGGAAAGTGCCGACTGCAGGTACCGGTTCGCGGTCCAAAAATATCCTCTGCCAGAGTTCTAGATTCAGCAAACGCCAGATGCGATTGCCGTGATCGCGATGGCCAGCCAAGTGTTCGTCAAACAACCGGCCGACGGCGTCACCACGAAACAGTCCGCGTTGCAACGTTCGCGGTTCAGTCAATAGGCTTCGCAGATTATCCAGCGCGGGTCCCGCGAGCCAATAGGCCCAAGGCGTGGGAAATCCCATCTTTTGCCGATGCACGATTGAGTCCGGCAACAGATCTTCCACAGCCGACTTCAGAATGCACTTTCCCGCCATTCCCCGCGTCGAGTATTTCGCAGGAATACTTGCAGTGAACTCAACCAGAGCGTGGTCGAGAAAGGGCACGCGGCTTTCGATCGAAGCGGCCATGCTCATCTGATCCTGCTTCATCAGCAGTTCTACCAGATAGGTTTTGATATCGGTGTACAGCAGTCGGTGAAGGAGGTCGGCCGAAGAATGATTCCAGTACTTCATAGAACCGGCGTAGGCGTCGCCCGCCATTTGTTGGGCCTCCGCAGTTAGCAAATGATCTTGCTCCGCGGCGGAAAATGCGGAATAAAAGTTGTCGAAATAGAAAGAAGGCCAGGAAGCGCCGTCACGCACTAGAAACGTATGTTCCAGTTTTCTTTTCGCTGCGGCATTGAGTGGAAACGAGCCAATCGCGTTCCGCAATGTGCGGCGTAGAACAGCCGGCATCAGCTTGCGGTAAACGCTGTCCATGTGTGAGTTCAGCAGAGTCCACGGATAGCGCGTGTACCCGCCCAGGGTCTCGTCACTGCCTTCGCCGGTAAGCACAACCGTCACACGCTCCCGGGCGAGCCGCGCCACAAAGTAGAGCGCCACACTGGACGGCCACACAAGCGGTTCATCCTCATGCCAGATTAATCGAGGTAGCGTCTGGAAGAACTCATCGCGGCTGAGATGGACTTCATGGTGTTTGGACCTCAAGTGCTCTGCGATTGTCCGGGCATAGGGAAGTTCACTAAAGGCCTCCTCACCATAGCCGACCGAAAAAGTCTCGATCGGTTCTCTGCGGATTCTTGTCGTGAGTGCGGCTACCGCACTCGAATCCAGGCCACCACTCAATAAAACACCCAGCGGAACATCGCTCATCAAGTGGCTGGAAACGCACTCTTCCAGTTGTTCCCGGTAACGGCGGACGTAATACTCACGCGGCTGGGTTCCGTCATCGACCTTCACCTCCAAGTCCCAATAGGGCGAAGTCTCCACGTGGCCGTGCTCATCGGCTGTGAGAATATGGCCTGGCATCAATTTCCGAATGCCCGCAAACATACTCTCTTCGCCAGCGAGATAACCAAAGGCAAGATATTCGGCCAATGCTCCGTGGTGAAATTCTGGCGTGACTCCCGGATAAGCGAGGATGGTTTTGATTTCCGATCCGAACAGCAACGTGTTGCCATCGAATCGATAGTAGAGAGGCTTGATCCCCAGCCGATCACGAGCAACGAATAAGCACCTCTTGGGGCGGTCCCAGATCGCGAAAGCAAACATTCCACGCAAACGTTCGACGCATTTCCTTCCATATTCCTCGTACAAATGAACGATGGTTTCGGTGTCGCTCCTAGTGCGGTAGCGATGACCGCGTTCCTGGAGGGCTTTCCGGAGATCCTGGTGGTTATAAATTTCGCCGTTGAAGACGATCCAAATGTTCCCATCTTCATTGCTCAGGGGTTGTTGACCGGTTTGAACGTCGATGATGCTGAGGCGGCGCATGGCCAATCCCACGTTCTCCTCGACCAAGTAGCCATCATCGTCCGGGCCGCGGTGGACGATTTGCTGGTTCATACCCACCAGCAGGTCGCGACTCACTCGCCCGGTCCGCTCGGAATGGAAGACGCCGCAGATTCCGCACATGACTACACACCTATCCCCTTGGGATCGTTGCCCGGCACAGTCAAGTTCCCCTCAACACGCACTCGATCAAGCGCCACCTGCAGCATAACCTGTCCAGGATCTGACGAAGAAAGTTCAACCTTCATCGCAAAACTCAATACCTCAGCATAGCTCACCCGCTTGCCACAAGTGAGCACCCGGAGGCCTGCGGCATCCGCGTAGGAACCGCCGCACAAAACCAGGCCGCGCTCGTCTCTTTTGTGGTCAACTGACCAACATAGAAAACTTGCATCGCTGGCCCAGGCCCCCAGAAGCCACGGACCTGGCTGATCAGCAAAGAAGAAGGTGTGCTCTTGCTGCGGATCAGAGTAGCGATAGCCACAAACCGTTCCGTTGTTCGATTGCTTAAGTTTTTCCAATTTTCCCAGATGAGCGTCAGAATTCGGGGCTGCGATCAGTAGGGTGGCAAAATCCGCGGGTAACTCGATCTTCGCACCGAAGTTGACCACGCTGGCCCGCTCCTTGTGTCCGTAAGCGGGCGACCAAAAGTCACGACGTACGCTTTGTGACCAGCCGTGGCCCTGGACGTTCAATAATGTCAGACTGTCTCTCTCATCTGCGAATACGTGCTGTGTAGAAGCAACGGGGCAAAGAGTGGGGCCGATGTGCCAAGCAATCTCAAGCTGGTGCTTTCCGCTGCCCTGAGCGAGATCCCGTACCAGCCAAAAAAGTCCCTTTCTATGAAACACCCACCTGTGGTGAATTACGGGAGATGGCAGTCGCGAATATCCGTCATGGCTGCCCTGAAACAGATCAAATTGTTTTCCGTTGATCCACTGGTCGATCTTGACCTGGGGAGGATTCTCCCAGGAGAACGGACCTGTGCCCTCAGCCTGATCCTGTCCATCGACCTGCATGGTGTTATGAGCACTGGTTCCGCGCCAGCGGGCGCGCTCACTGCCATGCGCCACATACTCGTACGTACCAGGATCGATGAGAAGATTTCTTCCATCGCGAACCAGGCAAACGCTTAGCGCATCCGCGTGGCCGTGTCCCCCATTCCCTTCCCCCAGCGGTCCGGCGTCGATCACCAGTTGCTGTCCGCAATTTTCGTCCGCCATCAGGTAGAAGCCGCTCTCGCGTAGAGCTGTCGAACTGGTGGATGGTTCTGCATTGGGGAGCGAATCAAACTCCGAAAGGCCCTTGATGCCCAACAGCCACAGAGTTTCCTCTCGGGCACCACCTGCGACAAACTTGAAATCTCCGCGCCGGTACAGAACCGCGCCCGTTGCGAGAGGATCGAGCATGTGCTCAGCCCTACTACGGAACGGATCAAATAGCCTTCCCCCATCGTCATCACCAATGCTGGGCGGTATCCCGGCCCGCCCCAGCAACAGCAGGGCATTCAGCATGCTCTGCAAGATTTCGTCAAACCCGGAGGAAATCGAAACTTTATTGAGGCAGGCCAGAATCCTGGCATGCAAAAAGATATCCAATGCGTAAACATGGTAATGAGTGGATTGCTCGAAATAGAATCCGTCTTCTCTGACCTGCTTCGCGGCCTCACCTTGCAAGATCTCCCAGCCGCGTCTCTGCCACCGCGCAGCCCGGGGCAGACTGGGAAATAGGGTTCCCAGGAAAAATAGAGCCAGTGCCTCGCCCAGCAGGTGTGTATTCGGAGAAAAATATGTGGAAAGGTAAGTCTCAATGTGGCGTCCGTTAAGGCTCAATGCATCCTGCCATTGCTTGCGTAGTTCGATCGTGAAAAGCGGACAGTCGTGCAACAGGAAGAAAGTCCAAATCCAGGACGAGCTACGGAAGGCGACCTCCAAGCTGCTCGCCCAGTTCAATCCTATGGCATAAGGATTCTCTTTCTGCCAGTGCGTCCACTGCGCAAAGATCTCGTGCGCAAATTTATCATTGCCCGTTAGCCAGTATGCCTTAGCCAGCGTTACGAAGTGCTGATGGCGGTTCAGTTCCCAGGTAATCTTTGAGTCTCCCACCTCCTCGAAGTCGAGATACTTCACCTTGAACCAGGGTTTGCGCGGCCCGCGCTTGCCGTGCACGATGTCGAAATGCCAATCGATCTCCGCACCATAGTCCAGATTTTCGTAGCCCAAGAGGTCAAACCGGTGGCGGCAAATCCGTTCTGCCATCAAGATGATCTCGTTCGCCTGTGAAGGAAAACCATTTTCCAGTTCAGCGAATAGTGCGGGAAGTTCTGCGGGTGGGAAAAAAAAATGCCCCTCAGATCCGGCCGGTCCAAGGTGGGCGCTCGCAAAACCTCGGCTAATTCGGTGGCGCAGTATATCGGCGCGAGCCATAACCTGCTGTCTCAAGCGGTCAAAAAGCTCGTGTCGGTCCATAGTGGTGAGGCGAGCAAGCCGATTTTTCCATTGGGAAGTATTTGCCATCGCTTATTGACTTCCTCAGCTTCACAGCAATAGTTCGCTGTAGAGTTCGTCCACTTCGCGCACCAGCCTCTCGAAGCTGAAATTTCGGACCGTGAACTCATGTCCGCTTTGCGCCATCCGCCGCGCCAGGACCGGATCACGCAAGAGCCTTAGTAATGCTCCCGAAAGGGCTCCCGAATCCTCCGGCGGCACCAGCAGTCCCGTCACGCCATCCTGGACAAGTTCGGTATTCCCCCCTACCCGGCTGACGATGGTTGGCAGTCCGGCCGCCATATATTCCAGGACCGCATTCGGTAGACCTTCTGCCCGGGAAGGAAGCACGGCGATGTCACAGCAACCGAGAATTCTTGGAATATCGCTGCGCCGGCCAAGGAACAGGAAATTCTGCTCCAGACTCAGACTCGCAACTTGCCGCTCGAAGCGCGCCCGTTGCTCTCCATCACCGGCAAGAACGAATCTAGTGGATGGAAATTCGTGAACGATGGCAGGCGCGGAAGTAATCAGCCATGGATGTCCCTTCACATCCGTATGCATATTCCCGACCAGCACGATAAGCTTACCCTCCCCAACTGCCGGAAACAGCTGATCGCGTTCATCCCTGCTCGTATGGAATTTCTCGATATCAACACCATTATGAATTACGCGCAACTTTTCCGCCGCAAATCCATCCTCTGCAATTAGTGCGTCACGTATCGGCGTGGCGTTGGTCAGTACTGCGCTTCCCAAATTCTGGATGCGCCGCAGCCATCCTCGGCGCTTGCCCCGGTACCAGTCGAAGTGCGCCAAATCGCGCCGGCTGGAAATAATTGCCCGCACTCCCGCCAATCGTGCTGCTGGAACGCCGAGCAGATTCGACCACAAATCGTGCGTGTGCACAATGTCGAACTTCTGCTTTCTAAGGAACCAGCTGAGTCGGAGCAGTTGGAGAAGCCCCGTCGGACTGTCGATTCCATCCCCGGGATGGAATTCACGCACGACGACCGCTGTTCCTTGAAGTCCTTTCAACAATGGGCCTTGGGCGCGCAGGCAACCAAGCGTCACATCGTAGCCAACCCTCGGAATCCGGAGCGCCAATTCCACCGCCTGGGTTTCGGTTCCACCGACGTTGAGTGAGTCCAGCAGATAAAAGACTTTCCGCCTGGGGCGTTCCGAATGATGATTCCACGCGGGGTCAGGTACCGCTAGCACATCGGTGGAGGTCTTATGCTTTGCAGTCACGCTCATCCCAGGTCATCCTATCGAATCGAAGAAACCAGCCTTAGTTACCTCCGTGTATCCTCCCCGCCCACGCAAATCGCACCCACATGCTTAAATAATATCTATGGTTTGATCAACTGGGTATGAAACGGGTGGTGCAGACATTCAATTTTTGAGCGACTCTCACTGGTTCCATCTCCGGCACTGTTTCGACCTAAGAATCATTACACAGTCTTACTAGCTCTCTGGTGGTTGCAGAGAAAGGGAATTGCATCTCCGCATGAATCCATCGATTAGCGTTTTCGGTCTAGGGTATGTGGGC
This sequence comes from Candidatus Sulfotelmatobacter sp., assembly GCA_049515395.1. Lineage (GTDB taxonomy): Bacteria > Acidobacteriota > Terriglobia > Terriglobales > Acidobacteriaceae > Sulfotelmatobacter. The sequence goes on along the minus strand of JBEKUD010000036.1, from coordinate 7,032 downwards.
ACGGTCACAGCCGCCTGCCTGGCGCACAGGGGGCATAATGTGATCGGAGTCGACTTGAGCCCCGCCAAGGTCGAAGCCATGAAGGCCGGCTGCAGTCCGATCGTGGAGCCTAAGGTGAGCGATCTTATCGCGAAAAGCCATGCCGCAAACCAGCTGCATGCAACTTCGGACTCCGCGCATGCGGTCCTGAATAGCGAGATTTCTTTCCTATGCGTGGGAACACCGAGCTTGCGCAATGGGAAACTCGACCTGGGTCATATCGAACCGGTTTGCCGGGAAATCGGAAAGGCTCTGAAGAAAAAGAATAAATTTCACCTGGTAGTGCTGCGGAGCACCGTTCTACCTGGGACGGCGGAGACGATCGTCGTCCCGGCGCTGGAAAAATCCAGCGGGAAGAAGATTGGTCAGGACTTTGGCGTCTGTGTCAATCCAGAATTCATGCGGGAAGGTACGGCCGTCGCCGACTTCCTCGAACCTGCTATGACGGTGATCGGCGCCGCTGACTCGAAACACAGCAGATTGTTGAGTGAGGTCTACAAGTGGGTTTCGGGACGGATATTCGAAACCTCATTCCGCTCCGCCGAGATGATTAAATACATTTGTAACGCCTGGCATGCCGTAAAAGTTTCTTTTGCGAATGAGATTGGCACCCTGGCAAGAGAGATGGGCGTCGATGCTGAAGCCGTGGTCGAGATTTTTACCGCTGACACCAAGCTCAACATTTCTTCCACCTATTTGAAACCTGGTTTCGCCTTTGGCGGCTCGTGTCTGCCCAAGGATGTGCGTGCGCTGAACTATCGAGCCAAAGAGTTGGACCTCAATCTGCCCTTGTTTCAGTCCATTCTTCCGAGCAACGACGAGCACCTCGATCGCGCTGTGGAGCTGGTGCTCGAAACCGGCAAGAAGAAAGTTGGCATACTCGGCTTAAGCTTCAAAGCCGGCACCGACGATCTGCGGGAGAGCCCTCAGGTGCAGCTCGTGAAACGTCTCCTCGGCGAAGGCCGGCAAATTCGGATCTGGGATGACAATGTGTCTTTGGGACACTTAATCGGCTCGAACCGGCAGTATATTGAGGAAGTGATTCCCCATATTGGATCTTTCCTTTCGGCCAGCATGACGCAAGTGGTAAGCGATGCCGAGGTCATCATAATCGCAACTCGCGGACTGGATAACGATGAGCTGCGCCGGTCCCTCCGTCCCGACCACATTGTCATCGACCTGGTAAATCTCGAACGAAAATCGCGGCCCGCAACTTCAGGTGAGTACAAAGGAATTTGTTGGTAACGCCATGAAGATCCTGTGGGTAAAGGCGGGGGGCCTAGTCCCTCCTGATACTGGTGGAAAGATCCGCAGCTACAATATCCTCCGGCAGTTGGCACGCCTGCATTCCATCACGTTCTTTTCGTTCTATGCGGCGCATGATCCCGACCTGCATGCTGATTTACAGCACATATTTGACCGCGTCGTCACCCTGCCACTGAGAATCCCCGCACCGAAGAGCTTCGCAGAGATGCGCGACTATGCAATTCGCCTATTCTCCTCCGAGCCCTACGGCATCACAAAATATTGCCGCCCTGAAGTACGCCGCGGGTTGCGCGCGCTGCTTGAGCAGGAAACTTATGACGTCATCGTGTGTGATTTCATGGCGGCAGCAGGAGTTATCCCGTGGGATTGTGCCACTCCCAAGGTGCTATTCACTCACAACGTGGAGGCTACAATTTGGCGGCGCCATCATGAGGTTGCCAGCAATGCCATCTGGAAGCGGATATCGTGGCTGGAATGGCGAAAGATGGAAGCCGCTGAACGACGATATCTGCGTCTTGCCGACCGCGTGCTTACAGTATCTGAAACGGATCGTGATGCATTTGGGTCTTTTCTTGGCCTTGAAAAGCTAACCGTAATCCCCACCGGCGTCGACGTGGAATATTTCCAAGCCACACCCGGGGAAGAGGCCGCGAATTCCCTCGTGTTCACAGGTTCGATGGATTGGCTTCCGAACGAGGATGCGATTTTTTACTTCGCCGATGCCATCCTCCCACTGATCAAGCAGGAGTGCCCCGACGTGTCTCTGCAGGTTGTGGGTCGAAGCCCTTCTCTCAAACTGCAAGCGTTGGCCGAGTTGGAAAAGAATATTCGGCTTACCGGCTGGGTGAATGACATTCGCCCATTTCTGGTACGAGGCTCGGTTTGTATTGTCCCTCTGCGCATCGGCGGTGGCACACGCCTTAAGATTTTCGAAGCTATGGCAATGGGAAAGGCAGTCGTTTCGACATCGGTGGGAGCCGAGGGCCTGGCAGTCCGGTCGGGCGAGAATATCCTTCTGGCAGATACTCCAAACGATTTCGCCAAATCGGTTGCATCCCTGCTGCGTGATCCCAAACGGCGGCAGCAATTGGGAACGGCCGCGAGAACTCTGGTCCAGGAAAACTATAGTTGGACGAGAGTGGCTGAGGACTTTGCCTCTACTCTGCACGACGTTATGGCCAGCCCTACACTCCCTGCCTCGTTGCATTGAGCTTCGTTTGCCCTTCGGATTGCCTTTGCTTCGCCATCCTTTCCACGGCCTGAAGAGTTCGCGCGAATGCCACTCCGTGCACGATTGCTTCATTCGTAGAAAGACAAGGATCTCCGCCATTTTTCCCGCTACAGCACAAGGAGTCGGCCTTTTGGTCTTGACGACTTGTACTTCCGTGTTCCCAGTAGGGCACGGCCTTCAGATATCTACTGAGGCCCACGTCTTCTTATTAAAGTCTTTTCAAGGACTCTAGCCCTTGGTCCCCCAACATATTTGTCCCGAGGGAAAGACATGGCACGGTTGAACTCTTGTTTTCGTTTCGACAATGTTCACTCGAAGCGAAGCATTAAGCTTTTTCTATTCTTAACATTGGCCGCCGGCTCAGTTTTATTACTGGGATGTAACACGATCCCGCAGAGTGCAGCGCAATCTTCCTCACAATCCGCGCGGCAATCGGCCCAATCCATTTCTCTTCCCGCGGCCCTGGTCCCTGGCAGTCTCGGCGCGAGCTATCAAGCGGTGCTGTCGGTTAGCGGCGGAGCGGCGCCCTATCACTTTTTCATCGCTCAAGGAGAGCTACCCCCCGGGCTAGTTCTGGACACGGCGGCAGGAATCATTTCCGGAATTCCGGCCCGGGCGGGCAGCTTTACCTTCAAGATTTTCGTTTTCAGCGGCCTGACTGTCTGGGGCGAGCACTCCTATACACTGCCGATAAATTCCTGTTTCAATTGTGCCACCGTACAGATTTCTCCGGCGGACCCATCTGTGACAGCAGGTGGAAAACTGCAGTTTTCAGCACTGGTAAGCAACACCAGCAATACAGGAGTAACTTGGTCTGCCAGCGGCGGGGTCATCTCCAATGCCGGTCTGTTCACTGCCCCAAATGCCAAGGCCGGTACTGTTTTCCAGGTTGTGGCCACCAGCCGGGCTAACTCTTCCGCACAGAGCACTACCACCTTGACAATTGCTTCGTCCTCATCGCCAACGGGTGGCAATCCCGGTTCTGGATCGACTCCGTCTTCGGCGGACAATCGCTACTGCAATGCCGGAGACATTCCGAACTTTGGAACAGCCGATGGGCCGGCGGCCGCGCCCGCAGCCTGTTATCAAACGGCAGGGAGCTCAACGCCTTCGCCAGGAGCCGTGTTTCAAGTCTCCCCTGGCTCGAACGTACAAACCACGCTCGATAACGCCAGTTGCGGCGATACACTTGTGCTCCAGGCTGGCCAAACGTATTCCGGATTCACTCTGCCAGCCAAGAATTGCGACGCTAACCATTACATCACTATCAGCAGCAGTTCCCTCAGTTCCGGTCTTCCGCCGGAAGGCGTTCGCGCCACGCCCTGTAACGCAGGGGTTGCGTCGCTGCCAGGTCGCCCAGCCTTGAACTGCGCATCTACCAGCAACGTGATGGCTCGGATCGCCGGATTGGCTCACGCAGACCAAATCATTGGTACTGATGACGGCGCCAATTACTATCGGCTGGTGGGGCTGGAAATCGCCGACACTGAGGCCAATGGTGCGGCCGGAGGCTATTACGATCTGGTCATGCTGAACGGCGCAGACCATATCATCTTCGATCGCTGTTGGATCCATGGTTCGCCAATTGGAGAGGATGTAAAAGGTGTGGCATTTTCCAGCAGTTCCTATATCGCCGTAATCGACTCTTATATCTCTGATATTCATTCCAAGGTTTCGGGTTTCGGCGCAGATTCTGCGGCGATTGGTTCGGTCACTGGGACCGGACCGGTCAAGATTGTGAATAACTTCCTGGAAGCTTCTGGAGAGAACGTTCTTTGGGGCGGCGGGGCTTCTTCCGCCAACGTGACCGACGTAGAGCTTCGCCGCAACCACATGTTCAAGCCCCTTACCTGGTGGAAGTTGAGCCCCACGTATTTTGGCACGCTCTTTGTCGTGAAGAACCTGTTTGAAAACAAGACTGGAGCTCGTGAGCTGGTTGAGGGGAACATCTTTGAGAATAATTGGGCCATGGCTCAGAAAGGTACCGCCATACTCTTTTACCCGAAGAACCAATATGGGAAGTGCCCGGAGTGCTCCGTTCACGACGTGACCTTCCGTTACAACATTGTGCGCCACACGGTTAACGGCATCGGGTTATCAACCACGTACGCAACAACTTGTGAAGGTCAATCAGGAGATGGCACGGGAAGCTGCGACTATCTCTCCGGCTCCTTGTACGACCTCAGCCTCCACGACAATCTCCTCGAAGATATCAGTGAACCGACTTACTCGCTGCCGGGCGATTGCTGCTCCGACGGATTTCTCTTCGCAATCGCCACTGCGCAACCTACCAATTGGCCCCACGACATCGCGATCAACCACAACACTGGGTTCCCAGTCGGTTCCGGCATTGCCAATGTCACAATTCAAGGGGCGCCGCAGGTTATCGCAAACTTCTCGTTCAACAATAATTTAATGACCACGGGAGACTACGGCTTCCACCAAGTGTTGCCCGGTAAGCATCAGCCTGGGTGCGCCGCGGCAAGCGGGGCCGGAATGCTTGGTGCGCTGCACGGCTGCATGGGAGATACTTGGACTGCGGCGGGTAACGTGTTCGCTAATACCTCGTCGACGTCGAAATTTCCGGGCAGTCCACTTCCAGCGCAAAATGTTGAGGCGCCAAACTTGGAATCGCTGGGCTTCACAGACTTCAATAACGGAAATGGCGGAAATTATCAGTTGGCCCCTGGCAGTCCCTTTAGAAATGTGGGCACGGACGGAAAAGACCCAGGTGCTGATATCACAGGTCTCATGCAGGCAACTGCCGGAGTCCCCTAGTCCATGATTTCGGCGCTAGGACAATCAACCCACTCGCGCTCGGCTGAGCGAGGCAGCCGTGCGGTTGTATAGCGCGACGTTGGCGCTCGCCAAGGGCGCGAACGTGTATCCCAGAAAGTCAAACCACCAGCGCTTCGTGTCCGCAACTGCACATGACGTCCCGTATCCAGGCAGAGTGTGTACCCACTTCGACAACGAGACGCGCCCCATTCAACGCCTGAAAAGGTTCCGCAACGTCTTGCGGTGTCGTCCGCAACTGTCCTTCCGTCAGCGTTTCTCCCTCCAGACCAAAACTGCAGTAATGGCTCCATTGGTCTCCCCAATCCACTCCTACTGTCAGACGGTCGAGATTGGGCCGAAGCTCACCGAAGCTCACCTCGCGGATGCTCTCCTCCGGCGCTGCTTGCTACCCCCTTTTTCGGATCCAGCTTTTCCTTCAGCTTTCCCACCAGTTCCGCCAGCACTTCCATCGTATCTCGCTGCATCGCGCCCCGCGAGTTCGCCCGCTTCGATGTCGGTTCACTCTTCTTTCGAGAATTGTTATGCTTCTCCAAGGTCGATCTCCTTATCCACTGTGATTGCACCGTAGAGTGCGTTGATCACCGGTAGCTTAACGCCATCCTCGATCGAGGATCGACCGTCGGATTCCATCTAGCGGATGGAGCGAACCGATTTCCCGGCAGGAGTTCCACCCGCTGCAGTCCAGCGCCTTTGACGGCGCACGGTTACATCAACTGGTCGACCAAAACCTAACGCGAGCATTTCAGGCCGCCACAGACTCGGCGTGAAAAAGCTGGACAGAGGCTTCCTGGAGTGGTAAGTACTTCAGGAGTTTCTTATGAGGGTCGAGGCCCAAACAGTCCAAATCCCGCTCAGCGGAGCACAGTGGGCGGCCAAGTCGGAAGCATATGCCAGCCTCATCTCCGAGCACTTGTCAGCTCACACAGTCTGGCTAGACGCTGGCTGCGGTTCTCGTCTCCTTGAGTGCGACATGGACCCGCTTGAAGACTGGCTTGCCAGCCATTGCAAAACCATTGTCGGCATAGACGTTTCGGTGACTTCCAACCGCAATATCAAGTTACTGGTCCATGGATCGCTTTACGACCTGCCTTTTGCCGACAACAGCCTTGATCTGATTACTTGTCGCATGGTCGTGGAGCACCTTGCTCAGCCCCGTCGTGCTTTTGCCGAATCCGCTCGCTGTCTCCGTCCCGGAGGTGCGCTTGTCGTTATCACCCCAAATCTGCTGAACTACGCAATTCTTGGGAATGCTGTTGCTACGAAGTTGTTGCCAGAGAAATTGCGCCACCGCATTGTCCAAGCAGTGGATTCTCGGGCGGACGAAGACATCTTTCCCGTGCGCTACAAGGCCAACACCATGGCCCGCCTTGTCCAGTCGCTGAATGCCTCCGGCTTGCAGGTCCATGAAACAGTGGGTCTGCACCAGCAACAACCTTACTGGCGGAAGCACCCCTCGCTGGAAAAAGTCCTCATGAAGTTGACCCCAATTTATGTGCTTCTGGTTTGCGCACACAAGGTTGGAACCAAATGTGTCCCGCCCGTAGGGCCGATGCCTCTCCCTAGTGCCTAGCCCACCTTTCGCAGTTGCGGACATTTTCCGGTTTCTTTGTGATGATTTTCGTGCTTAAGTCTTGCGTTTTCATCGTTGGCATTTGAAAAAACGGCAGAGTGAAGACCAAGTACCTTCCTTTGGGGAC
>JBEKUD010000035.1:0-41799 GCA_049515395.1 Candidatus Sulfotelmatobacter sp. | reverse complement strand
CGATCACACCGGGGCGCATCTAGCGTGCGCTTGCGGTGCTCCGGCGCTGCACCGCGGGCGCCATGGGAAGAAGCTTCGAAAGTGTTCTCGGCACCCTGCACGTGGAGCGAGCTTATTACTACCGCCCGACGTGTCGGAGCGGCGTCCAGAGTGGCGGCGCTTTCCATGGCCGCCGAATTGGAGGCGGGCTGTAAAGTTGCCATCGGTACCCGCCTCGAGAGGACGGGCATGCACTGGAGCCTACTCGCAGCCAACTCCAGCATCGCACTCCGCCGCTGCAAGCTCAGTGGTAGATTCGAAGACTTTTGGGAGCGTCGAGCCGCGCAGAGGACTGCTTATTGTGCAAAAATTCGACGTGCACCCCATCCGTTGGGCGAGTGTGTGGATTGCTGAGTGGCGATTCGCAGGTCTGCTCCCTGTGCGCTTCGGATCTCGCAAGCGACGACAAACTTCTCCCGCTCCCGAACTTGAACCCTTTACCGCGTTCGTTGCACCGCACCCGCTGCAGTTACATCCTCGACACTTGACACGCGTGACTGTTCGCGTTCTGAATCGTCGTGCATAAAAAATTGTCGCTCAAGATTTTAGTGCGACGCCAAAAATTTCGTGCTACCATTCGGCACTGTTCAAGTTTAGCAATTCTCATTCACCGTGAACCGCGCTCGGCACACAGTGCGCATTCCGCAGTACACTTAGAGTTCCACCAGTTCGTTGGTCAACGGCATTATTAACAGGCGCCCTCAGCCAGCCGCCGGGACGCCGCGGCGGGTATTTTCTTATTGGTTCTCACTATTATGTCTGCGACAAGTACAACAATTTCCCCCAATCCGTGGATGCGCATTCTCGACGCGCTGGAAAAAAAGATTAATCGACACTCTTATGACACCTGGTTGAAGCCCACACGCTACAGCCACTCCAGTGGCGGAATTTTATTCGTCCGCGTGCCCACGGTGGAGTTCCGTCACGCCGGCGACAAGTACGCCGACCTCATCCAGGAAGCCATCGATAACCTCGGCCTCGAATTCAACGACGTAAAATTCGTCACACCTGAGGACGATCCTGCCGCGACCCCGGTCCGCCACAACGGCGGACTCAATGCGACTCCGGTTGTGGCAGCTCCGGCGCAGGCGCGCTTCGATTGGGATGGCGCCGCGCAACTGAATCCGCGCTACACCTTCGACGCCTTCGTCATCGGCTCCGGCAACCAGTTCGCGCACGCCGCCTGCCAGGCGGTCGCCGAGCGTCCCTCCAAAGCTTACAATCCGTTGTTTCTCTATGGCGGAGTGGGCATGGGCAAGACGCATCTCATGCAAGCCATCGGACACGAGGTTAAGCGCCGCCAGCCGCAGGCCGCCATCTGCTACGTATCCAGCGAGAAGTTTACCAATGACATGATTAATTCGCTGCGCTATGACAAGATGACCAGCTTCCGCGATAAATTCCGCGGCGTGGACGTCCTGCTCGTCGACGACATCCAGTTCCTCGCCGGCAAGGAACGCACCCAGGAAGAATTCTTCCACACCTTCAACGCTCTGCATGACACGATGAAGCAGATCGTGATCGCCAGCGATCGTTCTCCCAAAGAGCTCGCCGAGATCGAAGATCGCCTGCGCAGCCGTTTCGAGTGGGGATTGATCGCCGACATCCAGCCTCCGGACCTCGAAACAAAAGTCGCCATCCTTCAAAAGAAAGCCGAACAGGAAAAAGTTACGCTGCCCACCGACGTGGCTCTTTACGTCGCGCAGAATATCCGCTCCAATGTTCGCGAGCTCGAAGGCGCGCTCATCCGCCTCGTTGCCCACTCATCCCTCATCGGCGCCGAGATCACACTTCCTTACGCGCAACAGGTTCTGAAAAACTTCATCGACTCGCAAGCCCGCAAGGTCACGATCGAGTCCATCCAGAAAATGGTCGCCGAACAGTTCGGTCTGCGCCTGGTCGAGATTAAGGCCAAAGATAATTCGCGCGCGATCGTCTACCCGCGCCAGATTGCCATGTATCTCGCCAAGCACATGACGGAAGCGTCGCTGCCGGAGATCGGGCGCCAGTTCGGCGGAAAGCATCACACCACCGTTTTGCACTCTGTCGAGAAAATTGAAGAGGTTCGCAAGAACGACAAAGATTTAAACAGGCTGATCAATAAATTGACCGAACAATTAGGCGGATAATCGCGGCGACTTTTGTGTTTTGCACCGTGCGGCGCGGTCTTCCTTTTTTAAGGTCTGTGAACGCGCTGTGGAAGCTGTGCAAGGCTCCGGTGAATCAGAAATGGGGGAATTTTATCGTAGGGTCTCCGCCAGCTTCGGGACCGATTACTCACACGAAGGGCTGGTCCCCAAGGTTCTGATACTAGGTTGGTTGCCAGTTTTTTCCACTTCTCCGAAGCGCCTACTGTTACTGCTGGTTTTATAGGTTTTTTATTTGATATAAGGAAAGTAATAAAAGTAGCAAGCGGCAGGGGAGATACAGTCTATGCCGGTGGAAGCGGCCGTTGCGGTAGGAGTAGGAACGATGGAGATCACGGTCAGCAAAGTGGAATTATTGCGCGAGTTAACCGCCACGCAGGGCGTGGTCGAGCGCAAGACTACCATCCCCATTCTGTCCAATTATCTATTCGAGGCCGCCGAGGGAAAACTTTTCCTTACCGCCACTGACCTCGACCTTAGCCTGCGCACCTCATGTAACGCGAAAGTAAAAAAAGAAGGCTCCTGCACGATTCCCGCTCGCAAGCTTCATGACTACGTAAAGCTCCTGCCCGACTCCGACATCACCATCAAACTGCTGGATAATCATTGGGTCAGCATTCGCTGTGGCCGCTCCAACACCAAGATGGTCGGCATGTCGAAGTCAAATTTTCCCAGCCTCCCGGCATTTCCCACCGCAGGCGTGGTGAAAATTACCGGCCAGGTACTGCGCGGTTTGATCGCCCGTACTTGCTTCGCCATTTCCAGCGAGGAGTCGCGCTATACGCTGAACGGGGCTCTGATGCTGCTCAAGCCCGAGTCCATCACCATGGTCGCTACCGACGGTCACCGCCTCGCCCACTGCGAGCGCAGTGGAGAGAAATTCGAAGGCATCTCCGGCGAGATGAAGACGCTCGTCCCCAAGAAAGCCATGGACGAACTGAAATCCCTGCTCGATTCCACCGATGCGGACACCGTCGAATTCGCCAAGGACGACTCCACTCTTTACTTCCGCATCGGATCGCGCCTGCTCACCTCGCGCCAACTTACCGGGCAATTCCCCAACTTTGAAGCTGTTCTGCCCAAAGACAACAGCAAGAGCATCACACTGAACAACTCCGACTTGAATTCTGCCATTCTCCGCGTCGCCCAATTCGCCGACGAGCGCTCACGCGCCGTCCGCATGAAACTGGAAAAAGGAGAAGTAAAAATCTCGGCGTCTTCCACGGAAGCCGGCGAGTCCGAGGATTCCATCGAAGCTCCTTACGACGGCGAAACCCTCACCATTGGCTTCAACGCTCAGTATCTCGTCGATTTCCTGAAAGCCTCCGGAACCGACGAAGTCCGCCTCGAACTGAAGGATTCTCAATCCGCCGGCCAGTTCCGCCCTGCCGAAGGCGACGATTATAAGTATCGCTATATTGTCATGCCGATGCGGATTTGATATCACAAAACGTCTAGGGAAGACATCAGGCCCGCAAACTTTCTTGTCATCCTTGAGCGCGTCGTTTGCGCGAAGGCCTGCCCTGAGCGACGAGGATCTACGCAATCTGCCGCTAGCGGAAATGCCGCCATCGGCTCCCGTCCCACCCTCAACTGCGCCTTCTGGACAAGCCGAGAGCCTCTGTTTTGCTTGACGTTCCGCGCTTCCTATCATACATTTGCGACCAGCCTTTTAGGAGGGTTTTCGCATGCTAGACGGTTTCAAAAAATTCATCCTGCGCGGCAATGTCGTGGACATGGCCGTCGGCGTAGTCATCGGCGCGGCCTTCGGCGGTGTAGTTACGGCGCTCACGAAAGACTTGCTCACACCCCTGATTGCCGCACTCGTTGGCAAGCCGGATTTTTCCAATATCGCTTTTTCGATTCGCGGCACGCCATTCCCAGTCGGAGATTTCATCAACGCCTGTGTCTCTTTCTTCCTGATTGCCACAGCCATTTACTTCTTCGTGGTCACCCCGGTCAACGCCCTCATCGCCCGCATGCATCGCGGCGAGAAGGCGCCCGATCCCACTACCAAGAAGTGTCCTGAATGCCTCAGCGAGATTCCGATCGAAGCCCGCCGTTGCATGCAATGCACGCAGCCGGTCCTGGGTCGAGCCGCCTGACGCAGGTTCCTCTTCGCCACAAAAAAAAGGGCGGCCAACCGGCCGCCCCAATTTCATTCGTGACATGTTCCTACACTCCCTAATCCGCAGACTCGCCGTATATTAGAAGTCCAGGTGGATCGCGCCCCCTCTCCCACGTCACGATTGCTAGCAGCCCCAGAGTGCTCATTTGCATTCATAACGTATCCACAGCGCCCAGCACGACTCCACTATTACCAACTCGGTTCGGGCATGAGCCCCACATCACCCGGCAGAGAAAATTCCACTTCACCACATCACAGCCTGCATCCGGCACTGCAAGAACGCTTACCCGACTCATTCGCTCCCACCTGGGTACTTCCATGATTCTTATTCAGCAAGATTCAAAATGACTACGCAGTGCATAAAATCCTACCCCTGCAAAGAGAAAAGCGGCCCGCAAAGGCCGCCCATTGAACTTGAAAACTGCAAACCGGCAACTGAGAACCTGGACCGACCTACCGTCCAGCCGCTGCTCTCGCGGCTTCAGACATCAGACCCGCAATCTGCATTCCCTCAATCCTCGCCAGCACGTTCTCGATGCTCGCGCCCGTATCCGTGCATGCATCCACATAAGGGTGCCGGCTGCCATCGGCGTGCATTACCAGCACCGCCGCGTGCGCCTGCGCTTTCTTCACCATGTAGGGAAGGTGATGCCGATCATTCCGTGTCAGGCTCGGACCCAGCACCACCAGGTCGAACGTGCCCTTTTGCAATGCTTCCACAACCGCTTTGCGCCCCACGGCCTTCTCCACACCGTGCCCCGCCTTCTCAAATGCCGCTGCTGGAGCCGCCTGCGCTGCCACATCCCCCTCACCGTAAAGAATTCTCAGCTTTGCCGCGTTCGCCATTTGCTCCCATCCTTGCTCGGTACGGGATACTCCATACCGGCAAAGCCACGGTAGCAACCGCCCCGCCCTCTGAGAACGTCACCGAAGACCAGCAACGATCGGCGGAAATTGCTCACTTTAGTTCGTTTTCTCCAGCTCCTTTCGCCTTTGCTCCGCATTCTGTCATTCGGAGCCGAGAAGGATCGTCCGAAGGACGGCACTACAAAGTCGAGAAACCCCGTTAAGACGCGCCCCTCGCTGGGCACGCGCCAAGGAAAAACTGATCTCGCTCAATTAAAAATCAAAGCTCGAATCCGCTTCCCCTTCTGCGTTTTCAGCGCTACACTCTTGCCCACGAGGGATCACGCCATGCTCCGCTCTCACTTCGTCCTGGCCATTTTCTTGTTGCTAGCCGCCGCTGGCTTCGCGCAGCAGCAATCCGAGTCCACCGCAACCTGTAATCTCGACGATGGACGCCAAGTTTATATCCGTTACAATCCCATCTCCTCCAAGAATGACAGGCTTCCCAACGGTAAGCCTTGGGCTCCTGGGGGTGCCCCAATGACTCTCTTCACCGAGGCCCAGCTCAGCTTGGGAGGCGTTTTTATTCCTGTCGGCGCCTATACCGTTTACCCCATCCCCGCGAGAGGAAAGTGGACCCTTGCCGTCAACAAGAACGTCACGCGAGGCGCCTCCTACGACGAGAAGCAGGACGTCGCCCGTTCCCTCATGGAAACGGATGAGGTGAGTCAGTCCGGTAACTCGCTCGAGGTTGCCTTCATGCACGTGGGCGAGAAATGCACGCTCCAAATCTATTTCGGCAAGAGCGCAGCCTTCGCCGAGTTCACCGCGAAGTAGCCGAGCTACCGGATCGTTGACGCGGATTCAGAGTCCGGAAGACGTTTTGGTTGACGTTCGTACCTTTTCTGAGACAATCTCCCGCATGCGATCTTTGCTCATCCTTCTCATCGCCACGACTGCCTTTGCCCAAGTTGCCCGCCAGACTCAGACCTCGCACACCAGGGAAAATCTTCGCGGCGTCAGCGCTGTCTCGCAGCAGTTCGCCTGGGCTTCCGGCACCCACGGCACCTACGTTCGCACCACCGACGCCGGACGAACCTGGATCCCGGCCCAAGTCCCTGACGCTACGGCTCTGGATTTCCGCGGCATCGTCGCCTTCTCCGCTGACGAAGCCTTCCTCTTGTCCTCCGGGCCCGGTGACCAGTCCCGCATCTACCACACCTCCGACGCGGGCCAGCACTGGCAACTCCAATTCACCAGCTCGAATCCCAAAGCTTTCTTCGACTCGATCGCTTTCTGGGATTCCACCCATGGTATCGTCCTCGGCGATCCCATCCCCGACGAAATCGGCCAGCTCAAGTTCCAACTCCTCCTCACCACTGACGGCCAATCCTGGACCCCGATCCCACCGTCGCAACTTCCGCGAGCCCTCGACGGCGAAGGCGCCTTCGCCGCCAGCAATCGTTGTCTCGCGATTCTTCCCAACAACGATCCTAATATTTGGTTCGCCAGCGGAGGCAAGAGGGCCCGCGTCTTCCACTCTGCCGACCGCGGCCATACCTGGCAAGTCTTTGACACGCCGATTACTCACGGCGCCGATTCGGCTGGTATTTTCTCCATCGCCTTTCGCGACCCGCTTCACGGCGTCATCGCCGGAGGCGACTACAAACATCCCGACCAGGACGGGCCCAACCTCGCCTTCACCAACGATGGCGGCCAGACCTGGACCCTCTCCAAGATCTTCCCGCAAGCCTATTTTTCCGCCGCAGTCTATGATCGAAAATCCATATCATCATCCCCCATGTCCTTGGACGTGGATCAAGCCCACATCCGCCTCTTCCTCGCCGCGCCCAAGTTCATCTTCGATTTCCGCCCGCCCAAAAACCCTACTCGCATCAGCCCTCCCAAGAAGGCCGGCATCCAATTCAACGCCGTCAGCCCCTACCCCACCGGCGGAGCGATTTTCGTTGGTCCCAAAGGCTCCATCGCGACCCTCCCCTAATCCTTTTGGCATCCTGAGCGTGTTCTTTGCGCCAAAGCCTGCCCCTGAGCGAAGCCGAAGGGGAGCGATGCAATCGGCCCGCAAAATCTCCCCATCCTTTTTCCAGCACCCTCCTTCCCCCTCCCGACATCTAACCGTTAGCCTATGTTCCAAAGTTCCTCAAACGCCTTCCCCCTCCCGCCTCGATTTGGAGTACACTCCGAAGAACGTTTTACCCGTATGTTCAGCCCTCACCCCAATCTAGCTGACGAAGTCAACCACGCAATCGTCCAGTCTGAAATTGAAGGCGGAGTCTTTCTCCGCGATCTTCCACCCTCGACCGTGCTCGAGATTCAGACTCTTCACCACTGTTACACCGCCGTGCTTCTCGGCGGCAGCGAAGCTCTTCTGTCCGGCCATCCCGAATTCTGCCCCAGCCCGGTACTGGTCGCCATCGCCGGATCCACATGGGGAGGCTCCATGCTCAAACTTCAATATGTTGGGCGCGGTATGCACCTGGAGTTCCGCCATCCCGAATACGCCACCCCCATTGTCACTTCGCCCATCCAGGACATCCGCGACTCCCAGCCGACCCCGGCAGCGCAATGACAGCCACATTACCTCAAAGTTTTTTCGCTTCGTATTTCTGCCTGACCTCGTGCCTCCGTGTTAGATTGTCTTAGTCCTGAGGCCAATCAAGCGGCCCGATTTGCCATGCAGATAAGCACTCGCGAAATCAGCCACGTCACGATTGTCGACATCCACGGACGCATCACCCTCGGCGACGAAACCGGAAAGCTCCGCGACACCGTCCGCCAACTCATTAGCGCTGACAAGAAAAAAATCGTCCTCAACCTGGCCCAAGTCGATTACATCGACTCCTCCGGCGTCGGCGAACTGGTCAGCAGCTTCACCGCCGTCCGCAACGCTGGCGGCGAACTGAAACTCCTCAGCCTCAGCAAGAAAGTTCAGGACGTTCTCTACGTCACCAAGCTTTACACCGTCTTCGACATCAAAGACGATGAATTCAACGCCGTAAAATCCTTCGACTACTTCTTTGCCAAGTAGGATTTCTCTGGGAAACTTACTGCCCACGCGCTGTTCCCAAGGTAGGGCTCCGCTCAGGAGGACAGAACAGCACACCGCAGGGTTGAAGATTTCAGGGATTTGTACGACGGTGACCGATGACGCCGTCGGGGGAAGCAGGCGACTGGCGAGCTTGCTCTGACACAGCCGAAGAGGCTGGTCTTGATCCCTACTCGCAGCTCGGTACTGACTACCCGCTACTTACTTCCGTACTCCAGCACCTCTCCATCCACCGACACAGCCACATACTTATGCGATTGCACATCCCGAACTGCACCACCGGATGCTTTTCCCGCGCCAGCTTCCCCCACCGACTCGGCTTCGCTCGATTCTGCTTGATCGCCTCAAATACTCGCCCATTCAATTTGAATTGCACCATTCTCCGTTTCCCCGCTCCCACCCGCCTCACTTTAATCTTCTTACCCAATTCAACTGAGTCGCCCCTGACCCCAGCATTTTCCCCCTCTCTGTCACTGCCATCACCCACTTATCGAAGATTCTCCCTCTTCAACAGAATCATAAGGCGCGCCCTTCCCATTCGCTTCCCACCAATTACCAACCTGATTCTTGGCTGTGGAGGTTCCTGTGGCGACAGCCGCTCCTTCGACAAGCTCAGGGAAGGCTCTCGGCGATCCACGGAGCGGAACTCCTCTGCCCGCCGACGCGGACCACGCAAAATGTGCTCGGGTGCGGACCGGCGAAGCCGTTTTCCTCCGGTTTCTTTGGGACCAACCCTACTCGCAGCGGGAACCAAATTCGTTAACTTCGCCGATTTTCCCCACCGGGGCTTGATTCGTGCCCTGCATTCCTAACTTTCAATCAGCTAGCGCGACCGAAATCCCACGCCGAGCCGGTCCGTTGATAAGCTGGATTCGCCATTAGTCTGGATGTAGCTACCCGCCAGACCTACCGAGTCGGCGGCGGCCCAGGTCATCACTGTTCCAGCGCCGATTCCTGCACCAAGTCCAAGAAAGAGGGCGGCTGTTGAGCCGCCCATATAAGACCCGGCCCTCGGTACTTGCTAGGATTTTCCCCTCAACCTCTCGACCACTCTCTCGTAGTCATCCACCGTGGCGTACTCAATCACAATCTTCCCTTTGCCCTTCCGATCCTTGATCCTCACCCGCATCCCCAGGGTTCGCTCCATCTCCAGTTGCGCCGCCCTGACATTCGGATCCACCCATCGCGCCCCTCTGCCCTTTTTCTGTAGCTCGCCCGGCACGGTCTGTCCCGGCAGCATGGGCAAGAATCCATTCAGCCGCGCTACCCGATCTTCAATCTCGTCCCACTTCAAATGCTTCGTGACCACTTCTTTCGCCACTTCGATGATGTGCTCTTCTTTTTCCAGAGCCAAAATCTCTCGGCAATCGCTGAATGTCAGCCGCCCCGACAACAGATATCCCATGACCTCCTGCGGCAGCCGCAGCAACCGCATGTAATTCGCCACCGTCTCCCTCGACACGCCGATACGCTCCGCAATCTGCGCCTGCGTCAGCTGAAATTCCTTGCTCAGCACTCGAAACGCTTCCGCCTGCTCCAGTGGATTCAAATCCTCGCGCTGTACGTTCTCGAGCACCGTCATCTCCGCTGCCTGCTGCGGCGAAAGCCTCCGCACCAGCGCAGGGATCGTCTGCTTCCCCGCAATCTTCGACGCCCGCAGCCGGCGTTCGCCTAACACCAGAATGTAGCGCCCTTCTTCCCCGGGACGCACCACCACCGGCTGCACCACCCCGTTTTCCCGGACGGAGTCCGCCAGCTCCTGCAGCTGCTCCTCATCAAACACATAACGCGTCTGGTAAGGATTCTTATCGATCAACTCGACGTTCAAAAAGGCGACCATGTGGTCTTGCTGAATCGCCTGCGGCTGAATCGAAATCATCGTAGTTGCTGGGTCGTGTGGCGCGGATACTGCCGCGCGCGCTGCCTCCGCCGCCCGCACTTCGTCCGTTTCCGTTTGGCTTGCAGACTCACCGCCCTGACTGGGGGTCACCACGGCGACCGCGCCTCCGCTCGGGGTTCGCGGCTCGGTGCTCGACACAACTCTCGGACCAGGCAACAACGACGCCAGCCCTCGCCCCAACGCCTTCCGCTTTTCCACCTTCTCGTCCTTCTTCTCCGCCGCCACCGTCGTAGTCATAAACGTTCCCCCCGCATTTACCCTGGGAACCTCTGGGTTGAGGCCTTTTGCTTTCCGCCACAATATTTACCATTATCTATGTATAAATAGATTGATATCAATATACACGTCATGCGCTTTTAGCAGCAGCCGGACTCCCAACCGCAGCCAGATGTTTTCCCAGCAGTTCCTTGGCCAGACGGATATAGCTTTCCGCCCCCTTGGATCGCGGATCATACGCCAGCGCCGGCTTCCCGTGGCTGGGCGCCTCCGCCAGCCGAATGTTCCGCGGAATAGTCGCCGCACACAGTTTTTCTGCGAAGAATTTCTCTAGTTCCGCGATGACCTGCTGCGCCAGATTGGTGCGGTCGTCCAGCATGGTAAGGACCACGCCTTCAATTTCGAGTTTTGGATTCAACTCCAGGCGAATTCTCTCAATCGTATCGAGGAGCTCGCTGATGCCCTCCAGCGCGAAATATTCCGCCTGCATTGGAATCAAAACGGAATCCGCTGCGACGAGTGCGTTCAGGGTGAGCAAATCAAGGGCAGGGGGACAGTCCAGAACAATGTATTGGAACCGGTCTCGCAGCGGGGCAATGCCATCCTTCAGTCGATACTCGCGGCGTTCCGTCTCCACCAGCTCAATGTTTGCACCAATCAAATTCTTGTGGGAGGGAATGATCCAAAGCTGCTCCAACTCGGTGACGGCCAGAGTTTCCTCACCGGAAGCGTCACCCATCAGCAGGTTGTAAGTCGACAGACGCTCCGGATCTTTCACAATCCCTAGGCCGCTCGAGGCGTTTGACTGCGGATCGCAGTCGATGAGAAGTGTGTTCACTTCAGCAGCCGCGAATGAGGCGGCCAGGTTGATGGCAGTCGTAGTCTTACCCACGCCGCCCTTCTGATTGGCAACAGCGATGACGCGTCCCATAGGTTGTGGAGGATCGCAGAGTCACAGGAAGCATAATGGCATTTCTATTTCGATTGCAAGTTAAGATGCTGTGCATTACGCATAATGCTTGTGCAAAACCAGTCGCAATGTTCCGGTGGGAACACCTGGCGTGAGTTCATTGTTCCGGCTGGAACACAAGCGTGAACTGCGTTGAGGGGCGGCAATGGTCAGCTGTTGACGTTTGCTCTAGACAGGTGGGAACAAGCCCAGGAACATCGTATCTTGTGTTCCAATCGGAACATTAGAATCACCGTCCGTTTGGCGAAAGACAGCGAGATATTTATATCAATGTGATGCCGTACCACTTTTTAACGAGGGGGGACTAGTATTTCTCGCAGCGAAGCGCCGATTCTAGACGTTTCTTCCCACTTGTTTACTCCTATGGTGCCAGCATTCCCAGAAGCAGCACTCGCGATTGCGACATCGGGACTTGTAACGGGGCTTGCCAAGAGAAGTTGGGGAGGATCGAGATGGTCTCCCCCAGTTGCGAAGAGCCTAGCAGCAATAGAAGACGACCGCGAGGGGCGGTGAGACGGGCGGCCACCGGGAGTACCTGCGCGAAATGTTCGACGGCACGGAGGGTGACGACGTCATATGTTTGGGAGACGGCTTCGGCGCGCGCGTTTTGTATATCGATGTTGGTCAATGTAAGAGCGCGGCTGACTTCGCGCAGGAAGATGGCCTTCTTGTGATTGGATTCGATGAGGGTAAGGTGGATGCCGGGAGCCCAGAGTTTTATAGGAATTCCGGGGAATCCTGCGCCTGAGCCGAGGTCGGCCACGGAAGAGTCAACGTCTTTCCCCACGGAGGACGCCGATTGCACAGAGGAGTTCTTGATTGTCTTGCCTTGGCGAGCGGAGTTCGGAAACAGATGGCGCGCGGCGAAAAGGGATTCGCCGAAGTGGCGAGTGACGATTTCTTCCGGATCCCGGATGGCGGTGAGATTGGCGCGTGCGTTCCAGCGGGAAAGTATATCGATGTACGTCGATATATCGCGATCGAGAGCGTCGTGAGCGGCTGGTCGCGGCTCGCCTGCATCCTGCAAGAACGGCTGGAGCAGTTCGGCGATGCGGGCGGAGTGCATAAAGGACATCCGATTGTAGATGGCAGGCAGCAAATCTTAAATCGCGGAGTACGCGAGGTTAGCGGACCGGACATAAGATGCCTCCCCGTGTTGCCATTAAAAGCCCGCCCTGTGCTATCGCCGGAAGTGATTGATTAGGTACAGCACGAGCGAAAGAACTAAGCTCAGGATTAGACACGTGGCCAGCGGAAAGTAGATGGTCGTGTTCTTGCGCCGATAGAAGAGGTCGCCGGGCAATCGACCGATGGGAACGTTGGTGCGTCCCGCCAAGACAAGAAGCAGGCCTACGGCAACGAAGATCAGGCCAAAAAAAATGAGCGCTTTGCCAAGATCGGACATGAAATTGGGGTTCCTGCCAGTTCACTCGCGCTAGCATTTGCTGGAAAGGTGCGCAAGTTGAATAATCGCACGGTGCGGGTTCGACCGGAGCGGATTCCCGCAAGAATCTTACATCCCCCTGACCGATCTTTTCTCTTGCCACATACGCACGAAGCGCACGCAGTCCACAGGTACTTCTCGCGGGCTCGAAATCTGTTCTAGACTCTTTGTATTCCGATGGGTCTTACAGACCAGCTCGGCTTCAGATTCCAGCCGCCGGAGCGGCGGGTGTGGACTGTGCGCGGGCTGGTCGCGGCGGTGCGCACTCACGTCGAACGGGAGTACTCCGATGCCTGGGTGGAGGGCGAAATCTCGAACTATCGCGCGCCCGATTCCGGGCATCTTTATTTCACCCTGAAGGATGGCAACGCACAGATTCGGGTGGTCATGTTTCGATCGGCGGCGCGACTGCTGCGGTTTCGGCCAGCGGATGGGATGCTGGTGGTGGTGCGGGGAAGGGTCACCATCTATGAGGATCGCGGCGAGTTGCAGATTGCGGCGGAATCTCTCGAGCCGAAAGGCGCGGGCGGGCTGCAGGTTGCGTTTGAGCAATTAAAGGCCAAACTGGAGGCGGAAGGATTATTTTCGGCGGAACGGAAGAAGGCGATTCCGACGTTGCCGTCGCGAATTGGAATTGTGACCTCGCCGCAAGCCGCGGCGTTGCGCGACATCCTGAACATTTTGCAGAGAAGGCATCGGTCGGCGAATGCGGTGATCTATCCCGCGCAGGTGCAGGGAGAATTAGCAGCGGCGGAAGTGGCGGCCGGTGTGCGGTACTTCAACAAGAGCCGCAGCGTGGAAGTGATTATCATTGGGCGCGGTGGCGGGTCTGCGGAGGATCTGGCCGCCTTCAACGATGAAGGCTTGGCACGGGCGATCGCCTGGTCGGAAATTCCGGTGATTTCTGCGGTGGGACACGAGACCGACTTTACAATCGTGGATTTTGTGGCCGACCTGCGGGCTTCAACGCCTTCGGCGGCGGCGGAGTTGGTGATCCGTTCGCGCATGGAAATTGAAAATCAGGCGGAGGCAGCGCGGGAGAGGCTGGTGCGCGCCCTGGAGCGCCGGCTGCTGGAGGCGCGCCACGCGTTGATGGAGCGGGCGCAGGATGGTGCGTTTGCGCGCATGATGGATTTGATCCGGCAGCGCCAGCAAAAACTGGATGATTTGACTTTCCGGCTGGAGCGGGCCGAGCGGCAAGGGTTAGAACAGCTCCAGCGCCGGTGGGAAATGGTGGCGGCCGCGGTCCGGCATTATGATGCGCGGCGAATGCTGGCTGGAATGCGCGGGGAGTTGCAGTCGCAAACCTCAGCATTAGCGGCGGGAATGCGGAATTTGCTGCTGCAGTACCGAGTGCGCGCGGAGCGCATGGGGCGGGCGTTGGAGATGCTTTCCCCTTTGGCGATTTTGGAGCGCGGATACGCTTTGGTGTTCGATGCAAACGGCAATTTGGTGAAGGAGGCGGAGCAGGTCAACTCTGGCGAGGAGATCAGGGCACGCTTGGCTCGCGGAGAGATTCTGGCTACGGTGAAGAAGGCCTCAAACCACGAAGAACATTAAGCTACATCAGAGGAAGAGTACGCACCCTGTTGCTTTAGAATATAGGGTTTGAGTGATGGCAAGGTCCGCAGGAGATCGGGTGATGGAAATGCTGGCGCCATGGTCGAGACTGACATTTACGGTACTCGACATTTTCCTGGTGGCGTTGATCATTTACGAAGTGCTGGTGATGATCCGGGGAACACGGGCCGCGCCGATGCTGGCAGGTCTGGCCGCAGTGGCCGTAGCGTTTTACCTGGCGCGGATTGGCGAGTTGGTGACGCTGAATTGGCTGGTGAGCCATTTGCTGCCTTATGTGGTGTTTGCGCTCATCGTGGTTTTTCAATCGGAAATTCGGCATGTACTGTCAGACGTGGGTCGGCGGGTGAGCTTTCTGCGCGGAGCGTCCGTGGAAGGCGATTCGTACGACGACATCGTGCTGGCGGCAAACTTATTTTCTCAGCATCAGACGGGCGCTTTGATGGTGATTGAGCGCGAGATTGGACTACGGACTTATATCGAAAGCGGCGTGGCTATGGACGCACGGCTGTCCTATGATCTGCTGGCCACCATCTTCCGCCCGAGTGCGCCTTTGCACGATGGCGCGGTGATCATCCAGAAAGACCGGCTGGCGGCTGCGGCGTGCTTTTTGCCGCTCTCCATGAATCCAGTGCTTTCAACACAGATGGGAACGCGTCACCGGGCGGGAATTGGAATCACGGAGGAGACGGATGCGATTGCGGTGATCGTCTCGGAAGAATCCGGCGCGATCAGCATGGCGGTGGGAGGAAAGATCGAACGAGATCTGACTGCGGAGCAATTGCGCGAACACTTGAGCAGCGAATTGCGGCGATACATGTCTCCGGTGGCGATGCCGACGGTAGCCGCAAAGGATGATGAGTCGGATGCGGGAATGGAATCGCCGCTGCGGGCGAGTGCGCCGATGGGTGCGGATGGGGAAACGGATTCGGAGCTGGAGCGGCCGCTATGACCGAGTTTTTTCGCCGCTTCGTGTTGCATAATTTCTGGTTGAAACTCTTGTCGCTGCTGATGGCCACGGGCCTGTGGATGGCGATCGCACCGGACCAGGAGCCGGCGGAGGTCGCAGTGCGGGTGCCGATCGAATTTCGTCACGTTCCACAAGGTCTGGAGATCAGCTCAACCACGATCCCGGACGCGCAGATCCGGGTGCGCGGCCCAGAGCGATTGATCCGGGAACTGCGCTCGACGGATATCCACGCCGAACTCGAACTGGCAGACGTGAAAGCAGGCGAGCGCACATTTAATCTGACCGCGCAGCAGATTCGTCACCAGCGGGACTTGCACGTGGTGCAAGTGGTGCCGGGGCAAGTGCATCTTAGCTTCGACATGCGGATGACGCGCGACGTGGAGATTCGCCCGCGGGTTACGGGAAGTTTTCTGGCGGGCGAGCAGATCGCCAAAGTGCTGGTGGATCCGGAGAGAATAACCATCACCGGTCCGCGGCATCATGTGGAGATGGTGGATGCGGCGACCACGGATCCCATCGACGCTTCGGGAACCACGACACAGGCCACATTTGTGACCAACGTGTTCGTTGCCGATGCTCTGGTGCAGGTGGTGCAACCGACGCCGGTGCGCGTGACGGTGATGATGGAGAAGTCTACGCCTGCAGGAAACGGGCGTTGATCTTCGAGTTCTCAGCTTGTCATTTATCATCCTCTTCTAGACAATTCGAGTTTTAGACAATTCGAGTTTCACAAAATCAGTTTGATTTTTTCCACAATCGTTGTCGAGGCATTCGCGGGAACTTATGAGTGTGCAGAGTAGAAAGTTGTTTGGCACGGATGGGATACGCGGCACAGCCGGCGAATTTCCCTTGGCCGTGGAAAGCACGTTCTTAATTGGGCGCGCGCTCGGGCACGATCTGATGCGCAACACCCGTTCGGCAGAGGCGGTGATTGGACAGGATACACGCGAATCCAGCGAATGGATCGCCGACCGGGTTGCGGCAGGGATGGCAGCGGTCGGGGTGAACGTTCACAGCGCGGGCGTGATCACGACGCCGGGAGTCGCCTATCTGGCGCGGTCGCGCGGATTGGCTGCGGGCGTGGTGATCTCGGCATCGCATAATCCGTGGACGGATAATGGAATCAAGGTTTTTTCCGGGGATGGCTTCAAGTTGACGGATGAGCGCGAGCTGGCGATGGAAAAGGAGATTTTCGCGCTGCTGGGAAAGCCAGGAGCGGCGGATGATACGGCACTAAGAATTGCAGGGCCCTCTCTGCCGGGTGAGGCGGATTTGCGTAAGGCTTACATCGAGTCGCTGGCGGGCAGCGTATCGTCCGACTTGAGCGGGCTGCGTGTGTTAGTGGATTGCGCGAATGGAGCGGCAACGGCAGAAGCACCGGAACTGTTTCGCAGCCTGCGAATCCAGGCAACCTTCACGCATGTCAAGCCCGACGGGAAAAACATCAATGAAGGGTGCGGCGCGTTGCATCCGGAAACGTTGGGAAAGGAGCTAGCGGAGAGGGGAGGGAAGTTTGATTTGGGGGTGACGTTCGATGGAGATGCGGACCGTGCTCTGTTTTGTGATAGCGACGGCCGCGTGGTGAATGGGGATGGGGTGCTGTTACTAACGGCGCGCGATCTGCAAAAACGAGGAAATCTGGAAGGATCAACCGTGGTGGCGACCACGATGTCGAACATGGGCCTCGAGATCGCGCTAAAGCGCTCGGGCATTGGCATGCTGCGAGCGAATGTTGGGGATAAGTACGTGTTGGAAGAAATGCTCAAGACGGGCGCGACACTGGGCGGAGAACAGTCAGGGCACATTATTTTTCGCGATGGCGAGGCTACAACCGGAGATGGATTGCTGACTGCATTGCGCGTAATGGATGTGATTGTGCGCAGCGGTCGGTCGCTGAGGCAGTTGGTGAGCGATCTGAAGGTGCTTCCGCAGAAAATTCAAAATGTGCGGGTGCGGGAGAAGATTCCCTTCGCGCAGGTGCCCGAGGTGCAGCGCGCAATTGAGGCAGCGGAGCGCGAATTGGATGGAAATGGCCGCGTGGTGGTGCGGTATTCAGGGACCGAAGCGCTGGCGCGCGTGATGGTGGAAGCGGAGTCTGAAGAGCGTATGAGAGCGCTAACCGAGGGGATCGCGGGAGAGATTCAGAAGGCGCTAGGAGTGTAAGGAAGCGGCTTGGCGAGGCACGCAGAGACCCAGAACTTGACGGACTCCTCAGCAAGCGAATCAGTTTCACTCGCAGAGTTGGCCTTCGTTTTTTTGAAATTGGGAACGATCGCGTTCGGCGGCCCCGCCGCGCATATCGCGATGATGGAAGATGAATTGGTCCGCAAACGCCGATGGATTTCCCAGGAAGATTTTCTCGATCGCGTAGCCGCGGCTAATTTGATTCCCGGGCCAAGCTCGACTGAGGTAGGCATTTTTATTGGCCATTCGTTACGTGGATGGAGCGGCCTGATGGTCGCAGGCGCCTCTTTTATTATTCCTGCCGCAATTCTGGTGTCCTTGCTCGCCGCCGCGTACGTGCATTTTGGTTCACTGCCGCAGGCAGAAGGAATACTCCGTGCGATCAAGCCGACGGTCATTGCAATGATTATTCAAGCCCTGTGGAAGTTGGGGAAAACGGCCACGAAGACGCGAGTCCTGGCGGTGATTGGAGTCGCATCGGCGTTGCTGAATTTTGCAGGTGCGAGTCCGTTGCTCGTTCTGACGTTCGCGGGCGCGAGCTCCGGGATCGCACGGTGGGCCCAGAAAACGCGACGCGGTCCGGTTGCGCTCTGTGGGATTGGCGTGTCGCATGTGTTCTCGCCGACGGGTCTGACGGCGATTGCGGTTGCAGCCGCAGTGCCGATCAGGCTTGGGCGCTTGTTCCTTTCATTCCTGAAGATCGGTTCACTTGTCTTTGGGAGTGGTTATGTTCTGCTGGCATTCTTGCGTTCTGAGTTTGTCGATCACCTGCATTGGTTGACGGAAAAGCAGCTGATCGACTCGGTCGCCGTGGGGCAATTTACACCGGGCCCCGTGTTCACCACCGCGACTTTTATTGGCTACCTGTTAGACGGTTTGCCAGGCGCAATTTTCGCAACTCTCGGAATTTTCATCCCTGGCTTCGTGTTCGTCGCGGTTAGCGGCGGCCTGATCCCGAAGATCCGGCGGTCCGCAGCAGCGGGATCGGTGTTGGATGGAGTCGTGGTGGGTTCCCTGGCTCTGATCGCGGTTGTTGCGTGGCAACTGGGGAAGGCGTCCATCACGGACTGGCTCACCGTTTGGATTCTGGTGGTTAGCGTTATCGCGATATTTCGGTTCGAGATAAATTCGGCGTGGTTGATTTTGGGGGCGGGGATTGTGGGGTGGATTGCGAGGAGTTAGCGGGCTGAATAAGAGTCAATTGGTATCGATTACGGAGCCAGAGTTTGTCTTAAGTCATGTTTCTTCGTTTCGTGACCAGCGAATGGCACGACGAGTCCCATCAGGAGCTTGGCGTCTTTCATGCCGCCGGTAAGCTGAGAGATGGTGGATCCCTCTCACCGGCCGAGGAAGTCCTTGTTCAAGAAATTCGCGGCTGGTTCAATGGCAATCTGGAAAAACTGAAGAGATTCACCTCCGCAAAGCCTCCCCTACGATGGCAAGAGGCAAAACGGAATCTCGTGGTTTAAGGATTCAGCACCTTAGCATATCCCCAGAATGCGCGAAATGGTTGCGCTACTGGAGCCCCACGACGTACCGGTTCGCATGATCAAGACGACACGGCCGGGTTCCGTGGTGTAGGAAGACGACTTTCAGATCGTTGCAGTGCCCTTCGCCGACGCCGACATGTGAGTGCAGTCAAAATCCCCGCCCGGTCTCTTCAAAGAACGGAGAAACAAGGACGGGGCACCCGCAGGCGTTGATAGGGATGCTTCGACTGCGGGGGGGGAGAATCTTTGGTTCTCCCCCCCGCGACTCAGCAGGACAGGATTTTGAAGTGGGCGTCTATTCCAGGTCACGCCAGTTGGGGCCGACGCCCATTTCGATTAGCAGCGGCACGGCGAGGGTATGGGCTTTCTCCATCTGCTCGCGGACCAGGGGCTTCAGTTCGTCGATTTCTTCTTCCGGAGCTTCGAAGACCAGTTCGTCGTGGACTTGCAAGGTCATTCTCGATTTCAGATTCCGTTCGCGCAAAGCGGCGTCGATGCGGATCATTGCGATTTTGATTAAGTCCGCAGCGGTGCCTTGCAGCGGAGTATTTACTGCGGTGCGCTCGGCAAAGCCGCGTTGGTTGGCATTTTTGCTGTTGATGTCGGGGATGGGGCGAATGCGTCCGAAGAGGGTTCTTACTTTCAGGTCGCGGCGGGCTTCTTCCAGAGTTTTGTCGATGAAGGTGCGGACGCCTGCATATTTTTCGAAATAGTTTGCGATGAACTGTTTGGCTTCGGCGGGTTCGATGCCGAGATTCTGTGACAGGCCGAAAGGCGAGAGGCCATAGACGATTCCGAAGTTGACGACTTTGGCCGCGCGGCGGTGGTCGGGCGTGACCAGGAACGGCGGAACCCCGAAGACTTGCGAGGCGGTGAGGGTGTGAATGTCGTCGCCGCGACCGTAGGCCTCGACGAGCAACGGATCGCGTGAGAAGTGGGCGAGCAGCCGGAGTTCGATCTGCGAATAGTCGGCGGTGAGCAGGACGTGGCCGGGCTCGGCGATGAAAGCGGCACGAATGCCGCGTCCAAGTTCGGTGCGGATGGGAATATTTTGCAGATTCGGATTGGCGGAAGAAAGTCGTCCCGTGGCGGTGCCGGTCTGGCCGAAGGTGGTGTGCAGGCGTCCGCTGGAACGGCTGATGAGGGCCGGCAGCGTGTCGACGTACGTAGACTTCAGCTTGGTGAGCTGGCGATAGTCGAGAACCATTTGGGCGACGGGATGATCCTCGGCAAGGGCTTCGAGAACATCGACGGCAGTCGATAGGGTGCGGCCCTTGCCATATTTCACCGGCTTGGGCAGGTTCATCCGATTGAAAAGGACGTCACCGAGTTGCTTCGGCGAGCCGACGTTGAACTCTGTTCCCGCGGCCTGGTAAATCTCCATCGCCTTCACTCCGATCTCGCGCTCGAGTTCAGCGGACATTTGCGCCAGCGCGGCAGTGTCGATTTTTACTCCAGCGTGCTCCATGCGGGCGAGGACAGGAACGAGTGGCAAATCGATTTCTTCGTAGAGCTTGGTCAGTCCAGCCTGTTTGATTTCTTCGTGAAACGCGGCGGTCAGCCGGCCGGTAACGTCGGCGGCCTCCGCGAGATCGCCGCTGAGCTTGAGATTAAAGCGGCGCAGAGCGACATCTGGCAGGTGATGCGACGAGTACGTGGGATCGAGCAGGTAGGAGTTGAGCATGGGATCGTGCTGCACGCCTTGCAGAGGAATGCCGAGGGCATCGAGTGCGTGGATTGCAGCTTTGTAGTCGTGAATGGTCTTGGGCGTGCTTGCGCCGGCCAAGATGGAACGAAGCTTTGCGGCGACCGTGCCGGAATCCAGTTTGACGATGGCGGCCGAGCCTGCGGCTGCGGAGATGGCGACGCTGCGGGAAGCAGGCTCGGGAGATGGTACAGGGCTTGAGACATCGGTCAGCGGAAGCATAGCTTCCTGCGGTTCTTCTTCCCCAACTTCCTCCTCATCTCCGGTAGGCGATTCCGTCTGATCCAGATCCACAGCGATCGCCAGCGCTGCGTCCGGAGCGAGAGAAGCAACGATGCGGTCGACGTCGTCGGCAGCCTGAGCTTCGGTGTAGTGAGTTTCGGTCACCTGCGCCTGGGGCAAGATTTCTTTCAACAACGATGTGAATTCAAGTTCGGTGAACAGTTGGCGAAGCCGGTCGAGATCAGGCTCGCCGGCGCGCATAGCTTCAACTTGGAAGTCCACAGGGACATTGGTGTCGATCGTTGCCATGCTCTTGCTGAAGAGGATGATGTCGCGATTGTTCAGCAGAGATTCGCGATACGTTTTCTTTTCAACTTCGGCGGCGTGGTCGAGCGCCTGCTCGACGCTGCCGAAGCGTCGGATGATTTCGACGGAGCCCTTGTCGCCGATTCCGGGAGCGCCGGGAATATTGTCAATCGAGTCGCCCCGCAGCGCCATAATATCGACGACGCGCCCGGGAGGCACACCGAGAATTTCTTCCACCTTGGCGGCATCGCAAATCAGATTGTCTTTGGGAGGATTGAGGATCTGAACGTCATCGCCGACGAGCTGCATCATGTCTTTGTCGCTGGAGACGACGTAGACGCAATACGAGGCCTCGGCGGCTTTCCGCGCGAGAGTGCCGATAACGTCGTCGGCTTCAAAGCCGGCAAGTTCGAGAATCGGAATGCGGTAGGCTTCGAGGGCGCGGCGAATATAGGGAACCTGCTGCGCGAGATCCTCGGGCATGGCGGCGCGGTTGGCCTTGTAGCCTTTGTATTCAATTTCGGTAAAGGTCTGAGTTTTGGTGTCGAACTTTCGGATCGACGTGATGGCCTCTGCCTGAGTGTCGCGGAAGGTTTTGGCAGCGACATCGAAGACGGCCGCCAGATAGGCGGGAGAAAAATCCTCGCGCAGTTTTCGCAGCATATTGACGAAGACGAGGATGGCGGCGGTGGGAAGTCCGGCCCGGGTGGTCATGGGCCGCTGGCGCGCCATGGCGTGATAAGCCCGAAAGATGAACGACATGGTGTCGATCAGGAAAATGCGATCATTCTGCCTGCCATCCTTGCCCATACCGGCGCTCTTTCCGGCGGCTGCAGGTCGGGGTTGACCGACGGAGGCAGGAGGCGCCACCGGCGCGGATACCGCGTCAGCATAGGGGTCCGAGACTTTCTTCCGTGGGGGCAACCCGGTTAGTGTAGCAGCAGAAATGCGATGCTAGAAATGCACGATCTCCGTTGATCAGCTCATTTTCCGGCGGTGAAAGAAGGGTTCGAGGCGCGGAACTTACGCCGGTTTTCCATATTGAGTGGTGTAATGCAGCTGAATTTCACCGCACGTGCCTTGCTCGGCGGAGTACACAACACAGGTGTCGAAGGGACGCGAATAAACGTGCAAGCTAACGGCGCGCTGGTTAAATTCGCGAGGATTGAAGACACGGTGAACGGGCTCGAGCGGATCGACGGCGCCAGGATGGGATGCGTTCATCTCAACCGTTTCTGTGGATTCAATTCTGCACCTCCCGCCGGCGATGTCCTGGTCAATCACACGAAAATTCTCGACCAACAAACGGCCGATGGGGACCGCCATCCAGCAGTTTTGGTCGCGGTGATTGTGAACCGAGCTGGCCTGGCCGACTTCCCAGCAGATAGCCATTAATTCGTAGAGGGAAGTTTTGTCAATGAGGTTGCGCGTGTAGTGCTGACGATCCCAGGCGAGATAGGGAGCGAGCGAATCAGGACGGAGCGGAGCATCCTGAAGAAATTTGCGGAGTTGCTCGGTCTGATCGAAGGCGGCCTCAGGGAATTTGCGGAGGGCGGCGACAAAATCTTGGATCGGGAACTGCTTTAGCGTCGTGGACATGGACTGCTCCCGGGAGAGTATAACGCAGAAAAACCTTTACCACAGGGGACCCAGAGGGCCACACCCAGAGGGCCACAAGGTACGGCTCGGTGCTGCATCATTCGATGAACATGCAGTCTCCATAAGAATAGAAGCGGTAGCGCTCGGCGACCGCCTGTTCGTAGGCGCGCAAAATGTTCCCTTTACCGCCGAAGGCGCAGACCAGCATCAAGAGAGAGGATTGGGGCAAGTGGAAATTTGTCAGCATCGCCTGGACCACTTTGAATTCGAATCCCGGATAGATAAAAACATCCGCGGACGCCTCGCCTGCTGCGATGGTTCCCGCGCCGGCGGTGGCCGCGTGTTCGAGTGTGCGAACGGTGGTGGTTCCGACGGCAAATACCCGGCGCGATGTGCTCAGAGCCCGATTGATAGCGGCCGCGGTGTTGGCGGAAATTGTATAGCGCTCGGAGTGGATTTTGTGTTCTTCGACGCGTTCGACGCGGATGGGTTGAAATGTTCCCAGGCCGACGTGGAGGGTGATGTCAACGGTCTCGATGCCGCGCTGGTGAAGGCGGTGCAGGATTTCCGGCGTGAAGTGAAGTCCGGCGGTGGGAGCGGCAACGGAGCCATTCTGGTCCGCATAGACAGTTTGATAGCGCTCGCGATCCCGGGGAGAATCCGGGCGTGAGATGTAGGGCGGGAGGGGAACGTGGCCGATGCGATCCAGAGTGGCAAAGAAATCTGCGAGCGGCTGGAAGCGGATGCGGCGCTCCCCGCATTCCGCGCGCGCCAGGACTTGGGCTTGCAACTCATCCTGCCCGCCGAAGAACAGCCGCTCACCGACCCCGATCTTGCGGCCGGGACGGACCAGGCATTCCCAGTCATTCGGGCCGGTAGAAAGCGGTCGCGTCAGCAGCACTTCGATGCCGCCACGGAGAAAATCCCGGGTAGCTGGATTCTTCGGATTGATCGGTTGAACGCGGACGCCTTCTCGGCGTCCATACAGGCGGGCGGGAAAAACTCGTGTGTTGTTAAACACCACCAGGTCATCCGGTCGCAGTAAGTCCGGAAACTCGCGAAATGCCAGGTCGGAGCGTTGGCCGGTGGAGCGCTGCACATGCAACATCCGGGACGCGTCGCGAGCGCCCAGAGGTTCCTGGGCGATGAGCTCGTCGGGAAGGCGAAAGTCGAAGTCCGAGACCAGCACAGATTTAGATTACAAGAACCATGGGAGGAGTGGCTGAGTCCGGAATTTAGGCCAATAATTTCGCCTTCTTTGGTAAATTTGTTTGTCGGATCCAGCAAGGTGCGATACTATGCGGGGGCTGAAGCTTTAGCCGCTTTTCGTCACTCCCCCTAAGAGAGCTTCCATGTCCGCTGAACGCAAACACAGGGAAGAGATTGTTCGCTACGGACGCATGCTGCACGAGCGTGGATTCGTGGCGGCGATGGACGGAAATTTGTCGGTGCGACTGGATGAGGATCGTATACTGGTCACTCCTACCTGCGTAAGCAAAGGAGCGATGCGCGCCGGAGATATGGTGATTGTTGACCTGGATGGCACGCAGGTGGCGGGGCGGCGCAATGTGACCAGCGAGATCGGAATGCACCTGCTGATATATCGCGAGCGGCCCGACGTGCAGGCGATCGTCCATGCGCATCCTCCGACGGCGACCGGATTCGCGGCTGCAGGAATGGCGCTGACGGAGCCGTTAGTTTGCGAAGTGGTGATGGGATTGGGATGCATTCCGCTGGCGCGGTATGGAACGCCGGGAACGTCAGAGTTGGCGAAGACTCTGGAGCCGTATGTGCCGCACTACGACGCCATCCTGATGTCGAATCACGGCGTGGTGGCCTATGGGGATACGATTGAGCACGCCTACATGAAAATGGAAACCGTGGAGCACTTCGCGCAGATTGCGCTGGTCACGCATTTGCTGGGGCGGCAACAACCGCTGACCGGAGTCGATATCGAGAAATTGTTGCTGGCGCGCACGAAATACTTCGGCGGGAAAATGAACGCCTCGATGCCGATGGCCGTGACGAGGGAGCCAGAGAAAGTCAGTTAGGCCTCTCTCCAGTACGGCTGTTGTCAACTTCAAACTAAAGTCAGCTTCCGGTAATGCGCACATGGTGCGCCTCGCTGCGTTTCGCTGGACAGCCCCTTCGGCTTCGCGCAAGGCAGGCTGAGGCGGCTGTCCCCCCATGTTCCACTTCACCCCCACCTGCTCGTCGTGTTCTGAAGTTATTCTCCTCCGATGCGGAAGCGAAATCCGGCGTGGACGTTGATGGGCAGCGAAGGATAACCAACGACTTCGTTATAGCGCCGGTCGAGGGCGTTCTCGACATTCGCATAGGCACTGACGCGGGAGTTGATGGCATACCATCCACCGAGGTCGACGCGGACGTAGCCGGCAGCGTGGAGGATATCGAAGCCGAAGAAGTCGTCATCCGCGCGCGGGCCAACGAAGCTTCCATTCAGGTTCGCGCCCCAGCGCTCCGCGGAATACGACAGCAATGAAGTGGCGGAATGTTTGGGACGACGCAATAGCGGCTGGCCTGGATCGTATTGCGAATCGATGGGAGCGGGATTGTCGAGAATCTCGGTGGAACTATAGGTGTAGGCGGCGTCGAGCAGCAGGCGGGGACGAAGTTTAGCCTGCAGCTCAACTTCCGCACCTTGCGCGAAAGCTTGATTCACGTTGAAGTATTCGCCGACAAACGTAATAGGGTTGACCGTCTCGTAGTTGATCTGGTCGCGAAACAAGTTGTTGAAATAGGTGGCATTGAAGACGTATTTTGCGTGGAAGAAATCCTGCTGAATACCGGCTTCGAAGGCTCGGACGCGCTCCGGTTTGAGCGTGGGATTGGGAGTGGAATAAGGCGCTCCGGCGTAAGTCTCCTCAAGGCGAGGTTCCTTGAAGCCGGTGGCGTAGGAAAAGCGCAGACGCGTTCCAGAAAAAAACTCTCGGCCGCGGAGCGCGAGCAGGGTGAGAGCTACGCGTGGCACGCCGCTATTGCCAAAAGCACTGTTGTGAACGAAGCGACCTCCGGCGACGGCGGAGAGTCGCCGCCATGTCAGTTGCTGTTGCAGATAGACATCATTCTCGAGGCGTTGTCCGTGGGTCTGGCCAAAGTTGACGTCGCCCACGAATCCGTTTTCGTTTTCTGCGCGGTAGCCGAACGTGGTGTGCGCCCCAGCGCGTTCCGAGTAATCTCCTTGGTATTCAAATCCGACGCGATTGATGCGGTCGACTTCATGTGATTGAAAGTCAATCGGATCGCCATAGTAGTCGACTCGAGACGGGTCGCCGTCCGGATTGAGTTCGTTATAGCGGTAAAGATAATCGAAGGCGGTGAACTGATGCTGCCATCGATTGGGAGCGGCGACCGCGAGTTCTACACTGCCCAGAAGATTGTTGTATTGCGACCATTCGTTGGGATCGGGAGGCAGAGGTGCATAAGGGGCTGACGGTCCATTGACTGGAACCAATGGGACGAAGCCGTTGAAATTCCATTCGCCCGGAATTCCCGTGTGGCTATTGGAGTGGCGCATATGAAGGCGCAGCGAGACTTTGTCGTTGAGGGCTGCGCCAAGGTTCGCGCCTTGGAGCGAGTCGGAATAGGCATTGTTAATTCCGCAACCATTCGTGTTGAATTGGTCTCCGAAGACCGCGTAGTCGAAACCGCGGTCCGCCCCAGCCAGAGAGGCATAGCCGTTGGCGGTGGAGAAATTTCCGCCGTCGGCGCCGAAGCGGAACTCAGGGGTACGCGTGCTGCCGGTGCGCGTGAAAACCTGAACCACGCTGGTCATGGCGTCGGATCCGTAGAGCGTACTTTGCGCACCGCGAAGGAATTCCACGCGGTTGGCCTCGGTCAGCGGAAGCGCGCCGAAGTCGAACGTGCCCCCGGGTTCGTTGATGGTGACGCCATCGACGATGACTTTGTTGTAGGTGGAATCGCCGCCTCGTACGAACAAAGATGAGATGCCTCCGCGCTGCCCGGCCGTATTGACGACGGCTCCAGGCAGAAATCGGACCGCATCGTCAGCCGCGACGGGCTGCGTGGTTTCCAGTTGACGGCTCCCCAGCGTGGAAATGCTGGCGCCGGTCTCTTCGGCCAACGCGGGAGTTCTGGTCGCGGTCACAACCACGGTTTCGGATGCGACGGCGAGGTGCAACTGGATGGTGATGACATCGGAATGGGTGGAAACATCTACCGTGTGAGCAGCAAAGCCTGCAGCCAGCACAGAGATGTGGAGTTGGCAGTTGCCGGAGGGCGAGTCTCCTACGGCCAAACCGGTCAAGATGGCGAGGCCCTCAGCGCTGGAAGTGGCGACTTCATGAGAGGTATTCCTGCATGCTGAAGACAATGAAACTTGAGCGCCGGCGATGGCGGCAGATTGGGGATCGATGACCTTGACCTTCAGGTCGGCGGCGGATGCAGCAGCCAGAGAAACGAAAAGCAAAAACGAAGCGCGAAATGCGCGCATAACCATCCTCCTTTTCACGCGAAAGGGGTTAAGGTGGACGATTTACGCCGGTCTCCTGGCTTTGCGAGTGAGGATGGCTAAACCCTGCGGTTCGGAACATCCGGCTTCTGGCAGACGGCCTTCCCGGGGATCTTCCCAGTGACCGGCTGCTATTTTCCTCGCTTACAGTTGCGCGGCAGCGCGGGAATTGCACCCGCTTCCCTGTCTTTGCCACGTGGCAAAGACGCGCAAACCGAAAGGCATTTCAAAGAACGAGAAATACTCGTGGGAGAAATTTACTGGCAGGATCGGGTATAAGTCAAATTGCCATTTTTAGGCGGATCATCGTTTCTCGTTGCTGAAAGTTCTTCGTTAGGCGCCATACGGAAATTCCGGCGTCCCGACCTTCTCTACATTGGCTTCGGAGAATTCGCGGACGCGGTCGAGCGAATCCTGCAGCAGCTCCTGATAGCGTTCCAGATCCGCGTCGGTGGTGCCCTGCGGAACCGGTGTAAGCTTGCCGAAGCGCACCAGGACACGGGAAAACGGCTTGGGAAGGATCAGGCGATCCCAGGTGTTGAGCACCCAGGCCCTCTCGACCGCAATGTGAAACGTGCTCAGGGGAACGCCGGAAGCTCGCGCCAGGGCGACGGGACCGGGCTTCACCTGGTAGCGCGGCCCGCGCGGGCCGTCCAGGCTGAAAGCGACCGCCCAGCCTTCCTTCAGGGCCCGGCGCAATCCGAGCAGGGCGCGCACGGCATGGCGGCTGCTGGAACCTTTGACGGCGACGAAGCCGAATTTGCCGATGATGCGTCCCATGTATTCGCCGTCGTAGCTGTAACTACTCATCACGCGCACTCCGACATTGCGAAACAGGTAAGTGGCGGGAATGATGCAGGCGTGCCAGAAAGAGATGATCAGCGGGCGCTGGCCGATGGTCGCTTGTGCGCCTTCTTCGCAGGAGACGCATATCCGCAGGGTTGGACTGACGAGGCGGATGAACCCGTAGCCGAAGGCGATGATGATGCGCAGAACAATTCTTTGGCGGAGAGTGAAGCGGCGTGGGCCTGAGGGGGCAGTGCTTTCGGGGCTAGCGGCTTCCGTCACGGAGCTATTGTATCGGGGCGGCTGTCGCCACATGATCCATATCTAGGAAAGGCGTCTCTCAGTTTTCCAGGAAGGCGTCGATCCACTCTTTGACTTTATGCCGGCGGTCGTCGGAGGGATCGAAGCGCAATCCGAATGACTTGGCTTTCCGCCAAGTCACCACAGCGCAGACATTCACGCGCGGAAGTGTGAGCAGCGAAAAAGATATTTCCAGGTTGGTTCCCACAGGCATATCTTCGGAGCTCTTCAACGACATGCCGCCGGAGCTGGCATCGATACTGGAGGCGCTAAGGCGATGGCCGTCATTGCTGACAACCAGAACCTCGGTCATGATCGGAATGCGGGCGTAGCGGCGGAATTCGTGAAGCACCAGCATGTGCGTAGCGCGAACCAGTTTGAGTGCCGCCGGCCGCTCCAAAGGCTCCTGGAACATGGCGTTGATTCCATACTTGGAATAGCGCATGGCCTCATGCGCGCTGCCGCCCAGACCATACAGAACAATTCGGCTGTTGGAGGCAGAGGTGCGAGCGGCTTCCATAACGGAATCTGCGCCGGGTGCTAGATTAAGGACGCAGGCTTCGAATTTTTCCTGACGCAGGCGTTCGGCCGCACCCGTAGACACCAGTACCGTCTCGATGCCGAACTGGCGGAAGCATTCCGTGAGCAGATATCGGGAGGATTCCTTGAGGTCGACGAGAGCGACTCTGGCCGTCCCTTTTTTGCCGGACGGCATGGGTGCCAGGGCAGTACCAAAAGCTTTTTGCATGTTTTTGGCCAGATTCCAGTACGCAAGTGAATTTTGGCGCGCGCCGGAAGGGATGCAAAGACACCTAAGGGGCAGGCAGGCGGGTACAAAAGTATCATTACCACCGAGGAACTGGAGAGAGCTGGATTGGAAAAGGCCGACGGAAGGCCAGTGCCAAAAGGCCATTCACAGCTCAGCGATTTGAAGACGAATCGGATGCAACCGCAGGAATTCAAAGGGGTATAATCTCGGCATTCTATGTTGCTCGCCTCCGAAACGCAACTCGGGCCCTACAAGATTACTTCGCTCATCGGCGCGGGTGGAATGGGCGAAGTGTACCGTGCGCACGATACGCGACTTTTGCGCGATGTTGCCCTCAAGGTGCTGCCGGCTTCGTTCACCAGCGATGGGGATCGGCTGCGGCGGTTTGAGCAGGAGGCGCGAGCGGTCGCTGCCTTGAACCATCCCAACATCGTCTCCGTTTATGACGTCGGTAACGCAGAGGGTGTTCACTTCATCGTCTCCGAACTGCTCGAAGGCGATACCTTGCGGCAGCGAATCACGCCTTCGGGGATGCCGACGCGCAAGGCTGTCGACCTGGCGGTGCAGCTGGCGCACGGGCTGGCGGCGGCACATGAGCGAGGCATTGTTCATCGTGACCTGAAACCCGAAAACATTTTCATTACGCGCAGCGGGCGACTGAAGATCCTGGACTTCGGTTTAGCCAAGCTGCGGCGTCCACGGGAACAGGCGGAAACCGTGGACGGCGTGAGCGCGGCCCACACCAGCGTGGGGCAGGTTCTCGGTACAGCCGGATATATGTCGCCGGAGCAGGTGAAAGGCGAGGAAGTCGACCATCGGTCCGACATTTTCAGTTTTGGAAGCATTCTTTACGAGATGCTCAGCGGTCAGCGCGCGTTCAAGCGGGAGACTGGCGCTGAGACGATGACGGCAATTTTGAATGATGAGCCGCCGGAACTCTCGGCCCGTAGCGGTGTTGTGCCGCCCGCGCTGGAGCGCATTGTGCGCCATTGCATGGAGAAGCAGCCGGGGCAGCGATTTCAATCGGCTCAGGATATTGCGTTTGACTTGGAGACGCTTTCCAGTGTTTCGAGCACGCCGATCATGCCTGCAGCTGCGCGGAAGAGTTGGGTTCGAGCGGCGGCGCTGGCCGTTGCTGTGATTGCCGTGGGAATCGGTCTGGCGGTAGTGTGGCTTCGTCCTTCGAGCAAAGCGGCTCATCCGAAGCTGCACCGTATCACCTTCCGGAGGGGAACCATCTGGAACGCACGTCTCACTCCCGATGGCAACCTGCTCTATGGGGCTGCCTGGGAAGGTCGTCCCGTCGAGCTTTTCGCGGCACAAAGCGGAAGCACCGAATCGCGGCCGTTGGGGATGAGTCCGGCCACCAACTTGTTGGCTGTTTCGAGTTCCGGGGAGCTGGCGCTGGCCACCAATTCTCACTTTGTCCAGGGCTTTGAGTCTGGAGGCATGCTGGCGCGAGCGTTGCAAGGGGGTGGAGCGCCGCGCGATATCGTGGACGGGGTGGAATACGCCGATTGGTCGCCTGACGGCTCGTCTCTCGCCGCCGGACGCCGCGTGGCCGGGAAAATGCGACTGGAGTATCCGGTGGGAAAAGTGTTGTACGAAACCGCCGCATGGGTAAGCCATCCCAGAGTCTCGCCCGACGGGAAGCTCGTCGCTTTTATCGACCATCCTTATGCGGCGGACGATGCCGGCGCGGTGGCCGTCGTCGACCAGTCCGGCAACAAGAGGACTCTGTCCGGCCAATTCGTCAGTGCCCAAGGCTTGGCGTGGTGGCCGGATGGGAAAGAGATCTGGTTCACGGCTACTACTTCTGGATCGAGCCGCGAGTTGCGTGCCGTCACCGTCGATGGCAGAGAGCGGCTCGTCTACCTGGGAACCGGCACCCTGACCTTGCAGGACATTGCAAAAGACGGCCGCGTGCTCTTTTCGCGGGACGACATGCGCGCGGGAATGATTGGGGTTGCTCCGGGTGATATCAAAGAACGAGACCTGAGCTGGCACGATTGGACTGTTCCCCGCGACGTGAGCGACGATGGCAAGCTGGTTTCCTTTGATGAAACTGGTGAGGCAGGCGGCGAAACCGGAGGCATCTACGTCCGTGGAAGCGATGGTTCTCCCGCTGTGCGCCTCGGGGATGGAAGAAATCCCACGCTCTCCGCCGATGGAAAATTGGTGTTAGCCATAAGCCTCGCTCTGCCCAATGGAATTCTCGAGTTACCCACTGGGGCCGGGGAGTCAAAGACGATCTCCGCCGGAGACGTGCGCGTGCATGGCGCCTACCTTTTTCCCGACGGGCGGCGCATCCTGGAGGTCGGCAACACTCCCGGTCATGGGCTCAGGCTATGGACGGAGGACGCCACCGGAGGAGCTCCGCAGCCGATCAGTCCTGAGGGCGTCAGCGTCCGGACTCGGGGCTGTATTTCGCCCGACGGCAAACTCATTGCCGCCCAGGACCCGGAGGGCAAAATCACGATCTATCCCGTCGCTGGAGGCAACCCCATTCCCGTGCCGAATGTTGAGCACGGTGAATTGCCGATTCAGTGGACAGCCGAGGGAAAAGCTCTACTGGTGGGAGACTGGGAAATACCGACTCCAGTTTATAGGATTGATTTGGCCACCGGGCAACGCAAGCTCTTCAAGACGGTCACACCCGCCGATCCCACCGGCCTGTTCAACGGCTCTCCGCCAATCTTCTCCCGCGATTTGAGGAGCTACGTGCATTCCTACACGCGAATCACGTCAGACCTGTACATTGTGGACGGCCTGAAGTAGGTTTGCGGAACCCGCGCGGGCTGGCTTTATCCTTTAGTCGATCCAGCGGCGAAACAGCAGCGCGCCGTTGGTGCCGCCGAAGCCGAAGGAATTTGACATGGCGTATTCGACCTTGGCCTTGCGGGCGTGGTTGGGGACGAAATCCATTGCGTCGGTTTCAGGATCCTGATTGACAAGATTGATCGTGGGAGGAAGTATCTGATCGCGCAGGGCGAGAACGGTAATGCCCGCTTCGAGGCCTCCAGCCCCGCCGAGTAGGTGGCCGGTCATCGACTTCGTCGAGCTGACAGGAATCTTACGATCGCCAAAAAAATTGCGGATGGCGTGCGCTTCCAGTGTGTCGCCGATCGGGGTGGAAGTGCCATGGGCGTTCACGTAATCGACCTTGTCGGGGCTGATGCCAGCGTCGCGAACCGCATTGCGCATCACGCGGAAGCCGCCCTCATGCTCGGGAGCGGGCTGCGTCATGTGGAAGGCATCGCCGGACATTCCATAGCCTGCGACTTCCGCGAGGATGGTTGCCCCGCGCTTCTTCGCGTGTTCGAGTTCTTCGAGCATCAGAATCCCGGCGCCCTCGCCCATGACAAAGCCATCGCGATCCTTGTCCCAGGGGCGGCTCGCTTTCTCAGGATCGTCGTTGCGGGTGGAAAGGGCGCGCATGGCGGCGAATCCGCCCACGCCCATGGGCGTGATTGCAGCTTCGGACCCCCCGGCGATCATTACATCGGCATCGTTGTGCTGAATGATGCGGAACGAATCTCCAATGGAATGCGCGCTGGTAGTGCAGGCGGTGGCAGTAGCTTCGTTGGGGCCCTTGGCGCCGAATCTCATGGAGACATGGCCGGCCGCAAGATTAACGATGGCCGCTGGAATGAAAAACGGGGAAATCTTGCGCGGACCGCCTTCGAGAAGCGCCGCGTGTTCGCGTTCGATAATGTCGAAGCCACCAATGCCGGAGCCGATGTGCACGCCGACGCGCTCGGCATTATCGGGAGTGATTTGCAGCCCCGACATTTTAAACGCTTCATCGGCGGCGGCGAGCGCCAGATGAATGAAGCGTCCCATTTTCTTGACTTCTTTTTTTTCGACGAAGTTCAGCGGATCGAAGTTCTTCACTTCGGCAGCAATCTGACAGGCAAAGTTGCTGGAATCGAACTGCGTGATGCGGGCCACGCCGCTCTTGCCCGCAAGCACGGCCTGCCAGACCTCTCCGGTGGTATTGCCTACGCCACAGATCAGGCCGATGCCGGTAACTACGACCCTGCGTCCCAAATCTAGCTCCCACCTTTCCGGTGCTTGCGGATGTAGTCAGTCCCGTCCTTCATGGTGTGGAACTTACGGATCTTTTCGGCGTCCTGGTGGGGGACTTCGACGCCGAAGGCCATCACGAGTTCGACATCGGAGTGCGAGTTCGCGCCCAGAGCATCTAGAAAACCTTGTCCCAAATTACTTGCCGCCTTTCGCGTGCTTGGAGATGTAATCGATGGCATCCTGCACGGTTCGAATTTTTTCCGCGTCTTCGTCGGGAATCTCGATGTCGAAGCCTTCTTCGAAAGCCATCACCAGTTCGACCGTATCTAGTGAATCGGCGCCCAGGTCGTCCACGAACGAAGCGCTGGAAGTGACCTCGCCCTCGTCCACGCCCAATTGCTCCACGATGATCTGCTTAACTTTCTCGTCAACGGCTGCCATGTTTCTCCTCGTTTAACCTTAAATTAGATTTTTAAATTCGATGTCTGGACTCAGGATCGCGAAAGTCCAAAGATCGTAAAGCCAAGATCGCCAATAGATTACTCAACCAGAGATCGCGACTATGAGATCGAGCAAACTGATAGACCAAACACTGACAGACGAAACACTGATAGACCAAACTAAAATCGCCTACTTCTCTTTTGCCAGCCCGGCACATCCTCGGGCCGGGGTTCGTTACTCTCGATTGCCAACGGAAAGAGGCGACCGTGTAGTGTAATGGTCCCGGTAAATGGCTGTAAAGGAACGCAAGCGTTTGCACGCCAGCGCCTGTGATATACCTTCTGCATCCTAAACGTGGCCGCTCGTAACGGTCAAACCACATGCGTGCCGTCGTGCAGCGGGTCAGCCGCGCCAAAGTCACGGTGAACGGAGAGATTACGGGTGAAATTGGCCCGGGGCTGCTGATTTTGCTTGGGGTCGGCCGGGACGACCTCGAGGCCGACGCCGTCTACCTCGCGGGAAAAATTGCAGGCCTGCGCGTGTTTGAGGACGAGCGGGGAAAAATGAAGCGAAGCGTTCAGGACATTGGCGGCAACGCGCTGGCGGTTTCTCAATTCACCCTGTACGGCGATGTTAGGCGCGGTCGGCGGCCCTCGTTCGACGCTGCGGCCCCACCGGAGAAGGCACGAGAACTCTACGAATTGTTCGTGAAACAGCTTCAGGCCAGGGGACTGCGTTGCGAGACCGGGCGATTCCAGGAAATGATGAAAGTGGAATTGGTGAACGATGGGCCGGTAACCATCCTGCTCGATTCGGGCAAGGCGTTCTAGCACGTCTTAATTCGTGCTCAATCTCCCGCCGTACAACCGAAACGAGCACGCGCATAAAATTGTGTACCGCTGCAGCCAGCTTGCTCGCTTCGGTTAAGGTGCAGTTTCCAGCAGAGGATCGACCTCAGGCTGTGCGAGGTCCGCTAACTCGAGCTGAAGATTGCCGGGGTTCGTGGCGTAAGCCAATCCCGTGTCCAGAGAGACGATGCCTTCGCGGATCAATCTCTCGATCTCGCCATCGAAGTGCTGCATGCCATCCTGGCTGCCCACGCGCATCGCGTCGAGCAAGGTCTTGCCATCTCCTTCGCCTTTTTCAACGTATTCGCGAGTGCGCAGTGTCGACTTCAAGATTTCGATGGCAGCCACCCGGCCCGTACCATCCTTGCGAGGGATAAGTCTTTGGGAAATGATGTATTGGAAGCTCTTTGCCAGGCGGTTTCTCAGAGTGTGCTGTTCCGCCATCGGAAAAGCTCCGACGATTCTTTCTACCGTCTTTGCGGCATCGATGGTGTGCAGAGTGGAAAGGACCAGGTGGCCGGTCTCCGCGGCCTCCATGGCCGTCTCGATCGTTTCACGGTCCCTCATCTCTCCCACCAGAATCACCTTCGGTGCCTGGCGCAGCGCCGCTCGCAACGCCAGCGCAAAACTGGGAGTATCACCGTGCAACTCTCGCTGATGAACGATACAGCTCTTGTGAGGGTGCAGAAACTCGATGGGATCCTCGATGGTGAGGACATGATAGGACTGCTCTTTATTAATCTTGTCGATGATCGCGGCCAAAGTGGAGGATTTTCCCGAGCCGGTCGGGCCCGTGACTAACACAATTCCATTGCGCAGGCCCACAATCTTGGTCAGTTCCGAGGGCAATCTGAGTGACTCAAAATCCGGCACCTTGCCGGGAATGACGCGCATTACGATGGCATGGGTGCCACGCTGCATGAAGATATTGACGCGAAACCGGCTCGAACCCGGCAAACTGTAAGACACATCGCACGAGCCAACTTCCTTGAGGTTGTCCATCGCATGTTGGTTATTGGAAATGAAGTCGCCTGCGATGCGCCTTGTGTCCTCGCTGGTGAGGGCTCGCGGCGAACCAGCCGGGGCCAACTTTCCGTTGATCTCCACCAGCGGCGGTTTTCCCGGGGAAAAGAACAGATCGCTGATCTTCCCTGAAGTTCTCAGCATGGCCAGCAGCAGCTCCGGCGTCGAGATCGGAGCAGCGGCTGGCGCTGTGGCCGCAGCTACACCCGTTGAAGGTGAGGTTACATTGGGTAGACGATTCGCGGGCGTGGACATATGGGTGACACACTCTCTCAACCGCAACTGTTAATGGGTGATTCTGGATAGATTTATGAAGCACTTCCGCACCCCTCGTCGGAAGTCTCCCGTGTCTGTAGTTGGATGGTATAACACTCGACCGTCAAGCCGGTCGGGATGGAGCGCTGCTCTTGTTACCCAAGTCACCTCGCGCCGGGGACTCTTGAAGGGTGATTACAATTGCCTGACATGTAGCGAACCTGGCCGAAGATGCAGCGCTCGAACCACCGTCGGGTAGAAGCTGCAATGGCAACCAGCGGGAGCACCCTGTGCAGATGGTTTCGCGATATGCAAAGTGGGGAGCGAATCTCTCTTGCGAATCAAAACCCGGACCCACCCGGACAGTCCGGAAGAAATCAACGAGCGGCGAGGATTGTGTCGGCCACGCGAGCCGCCTCAACGGCAGCCTTCACATCGTGCGTTCGCAGGATGTGCGCACCCTTGAGTATGAGGACAGTGTGCGCCGCAAGATTTCCATAAAGCCGGTCGGCCGGAGAAGCATCCTTTCCCTTTTTCGCGAGCATGCGGCCGAGGAAGGATTTTCGTGAAGTTCCCGCCAGGAGTGGAAGTCCGAGGGTTTGTAATTCATGAAAACGAGCCAGCAGCGGATAGTTCTGCTCGAAGCTCTTTCCGAAGCCAAAGCCAGGATCGAGTACGATCTTTTCCCGCCGCACCCCGAATACCGCGGCTGCTTCGACCCATTCTCTGAGTTCCCGCTTAACCTGCAAGACGATGTCGCCCGGGGGCGGCAGGATGCGCCACTGTTCGGGACGTCCGCGCATGTGCATCAGGATAACTCCACATTTCAATTCCGAGATTGTCTTTGCCATTTGCCGGTCCCAGCGCAGACCGCTGACATCGTTGACAATCTCGGTTCCTGCGGCAACGGCCGCGCGCGCGACAACGGATTTGTAGGTATCGATGGAGATCAATGTATCGGGCCGCTGTTTTTTCAGCCGAGTGATCACCGGCAGCACGCGCTGCAATTCCT
The DNA here is from genome assembly GCA_049515395.1 of Candidatus Sulfotelmatobacter sp. Lineage (GTDB taxonomy): Bacteria > Acidobacteriota > Terriglobia > Terriglobales > Acidobacteriaceae > Sulfotelmatobacter. Next base: position 5,033 of record JBEKUD010000035.1, on the reverse strand, counting down.
CCTCTGCGGTTACGGCAACTTTTGCAGGTTGTGAGCCGGCGGGAGTCTGGTTCTCGTTCACGGACTCCTGCTCTAGGCTCTTCGTCGCGGAAGGGGAAGCGTCGACCTTGGCCCCGGGGCGCGTCGACTCTCCTCCTATGTCGATGATGTCGGCTCCTTCGTCGATTAGCCGGAGAGCATGGGCCGTTGCGCCTTCAGAATCCAGGTATTGACCGCCGTCAGAAAAAGAGTCCGGGGTCACATTGACAATGCCCATAATTAGCGTGCGTTTGCCGAGTTCCAGCGAGCGCGCGTTAAGGCTCCATTGAAATACAGCTCTCATGCGGCAGATCCTAAACGAAAGATGAAGATCGAGAAGCGAAACATGCCAGCGTTGCGCGGCGGAAATGTAAGTAGCAATGCTCTATCATTGTATGAGGCGCGGATGCGGCGGTGGGGAGTGGGAACAAATTACCTCGCTCCGATGATTTCGATTCGCACGATAATGACCAAATGGCGATTATAAGGATTAGGGTTACGGAACGACGGCTCGATCGGAAGTTCAGCACAGGCTGCCGCTTGACTGGAGTGGCCGTCGTCGCGTTGCTTGTATTGGCCTCGCTGGCGGGTTGCGAAGTAGAGCGGCGCAAATCAGACTCCGAACTGGGCCTTGACCCGCAACAATCTTCAGGACGCAAAATTTATGACAATTACTGCGACCGCTGTCACCGGCCTTATTCGACGAAAGGCAAAAAGGGGCCCGGGCTGAAAGGAATCTTTCAGCATCCATATCTCTCTCTCAGCGGACTGCCTGCAAATGACGAGCGCGTCCGCGATATCGTTCGCAACGGCCGTCCCGACATGCCCGGCTATAGCCAGACTCTTACCCCGCAAGACATACAGGATTTGCTCGCCTACCTGCACACACTGTGACGGGATGACATCCTGATGCCGCAATCATTCTTTTCCCATCGACTTCATGGGATAATCCTCCGGTGAAAAATGCTGTGCTGGCGGAGCTTTTTCGCAGGCTGCCATCGGTCGACGATGTGATGCGCAGCGCTGCGGTGAACCCACTGGCGGCCATATACGGCCATAAGTTCGTCGCAGAGGCGCTACGCGCCGTACTCGCCCGTCTGCGGCAGGAAATCACATGCGGATCGCTGGAGGGGGATGGGCTGGCCCTTGCGCTCTCCGGTCTGCCGGAGGCGGTCGAGAGTCAACTTCAGCGTGCGTTGAGCTACTCTCTTCGTCCCGTGATCAATGCCACCGGGGTGATTCTGCATACCAACCTGGGCCGCGCTCCCCTGGCGGATCGTGCAATCGGGCACATCCGCGAGACTGCCGCAGGTTATTCCAATCTGGAGTTCGACCTTGACGCTGGCGCTCGTGGAAAACGGGATGCGCATGTGAACCGGCTGTTTCAGCGGCTGCTGAACGAAGAGACAGAGACAGAGACAAAGAGCGGCGCGTCGGTTTCGACTATCGTGGTCAACAACAACGCGGCCGCGGTCCTGCTCGCGCTAAACACTCTGGCTGAGGGCGGGGAAGTTATCGTCTCCCGCGGAGAACTGGTGGAGATCGGCGGCTCGTTCCGCATCCCAGATGTGATGGCAAAGTCGGGCGCCATCTTGCGCGAAGTGGGCACGACAAACCGCACGCGGGTTTCCGACTACGAACGTGCCATCACCGAGCGGACCAGGCTATTGTTGCGCGTGCATCGCTCGAACTTTGAAATTTCCGGCTTCACGGAGCAGGCTTCTACGGCGGAGCTGGCGGCGCTGGGCCGGAAGCGGGGTGTTCCGCTGATGGAAGACCTGGGCAGCGGAGGGCTGTTCGAATTGCGTGCGGTCGGAATTGACGGCGAAACAGGCGTGCTGGACAGTCTCCATCGTGGCGTTGACATCGTTACCTACAGTGGCGACAAACTGCTGGGTGGTCCACAGGCGGGGTTGATCAGCGGCACTGCGGAGTTAGTCGCGCGTATGCGGTCGAACTCGCTGTTTCGAGCGTTGCGGGTGGACAAGTTGATTTATGCGGCGCTGGAAGCCACTCTGCTTGCGTACGCGCGGCACGATTACGATGCAATTCCCGCGCTGCGCATGATCCAGCTGTCGAAAGAGGAAATTGGCGGCCGGGCGGAGGCGCTCGCAGCGCGTATTGCCGGCTACAAGTTGAAGATTGAAGTTGTAGATGGGGAATCCCTGCTCGGCGGGGGCGCTGCACCATCCTCGGCTCTGCCGACTCGCCTTTTGGCGCTAACCTGCGAAGATCTGAGTGCGGATGAGTTGACTGCTCGCTTGCGCCGATCGGAAGTGCCCATTATCGGCCGCGTTGACGAAGGCCGCGTGTTGCTGGATTTGCGGACAGTATTTCCGGAGCAGGATGCAGCAGTGGCGGCTGCTTTGAATCGCATCGCTTCCTGATCCTTTCGCATCGAAAGGCTATTGGCTCTCCTCTTCACTGTCGGACATTCGACTCGATCGCTCGAAGACCTGCTCCAGACGCTTCACGCCCACTCGATTCAAGGGCTGGTGGATATTCGCGCGTTCCCGATGTCGCGCCGGCTTCCTCAGTTTAAGCGCGAATCTCTGGAGAAGAGTTTGGCGGAGGTCGATATTCGTTACGTCTGGCTGCCGGCCCTTGGGGGCTATCGCAAGAAAATTCGCGAAGACTCACCGAACCTTGCTCTGCGCAATGCCGGCTTTCGCAATTATGCCGATTACATGCTGACGGCGGAGTTTGAAAACGCGATGAAAGAACTGATCGCGTTCGCCGATGCTTCGCGCACCGCGTATATGTGCGCCGAGCGCGTATACTTCCGCTGCCACCGCATGCTGGTCTCCGACTGGCTGGTGGCTCATGGACATGAAGTGATGCATATCGATGGGCTCGGCCCGGTGAAGGCGCATCGCCTGACGAAGGAAGCACGACTGCTGGATGGCGAGCTCATTTACCGCGGCGACCGGTTGCTGTAACGTCGATGCGGACAGCGCATCGTTGATTCCGAAACAAAAGCAACAGGGAGGCTGCTCACTATGCTCATTGTTTTTGGCGGGCTACCGGGAGTAGGAAAGACAACGATCGCCAGAGAGCTGGCACGTCAGCTCGACGCAGTTTATCTGCGTATCGACACCATGGAACAAGCCATTCGCGATTGCGGCCTCGAAGTGAAGCAGCTCAATGATACGGGGTATCGGGTCGGCTACGCGGTTGCCGAAGATAATCTTCTTCTGGGTCGAACTGTGATTGCAGACTGCGTGAATCCCCTGCAACTCACTCGCGACGCCTGGGTTGGCGTCGCAACTCGGACGGGGGTGGGCGCCGTTGAAGTTGAGGTTACGTGTTCTGATGGGCAAGCGCATCGCGAGAGATTGGAAGCACGGCCGGGCGACATCATCGGCCTCCGGCTTCCGACATGGGAAGAAGTTGCCTCCCGGGAATATGAGCCTTGGAGCCGGGAGCATATCGTGATCGACACCACCGCCAGGAGCGTGGCGGAGGGCGTGAAAGAACGTCGAGAAGCTTTGGCGGAACGAATGCGGTGAAAATATGATCGTGGGAACGGGGATTGATATCGCTGAAGTTCCGCGCATACGGCGGTCGATCGAACGGTTTGGCGATCGCTTTCTGCAGCGCGTTTATACCGCGGGTGAAATCCAGTATTGCGACGCGAAGGCAAATCGCGCGGAGCGTTACGCCGCCCGCTTCGCCGCCAAGGAAGCGGCCATGAAGGCTCTGGGAACGGGATGGAACCATGGCGTGCGCTGGCGCGATTGCGAAGTTGTGCGGATGCCGGGCGGGCGGCCAAGCATTTCTTTTCACGGCAGAGCCGCTGAATTTGCCGCCCAGCTGGGTGTGAGGAACGCCGCCCTCTCGCTTTCCCATACCGAAGAGCAGGCCATCGCGCAAGTCATTCTCGAAAGCTAGGCCGCAAGCGGATTCATCGGCCAGATGTTCTGCTAGACTTGTCCGTCCCCTACCCTTTATGTCTGCGACGATTCAGGCTCCCGCTGTGTCTTCCTCCGCAGAAGTGTCCCAGCGAACTTTGCTGGCCGGCCTTGGACTGACCAGTTTCGCCGCGCTGTTGCTGGAACTGGCGTTGACGCGAGTATTTTCCGTCGTGCTTTTTTATCACTTCGCCTTCCTCGCCATTTCAATTGCTTTGCTGGGTCTGGGTGCCGGCGGAGTCTTCGCGTACATGTTCAAACCCCGCCTTGGAGAATACGAAACTCGTACTTTGGCCACGCGCCTCTGCCGGCTCAATTCGCTAACGATTCTCTTCGTGCTCGAGGTCGTGCTGCACGTTCCTGTATCGCTCCAGGTCTCTGGGACAAACTTTTTGCGGCTGACGGTTTTGTATCTCGCCGCGGCCATTCCCTTTTTTCTTACTGGAGTTTTGTTTTCGGTGGTGTTTGCGCGGGAGGCGCGGCGGATTCCTCTGCTTTACGGTGCTGATCTGGGCGGCGGTGCGCTGGCGTGTCTCGCGGTGGTACCGCTTCTTAACTGGATTGGTGGGCCGAATACGATTCTCGTTTCCAGCGTCGCACTGGCGGTGGCCGCCGGGGTATGGGCACCTTCGAAGATCGAGCTCCGGGTTGCGGGTTTGTTCCTGGCGGCGTTCCTGATTCTCATTGCCGGAAACCATTCCGATCGGCTGATCGATGTGGTCTATGCCAAGGGATTTTTCCGTGATCCGGCATGGGTGGAGTTTGCCCGCTGGAACGCGCTATCGCGCGTGGAAGTCGATCGTCAGGGTCAAAATAAGACCATTGTCATCGACGCGGACGCTTCCACCTACATCATGAATGTCGAGCCGGAGCAGGTGTACGGTACGCCCTGGGAAGACATTCTCATGTCCACGGCTCCCGCGTTGGCGAATGTGCTGCGCCCGCGAGGAGAGTTTGCCATCATCGGTCCAGGCGGCGGGGTTGACGTGCTGCGAGCGCTGGCCACCGGCAGCCCGAGCGTGACCGGGATTGAGATTAACCCCATCATCGCGAACAGTGTCATGCGCGGGCGATACGCCGCTTACTCCAGGCACCTCTATCAGT
>JBEKUD010000034.1:0-42208 GCA_049515395.1 Candidatus Sulfotelmatobacter sp. | reverse complement strand
ACAGGATACCACCGGGAAATCATAGGCGTGCGCCACTTCATGCAAGCTACGGAAGACTCCCCCGCCGTTCTTGAGGAGAGGCATCAGGTAGAGATTCTGAACTTGTCCCTGACCCTCGCCATCATTCGGCATCAGTTTCATGCGAGCGTACCGTGCGACTCCTCGGGCTCCCCACTGTCCGAACTTGCGGAGCAGAGTACTGCGGTCAAGGGTTCGAAGAGCAAGAGTGCCGGCCGGAATATATCCCAACCGAGCCATGCGCAGCGCCATCGCGCAGGCAGTTTCGCCATACACACTCGAGCTCAGAATTACGATGCGCATGACAAAACTGTGAACTCCCGCATGTCGAATGATCGTGTGAGGCGTTGCTCCGATAGAAGTGCGTCGGCGAAGAATTTGCATCCCCAACTGATATAGCGTAGCGGCTGATATCGGCCCCAGACGGGGAACGACCCGCTCACTCCGCCAGCGATTCCCGGCCCGCCGCGCGATGGAATCAACTGTTTCAGCATTTCGTTCATCTTGAGCGCCGCATTGAGATAGCGCAGATCGTCCGTTATCTCAAACAGACGCAGCCAGACGCATGACATTTGTGCATTCCCCGTGAGACAGGTGAAACGCTGCGCTCCGTTGAAGTCACGATCAAATGCGCCCGGCAAATGTTTGTTGGTCTCGAATTTTCGCAGCAACACCCAGGCTGACTTCGCGACCGCATCGATGGCATCGGCCCGCCTCTGCAGAATTCCGCATTCCAGAACGCCCTGCAGCACATAGGCGATAAAGTGCAGATAGTTGGAGTGGCCTTGCAGATGGATGCCATCGACCCATCCGCTGGGTCGGAAGTGTGAGAGTGTCCAATCCAAATTTCTCCCGGCTCCAATGGCGTATTGACGATCTCCAGTGTGTTCGGACAGCTCAGCCAGCGACCATGCGACCATGCTGTAGTAACTGTGGGCCGCGCGTTGATAGGCGCCCAAACCGGACCACGAACCGTCAGGCTGTTGCATCTGGAGCAGCCATTTTCCGGCGGCGCTGGCCGATTGCAGCACATCCGAACGATTGGTTTCGCCGTGTGCGCGAACCAATCCGCGCAAAATCTGGCCCGTGTTGAAGACCGATGGCGCCGCGTCGGCACAGCCCAATCCGCCGGGAAACGCACCCTCAGGCTTTTGCAGCGAAAGCAGCCATCGGATCGCCCGTTCGGGCGCAAGAACGGAGCCGCTCTGGTTAGGCGTGCGCGCGAAATCGTATAGCGTCGGCACAATGTAGCCGGTGACCTCGGGGTAGGATTCCGAGTATCCCGTAAGCAGGCTGTAATAAGCGGCGATGCCACCGTCGGGGCGTTGGGCATTGAGGATCCAAGCGATACAGGCGCCCAGCATTTCTCCGCTGGGTCGCTTGGCAGCCGTGTATGAGTAAAGATGTGTCTGCTCGAAGGTGACCCTGATTTTGTCCGATACAAGTCTTCGAATTAACGGAAGCACACGTTGCGGCGCGCGCAACAGGCCCGCCGATTCGCTCAGCGCCTTGGCGGCCAGAGTGGCCGTGTTGTTGGCCTTGCCCCTATCTTTGCAAGCCTCGCCGAAGTCAGTCATTTCAGAATGTGTCTCGCGAACGTGCGTCTGAGTGTCCCAGTCACGCAATAGCCGCCTCTCTGGCATGACCGAACTCCTCTGTCCTCCGCTGCACGCCGGCATCAAGGAACACTCGCATCCAGTGTTCCAGAGTCAAGAATTGCCAGATCTGCATCGACCAATCCTGAGCACCGCTGCGCTGCTCATTAACGAAACGACGTACCACTTCTGGCCGGAACAGGCCGCGTTGTCTGATGCTTGTATCAGAGAGCAGATCATCCACCATCTCTTTCAAATCGTGCGCGAGCCAATAGTCCACCGGAGCCGCAAACCCGGCTTTCGGCTGTTGCAGAACTTCTGCCGGCAGAACATCCCGCATTGCCTGACGAAGAATGTGTTTGGACGTAGGCTGGAGGAATCCCTTGAGCTTGAGGTCCGGAGGAATACTCCACGCGGCAAACTCGGCGAGTTCACGGTCGAGAAATGGAACGCGCACCTCGACGGACGACACCATGCTCATCTTGTCGTTGTAGTTCAGGTTCAGACTGGCCAGGAAAATCTTGGTGTCGAGATAAAGCATTTGGTTCAGGAAGTCAGCGCCGCGAACTGCCTCGAAGCTGCAATGGTGGTGCACCGCCGGGTTCGAGTCGCAAAGCCGATCCCGGACGTCGGCGGTATATAAATTCCTTTTCTGTTCGGCGTCGAGATAGGTGCAATTACGAATGAAGCTGTCCTCCGACGCGAGCGATGCGCTGCGAGCCATCTTCTTTGCCAGGCGCACGTGTCCCTTAAGGGCCGTGCCGCGCAAGCTGGGCAACCAATCGACGCCGGACTCGATTCCACACCGAAGAAAACCAGGCATTCTTTGATACGCACCTGCCCAGCGATGAGCGACATGTTTTCGATATCCGGCAAACAACTCATCTCCGCCAACGCCGGAAAGCAACACCGTGGCCTGCTTGCGAGCCTCGCGGCAAACCAGATAGGCCGTGATGATCGCGGGATCCGCGGTGGGCTCATCCATGTGCCACGTGAGGCGAGGCAACAAGTCTGCGACATCGGGCTCAACCACAATCTGCTGGTTGTCGCAACCCAACCGCCGTGCCAAGCGGGCGGGAACATGGGGATCGTCGAGCGTGGTTTCGCCGACGCGGTACTTGCGCGGAAACGTGATGGTATACGTACGAACTGGCTGTTTTGCCGCCTGGCACATCATGGCAACGATGCTCGAAGAGTCCAAACCTGCGCTGAGAAATGCGCCAATCGGAACATCGCTCACCATCTGCGCTTCCACCGAGCAGCGAAAGCGCTGGCGCACCTCATCAGCAAGATCCGCTTCGGACCGCGGGTAGCGCGCGCCGGCACGAGGAAAACTCAAATCCCAATATTGCCGGATCTTCAGGTCGCCATCGCGAAATGTTGCACAATGCCCGGCGGGAAGCTTGTAGATCCCGCGGAACATCGTGTTGGGATCCGGAACCCAGAGAAAGGTCAAATACTGATGCAGCGACTCGAGATCAATGTCTGCCTCAATGCCAGGCACGTGAAGGAGCGCTTTCACTTCCGAAGCAAACGAAAGTTTCTTGCCTTGACGAGCATAGTAGAACGGCTTCACTCCGAAATGATCACGCGCCAGGAACAACTCTGGTTTCCCCGAGCGCAGATCACAAATAACAAAGGCGAACATGCCCTGGAGACGATCAACGCAATCCGCGCCCTCTTCTTCGTACAGATGGATCACGACCTCCGTGTCCGTATTGGAAGCAAAGTGGTGGCCTTTACTTTGTAGCTCGCGGCGAAGTTCGACAAAATTGTAGATCTCGCCGTTGTAGGTGATCCAGACCGTGCGGTCTTCGTTGCACATGGGCATGTGACCGTCGGCCGACACATCAAGAATGGCAAGGCGGCGACTGCCGAGGCCAACGTAGGAACCATCCGGGAATCTTCTTTCCCACAGGCCCGAGTCGTCGGGGCCGCGATGCGCCAAGATGTGCGTCATGCGTCCCAGCACTTCCCTGTCCCCACAATTCGCGAGTCCGGCAATCCCACACATGAGTGAATGGTCCCTCGACCGCTAGACTTGAGTTTTCTGACGCTTCAGTTCGTAGATCTTAGCCTTGGTGTGAAACATCTGGACCGCCTGGAAGCCGTAGTAAATCAGGCCGGGCATACCATCCAGAAATCCGAGCCGCAACAAATAGCGATACAGGAAGAGGAGCACCGGAGAGCCCGGCAGAGCGAACAGTTTGCGCTTCAACCATCGCCGGCGCTGAGCCTGTGAGCCAAAAAGCGAAGGCGGCAACTCACTGTCGTCCCCATGCTGCAGCAGCACGCGCGCCTCCCAGTTGGAATATTCATCATGCTTCTGGATATAACGCGAGAGCGACTCCACGTTGTGATGAATCAGAGGATTGTCAAGCCTTGCTGTCTTACCTGAAACTACGACGTGCTCATGCACCTCCATATCCGCCATGGTAGCGTCCTGATCTTTCAGGCGGCATTCATACCGTCCCTTCCCCGTGCGAAATAATGCCAGCTTCCACAAGGCGACATCGCCGTGGCGCAAAGTGCGACCAAGAAACCAGGTACGAAGCAGGACGTAGCAACCATTGATCTTTGGATTTCCGACCGCTGAGCGGATTTCCTCGGCCAGTTCTGGGGTGAGCACCTCGTCGGCATCGAGCAACAGAATCCAGTCGTAAGCAAGCGGCAATGAGTTCATGGCCCATTGCCGCTTCTTCGGCCATCCGCCTTGATAATAAAACTGCACGACCTGAGCGCCGTGGGATCGTGCAATCTCCACAGTGTCGTCGGTGCTCTGCGAGTCGATGACAAATATTTCACCTACATTTGCGAGCGCCTGTAAGCATCGAGGAAGATTCTTTGCTTCATTGCGGACAGCAACGATCACGCTGATGGGGATCCGGCCGACGCAGACAGGACTCGCCAGCCTCTGAACTTCTTCAACCTTTTCCATTCGGCGATCGCTCAACCAAGATGCTGCTGACACCAGCGTTGCAAAACGAACAACGACCAAGGACGAGACCACGAAGTCCGGCCATTCAGAAAGTCCTTCCAGACTTGACCGACCGCTCTTTCACTGATCAGCGTGCCTAAGGAGCCCTCCCCAATCTTGCGCAACGATTCCTCCACGATAGAGCGCAGTTCATCGTGCAGCCAATGCTTGAATGGTAGAGTAAAGCCTTGCTTTGGGCGATGAACAATCTTGTTCACGAGTTTGCCGCCGAGCGCTTTCACCAGTAAAGGCTTCGGCGTTTGCGAATCCAGCTTCCACGATCCCGGCAAAGCCAGGATGCGCTTGGCCAGTTGGTGGTCGATCAGCGGTACACGCACCTCCAAACCGTGGGCCATGCTCATTGAGTCTGAATCGCGCAATAGTGTGTTGAGCATATAACAGCGCGCTTCGAGATAGGAGACCTGGTTGACCGGATCGAGGCGCTGGGCATGGGTGAAGCTGTCGATCAGTGGTTCCTCCGCTCGCCGAGTTGCCGCAGACCCCATCTCCATTCCAGGCAGCAAATCCTTCCGTTGGTCGGGCGTGAACAGCATCCTCGAAATAAAGTAAGGGTGAAGCACGCTTCTGCCATTCCGAACCAAAGCAGTTAACTTACGGTTCTGGTCACTCGACGGCGCGAGCGCCGCAAGAATGCTTGCCAGTTGACCATGTACTGACCCGGGAATGTGTTCCCAGTACTTAGAAAATCGTTGCATGCGCGGCACGGTTCGAAAATTGGAGTAGCCGGCGAACATTTCATCGCCGCCTAATCCGGAAAGAGCGACCTTCACTCCGGCTGCGCGCGTTTTCTCCGAGACAAAATAGGTGTTGATCCCATCCATGGTGGGCAGATCCATCGCGAGAACGGCGGGACCAATCGCAGAAAACAGATCAGATTCAGAAACCACGATTTCATGATGATCAGTGTCAAACTGCTGGGCCACAGCGCGGGAATACTCCGCTTCGGAATAATCTGCTTCCCGAAACACGATGGAAAACGTGCTCGGCCGAACATCATTTCGACTCAGGATGCCGACCAGGCTACTGGAGTCGATCCCGCCAGAAAGAAACACTCCGACTGGCACGTCGCTTACCAGTTGCATGCGTACCGATTCATCGATCATGCCCGCAATCTGAGTTTCCAGATCAACGCGTTTCTCCGCACCGACATCGCGGCTCAGCTGAATATTTTCTGGATCGACCAGATCCCAGTATTGCGTTTGTTTTACTTTCCCTCGCTCCCAGGTGAGAGAGTGGCCAGCCTGGAGTGCGCTCACGCCATCTACTAAAGTGTTTGGGTCGTACAGCGATCCGAAAGTCAGATAGCTCACGAGGCCCGCGGGATCGATGCTCCGCCGCACCAACCCGGTTCCGAGCAACGTCCGGATCTCTGAAGAAAACAAAAAGTACTGAGCGGACTTGTAGTAGTAGAAAGGCTTGATTCCCATGGGATCACGGGCAGCGAACAGGCGGTGCCGCTGCGCATCCCAGATGGCGAACGCAAACATGCCACGAAATTCATTGAGGCACTTTTCTCCCCAGCGGGCGTAGGATTTGAGAATCACTTCAGTATCAGAAAGACTCCCGAAGCACTCTCCCACTCGCTCCAATTTTGCGCGAACTTCGCGAAAGTTGTAGACCTCTCCGTTGTAGACGATCCAATTGCCGGTCGCCGGATCGTGCATGGGCTGATGTCCTAGAGGAGACAAATCCAAAATTGCCAGGCGGCGATTCCCTAGTCCGATCTCGATTTTTTCGCTCGAAGAGTCATGAAGAACGACGGTGCCGCCGTCATCGGGCCCACGATGAGCAAGCGATCGAGTAGCGCGCTCCAGAACGTCGACCGGCACACCCGCGTTGAGTCCAATCATGCCGACAATTCCGCACATTCGCAGCCTTGCTCCTTGGGACTCTTGAACTCGGCACTTCTTAAATCGGGAGTTTGCATGTCATCCTACTGCAAAGGTTACGATCTCCTACATAGTTTCTGGTTGCGCTTTCGCAGGGATGGAATCAGTCAGACTTCGAGCCACTAGCAGCAAAGCCTCGACATGTTTGTCCCAACTGAAATCTCGTGAACGTGATAGGCCCGCTTCGCGCATCTTAGCCCTCTGCTTGTCGGACTGAACTACTTGGATAATTTGGTTCGCCAGTATTTCCGGGGAAAAGCGCGGAAAATACAGGGCAGCTTCGCCGCTGATCTCGTGATGCACGGCTAGATCCGAGGCGACTACCGGAAGGCCGCTTGCCATCGCCTCCACCAATGGGTGAGCAAACGTTTCTGCATAGGCTGGGCTGGCATAGACATCGCAAGTCCGGTAAAGGAAGTGCAGCGCCCGATAGGGCACTGCGCCCAACTCGACCACTTCATCACTGAGTTTAAGGTGCCGTACCAACTCCGCTGCTGTATCTGCCTGGTAGCTCCCGGGATTTTCCTTCGATGCCAGCTTGCACGTGAGAATCAGGCGAATCGTTGATGGATGCAGCTCTCTCTTCAAAATTGCGATCGCGCGAATGAGAGTTTCAAAGTTTCGATAGTAGTTGTAATGGCTGACATACAAGACGCGAACCGAACCCTGGGTGGCGTCAAGTTGCCTTTGTACTCTTTCAGGCAAGTGAGCGGATTCGGAAAAGAATGCTTCGCGATCGAATCCGTGGTGTATGAAAGCCAAGTTCTTACCTGCCCACTTCTCCAAGTCGCGAGCAAAAATCTTACTGGGTGCGACAGTATAGTCCGCATGCTGCACCGACCATCGGGCGAACGCACCTTTTATTTTGGTGTCGATCCACAAGCGATAGTCGCCTCTCTCTCGCACGTCGCGCATAAAGTCTGCCGAAAGATACAACGCATTGCGGCTTAACAAAATTTGACTTACTGGCGAACGAAACAGCGAAAAGTTTCCTGTGGACAGCAGGACATCAGCGCCCGAGCGGCGAATGAGGCGCGGCAATTTGCGTTGCTCATACCAGAATCTTCTTCCGGCACCACCGTTGTAGGATTCGTTCAGAACCGTGATCTGAGGCGATTCTGTGAATTCATGACGAAACGGTTCTCCGACCAGCAACGTTGTGCGGACGTCATTCTGAGCAAGGCGCGGCAGAACGTTGCGGATGTAGGTGAGGCCTCCTCCTGCACTGGCTGCGAGCGCGTTGATGAAAATGTGCATGTTTTGCTGAGTAGTCGGCTGCGCGTTACGCTCGGTTGCACATTACAGAGCTTTAACAGGGTGAGACTCGGAGTGACTTGCGAAGACGTCTTCGTCGATTGCCCCACCATAGGTCGAGGAGGCCGGAATACGAAAACCTCGATTCAACCGCTGAGTATCTTGCTTCGATCTCCCGCCGCCAGAGCAAAGACGGCTGATCGCAGCGGCTATCGATCATTCCAGCGCAGGGCGAAAAGCAGAAACGATGGTAGCGTCGGATCGCTTCCCAAGCGTTCACATCAATCGCATCCCACCCGAAAGTCCAGGCAAATGCATCAACAGGCTTTTTGGTCCACGAGATCAGCTTGCGAGCGCTGTCGCCAATCTCTCGTTCCAGCTTCTCCGGGGGCAGACCAATCAATCGTTCATGCGTGAGCGAATGGTTTCCGATCGCATGACCTCGCGCCGCCAAATCTGCAATCTGAACAGGATTCATCGGCTTCCAGTCGTCCCATTTTTCGTCGCCAGGTCTTGAGTCTGGATGAATCTTCGTATGGTAAAAAGAGAAAGCCCTGTCACTGCCAGCACACTCGGCGAAGTCGGGCACGACAAAGAAAACTCCGCGCCCGCCAAAAACCTCAAGCAACGGTGCCGCCACAGCGTAGTTGCTCTCCCTGCCATCGTCAAAGGTAAACAGGAGTGGAGGCTTGGCGCTCACCCTGTCAGCTTCACGGTTCGGCTCCCAGAGTTGGGCGAATCCCTTCAAATCCGTGATCGCAAAGTGTTGCGATGCCCACTCCAGTTGCAGGCGAAACTGTCCCTCGAATGAAAGCGGAGTTTCGTGCATCGCGACTACCAAGCCGTGGGGCCGGCGTTTGAGACTTTGAATGTAGAAGCCCAACGCGTCTGCGCGAAACAGACCGGCCGATTGAATCAGAAGCGCCCGAGCTTGACTTCTAAAGTCCATTTCAGTGCCAAGAACTTAGATGAGCCCGTCGCAATCTGCCGGAACAGGATACCAGCCGCAAGCTGGCAGCAGCCCCGCTTTGTCGATATACCATCCGGTTGGGGCGTCGAACACGCGCCGCCGAAAACCCTTATCGCAAAGCAACTTCTGCCGCTTCTGATTTTGGTTGCGCAACACCACTGCGTCGATGGCCGTTCTGTACCGGTGAGTGAGGGCGCCGGCGATCCGCAACCACTCATCCGCCGAAACTTCAGGATACACATCGAGCACGTTGAGCGTTTTGATCTGACCGCGATATCCCCGGCTTCGTTGGTTCACGGTCACCAAAATTTCCTGGTCCGGCTGGCGGCTGCGAAATGCAAACGCCTCGATCCCGTCTTTTCTGTCTGAAAAATAGCGCCACCGGATATATGCGAAGTCGCGCATCGCGGTCAGCTTCTCGCAAGAATTCTCAGCAACCAGATCATTCACTTGCTCGGCGGATGTAAGAGGTTGCAGCGCGTCGGACGTGCCGCCATCAAACTTCAATGGACGCCACACCGCCGCAAGGTTGGAAATAGAAGTGGCCGCTAAACGTGACAGCAAAGGATGCCGACGATGAGCGAACTCTTCGGCCACAGGCGGCCAGTGAAGTATGCCGAAAAGTTCAGCATCCGAATCTGGAATGGAACTGGCTCCCGCAGCCTTCCACAAAGCCGCAGCCTCCGGATTGGCCGAAGTTCCGAAAAGTGGCCAACGGTTTGCCAGCCGCGAATACTGCAGGAATACGCGTCCCCCATGACCGCGATGGGATTCGTCCACGTAAAACGAACTGGAGCCCATAAAAACGATCTTTTGATTCTCGAAGCGAAAAGCCTGCGGACTGCACAAAATGCATCCCACAAACTGATCGGCGGAACGCAGGCCAAAGCCTAACGGATCGTTTGCCTGGCGGGCTGGATTCTCAAGCAAAAACCAGCGGAGATGTTCTTGCACTGTATTCTTGATTCGGCCGGACTGGGTCGCGATGAAACAGGCGACCTCCGTGACGTCGTTCTCAGAAAGAGAAATGAGATCCGCGCGCGAAATTTGTTGCGGAATTGAAGTTTCGGTGTTCATCGCGCAACTTCCTGGTAAATGCTCATCAGCTTCCGTGCCTGATGTGACAATGTCAATCCCTGGAGGATGGTCTGGCGAGCGGCTTCGCCAATTCGCGCGCGCAGTTCAGCGTTTCCCAGCAAGGTTCGTAGACCCTGCACAAGTTCCTCGAGACCATCCACTGGAACCAGCCACCCATTGGTCCCGTGATGAATGATTCCTTCGATGCCCTGTCCCGAGCACGCAATGGCGGGCTTGCTACAAGCCATCGCTTCCAGATAAACACATCCGAGCCCCTCGTAGCGGCTGGGTAAAACAAAAACCGTACAGTTCCGCATGGCTTCCGCCACGCCGGCGCGGCCTCGTCGACCCAAGAAATGAACATGATCGCTGATACCCAAGTCCTGCGCCAGAACCGTGAAACGATTCCGATCGGCGCCGTCCCCAATGACATTGCATTGCATGTTGGGATACGAATCCATCAACTTACTGAAAGCTTTAAGCACAATTTCGTGCCCTTTACCTGCTAACAGATTTCCAACAATCAGGATGGTGGGCGGGCCGTCCGCGGCAGCGCCAGGTGCGAAAAGGGTAGGATCAGCTCCGTTGTGGACGACTTCTGCCGCGATCGGCGTACTCATCCCCTCCTTCAGCACTGCCTGTACTTTCTCACTGATACAGATTGTTTTGTGCGCGCTTCGATAGACGCTCTGTGAGATTTTCCGGCGCCATCGCGCAGCGATTCCATTCTGGAAGCAACGATTGAATACGTCGAGACCATGAATGGTCACGACCAACGGGATACCCAAACGCCGTGACAGAAATGCCGCAGCATGGCCACACGGCAGCGCTGCATGAGCGTGGATCAAGCTCAGTGGCGAACGTTGATGAAGCTTTCGCACTTTGCTCAAAAGCACCGCTCCCAGAAAATTACCCGCGCTAGACAGGCCGAGGTTCCCAGGGAACTGCGGATAACGGATCCACTCGGCGGGAAAATCGTGGTTTGATTTCTTGACTGGACGATAAATCGAATCGACCGCCATCACCGAGGAAGTCACGCCGCAGTCCTGAAGCTGTCGGAGAACTTCCGCGACAAAACAACCGCTCACTTCGTCCCCGTGGGAGGGATAAAAAGGCGTGATCGATAGAATGTGCAGCTGTGGGGGCGAACTTTTCTCCACTATTTTTCCGATGCGATCCGAGGCCGCAGGCGCAATGTCTGAAGTTACCTGCTCTCCCTCGTTTGTGTCGAGCGCTCTAGAATAAGTTCCGCGAGGCCGGCGATTGTTATGAATCGAGCATCCTGGAGATCGTGATCGGAAAACTGCATGCCAAAATGCTGCTCGATTTCTGTGACAAATTCCACCACCTCCATCGAAGTGAGCCATCCCGCCTCGAAGTAGTCGATATGCAGCGCAGGTTGGCTCATTTGCTTGCCGATCTTAGCTCTGCATACAAACCAATCGGTGAGCCATCCCTGGACTTTCTCTTTCACGCTCTACCTTTCGACGGCGACACAGCGTGCTGGCGAACCGTCGCAGCCCTTCAACTTTAACGGCATCACGATGAGTTCCACCTCTGACGCGGTCAACGATTTAAGGTTGGCAAGGTATTCCACGAGCACCACTCCGGCTCCCAGAAGAACTTTGTGATTGGGCGAATCCTTAGAAGTCCCGCGCGCGTGGGCAGGATTGTCGGGGGATGGCGTGTCCATAGCGATGAGCTGCACGCCTTTTTCCACCAGCCACCGCGCGGCATCTTCAGAGAGAAATGGATACTCGTTGTAGAACTTCATGTCGCCAAAATATTCAGACCAGCCAGTGCGCAGAATCAAGCGGGCCGGCACTCCCCCGCCCAGCTTTTGCTTCAGATCGGAAATGTCGATGGATTGCAAAGCCGGACATCCGGTGAAATCGGCTACTGTAGCGGGGCCGACGAGCAGATCCAGCGGAACTTCGTCGATGGTGCTCCCTTTGGGAATAAAGTGACGAGGCGCATCCGCATGAGTGCCGATGTGCGTCCCTAGTACGACCTTCCTCGTTTCACGACCTTCGATCCCGTGGCGACCGAGAATCGTGATCTCCACCACTGGATGCCAGTGCGTGGGAAACGTCATCATGCCTTCTTCGATGGGTAGCGAAAGATCGATGATTCTCATGCGTTATTTATTGGCGGATCTATATCCGTTACCACCGCTGTGAAACGATCAGCGCGCGATGCCCGCACGCTCTCTCGCCGTGTTACGAAAAGCCGGCGCCGAAGCTACCTGCAGTTTTTCCGCGACCAGTTCACGGACGCGAGCCTTCTGCACCTTGCCGTTTGCTGTTCTGGGCAACTCGTCGATAACAACGTATCGCGCCGGTTGCTGATGCTGCGCCAGGTTACGTCTTGCATGGGAGACTAGGGACTCGAGTATGGAATCCAATTCAAGGTCCGCCTCAAGTTTTAGGACCGCGACTATGTCTTCGCCGTAAAGCTCGTGCGGAATGCTGACGACAGCCACGTCCGAAATGCCCTCGACTTGCATGAGGACTACTTCGATGGCCGCAGGACTGATGTTTACACCTCCGCGGATAATGACATCTTTCTTGCGGCCGGTGATCGAGAGTGAAGCTCCGGTGTCAAGACGACCTACATCGCCAGTCGAGAACCACTGGGAGGCATCCGCTTCCAACAGGCGACCGTCAGCGTCAAGATAACCAGCCATCAGATCGGGCGTCAGAATTTGAACTTCGCCATCCACCGCAGCGGTCACCTCTATCCCCTCGTCGTTCACGATTCGTACGACTACTTCCGGCAGCATCTCGCCTACGTAGCCATTGCCGCCTTGCATAGTCTGGGAACGCGCCGTGACAAACAGAGTTTCCGAGAGGCCGTAATTCTCAACGAGTTGCAGGCCATACCGCAATTCAAACTCATCTTTCACCTTTCGCAGCAGCGGAGCGAAGCCAACAAATGCGTGCCGCACCGAGCTGCGGCAAAACTCTTCGCCGCTACGGCCGCGGTCCATTCTCAACAGGATCGACAACACAGTTGGTGCCATCCACAGCGTGTTCACTCTGTTTTTTCTTGCCTTCTCCCAGAAATGCAGGCTCGACCGCGCATCGAATACGTGATCCACCACTACGCTGGAGCCGCAAAGGAACGGCAAAATGAGCAAGTTGTAGAGACCACCCATGTACGCCATCGAAAGCGTTAGGTAAAACCGCGCGTCTTGGTCGATCCCTTGCGCCTTCGAGAACGCCATAGCGTTTCGAAACATCCGTCCCACCTTGTGCGCCAATCCCTTCGGCTTCGCTGACGTGCCTGACGTGTACATGATCACCATCAGGTCTTCGCTTTCCGAGCTTTCGAGAGGCACGAATCCCGCTCTGTCCCGGAGGATGTCAATCCTGACTTGGTCGGAGGAGATCTCGTTCTCGTTGCTTTCCTGTACCGTCACCAATCCCAGCACGTTCGTGTGAAATCCTCTGACAGAGTGTGTTTGCGAGGTGCCGGTAACGACCAAAGCTGGCTTGCAACTCGTGAGTATGAATTCAATTTCGTCCTTGCTGAGCGCCGGATTGATGGGCACGATGACGGCGCCCAAGTATAAGCAGGCGAAGTAGAGAATCGCGAGTTCACAGCAATTGGGAAGCATTACGCCGATTCGATCGCCCTTGCATACGCCTCGCCGCCGCAATTCCGCAGCTAATGCGGACGCTTGCTGGTGAAAATCGCCGTAAGTAATTTCTTGCGCAGTGTTCGCGTCCACCAGAAATACTTCGTGCTCGCGGCGCGCAACAACATTCAAAATCGTTTCACGAATCGTCATTGCATCGCCACTAGACTGGGTTGTGCGGACTTCATCAGGTTTGAGATGGCCACCCAGCGGTCCATTTGGCCGCGATAGGCTTGGTTCGGATCCAAGCTCAGAACGGTTCGGCCCGGAATATCAAGTTCAAAACGGGGAAAGTGCCCGGAAGTAATCGCAACCCCTTCCGGCAACAAGAGCTGATCGATCGAGGCGGAGTCGGCATTGCTCGGCGGACAAAGGAGGAGCACGACGCCAATCCCTAGATCAAAATGCATCCGGTCAGAAAAGTCCGCCATCTGCCAGCAATTCTGCGGGGCGCCCGCCGGTAGTTCGCCGTGAACGACGACATTCCTGAACGTCTCGCAACTGTGGCGTAACAACGAGGCGTGCGGAGTTCCGTAGGTCAGTAGACAGAAGTCGCCACAACGCTGCGCTGCGGTGGTGAGGACATCTTCCAGATAACTCGCAAACAGGCGCTTCGAACGAACCGGCAGAATTCTCTCGGTGCCCACGATCTCTACGAGCGACGCAGGCCATTCGGCAGCCCACACGCCTCCATCCTTGTCGTTTAAAAATAAAGGCACACTACAGCCTGCGATCCTCAGCACCTGCTCTAACACTTCGAGGGAACCGTAAACGACCCGGCCGAGTACTACCCGACCTTCGGCGAGCACCAGGTCGGCCAAGACAAGATCCGGAGAAGGCGACTCCGAAGCCACGAGCTCCAACACGGGGCGGGCGCGACGCTTGGCGCAGGTGACGATCATTCCATCCACCAACGACTGCACCGCCGAGAACGAACTGCTGATGCGGTGCGCAGAGATGCCGGGTGCGGAGAAAGACGTCAGTGTTTCCCGCACTTCTCGGGGCGTCGCTTTTGGCAGGCTGGCGGCGACGCGGTTCAAAGTATCGTCATTCAGATTGACGGGATCGAGCTTTCCCATGGCGACTACGAGCCGGCGCAGTTCGACACCATGTTTGCGTGAAGCCGCAGCGACCTTGGGCAGAAACGAAGAATGAAACTGACTGCATCCCATCGCCACAGACATCATGTCGTAAGGCCGCATTTGCGACATGAGTGGGCCCATGAATTCTTCCGCAGCGTCCATCACGTCGAAGAGAGGGATTCCAGTTTCGACCCCGAGATTGTTGAAGACGGCGACCGCGATCTCGGTAGGAAGGTTTCCGGCGCTCCGTCCCAAGCCATACAGAGTTGAATCGATGAGAGTCGCGCCGCAGCGAACCGCTTCCACGCTGTTGGCCACGGCAAACTGCAAATTGCTATGTCCGTGGAAACCCAATTCGCACAGGCAACGTTCGCGCGCCGAGGTGAGATATTTATGAACGTCCTCGGGAAACATACTGCCGGCGGAATCGACACAATAGATGACGTCCGCTCCGGCGCCCGCGCCCGCACGAGCCTTCTCGCCGAAGACATCGGCGGAGACGCCGTAGGTCTTCATGAAATTCAGACAAACCTTTAGCCCCAACTCCTTGGCCAAGGTCAGGTAAGGAAATGCGCCCTCGATTTCCGGAGCGTTGTAGCCTATGCGGACAAAATCGAGACCCGCCGCACGCGCGGATCGCAACTGGTCAGCGGTCCCGACTCCGGGAATAAAAAAACATCCGATCAGAGCGTGGGGCGCTGCACGCTTCGCCGCTTCAATCAGCCTCTCATCCGTGGAAGGCATCGTACCCTTGCCGGCCTTCGCGGCTCCCAACCCCAAGCCGTGCCCCACTTCAATCCAGCGAAAACCAAGTTTTCCCAGAACGCTGGCCAGGACGGCGGTATCGTTTTCAGTAAATTTGAAGTCAACCGCGTAACTTCCATCGCGCAACGTGCATTCGAGAATCTCCACTCGCCGGCCGACAAGCGGGTGCGGAATTGCTTCCTCGTTGATCTGCAGGCCTACAGGATCTGCCATTTACCAGTTCCCCCCAGCGCAAATACCCTGACTGTTCATGGATGGAATGGAGTCAGTATATTCCACTACCAACGCAGCGGAGATTAACGCTCAAGGAACTCAAGGGAAAGAAGATGAGAACTCGAATTTTAACTAGCAGCAGCGAAAACCGATCGCACGGCCTTGACCATTCCTTCAGCCCATGCGGCCGGCGAGTATGCGTCACTTCGTTCCCGGCTTCTGCGGCCCATTTGCATGCGGTCTCGAGAATCTCCAGCCAAGGTTTCCATGGCGGCCGCAAGTCGGGATACATTTCGCGGTGGAATGACGAAGCCGTTCCAATCATCTTGGACCAGATCTAACGTACATCCGGCAAGGTTTGTAGCAATCACTGGCAAACTACACGCCATCGCTTCATTCACTACGAGTCCCCATGGATCGCTGTGAGTCGGAAAAATCAAGCCTTCTGCCAATCCATACGTTTCTGGAAGTTCTTCCCGATGCAGGAATCCCAGGAATTGGATTATCCCCGGCACGATTTTCGAGGCTCGTTCCGCTAACTCATGACAATCCGAACCATCTCCAACATATACAAGACCGATTTCGGATCGCAACTTCGGCCTCAATTGAGCATACGCATCCAGCAGATCGAAGACGCCCTTGGCTTCGACCAGGCGGCCGACGTAAAGAAAATATCGCTCGGGAAGAAGGCGGAGAGACCTGACGCGAGATTCGTCCCGTCGCGCCGCATCGGCCAAGTTTGAAAACAGCGAAATATCAATGGCGTTGGGGGCTCGAACAATTCGATGCTCCTTGATTCCAAGGTCCTTCAAGTAGTTCAGCGAGGAACTTCCCGGCACCACAAATCCGGTGCACAGCGTTAGGAAACGCGTCTTCATAAGTTCGACGATGCGATGCCGTCGTCGCTGATCGAAAGCCGTACTTTCCGACCATAGAAGAAAGGGCACCTGATGATTTCTCGCCCAGTAAGCCGCCGACCACGAGGCCAAGTAGTTGTACCCACCGCACAATACGACATCGGGCCGAATGCGATTCAGGGCCAAATGCACTCCACGAGTGAATAGGACGCTGTACTTACCGAGGCGTTGCCGCCAGGACGGAAGCACCTCATAGCGGAATCTGATTTCGTCTTTGTAGACCCGCCACTGGCGGAGCGTCGGATCGTTCTCGGATAAAAAGATCACGTGCAGATCGATCTCTGGCCGCTGTGCCAAGGCATTGAACACAGGGATCCGGTACGGCGCAATAATCTCGGTTACGATTACCAGCTTGGGGATCACCCGGCGGACTCCTCGGTCAAGATGGCGAGTCCTTCCTATTTGCCAGCGCAAGTCGAGAGAAGATGGTTTCCCACTGTCGGGTGATGACATCCCAACTGAAACGGGCCACATGCGCACGACCGGATTGTCCAAATTGTCTGCGCAAATCAGGATCTGCGAGAAGTTGTGCCAGCCGTGTCATCATCTCGGCATCCCCAGCCACCAGAAAACCGGTTGTGCCGTCGATTACGGATTCTGGCTCGTAATCCTTTCTCGCAAGCACCGGCAAAGCGGACGCCGCCGCCTCCATCAACACTTTTGGCGATCCCTCCCAGCGCGAAGGAAACATAAAAATATCCGCACGGCGATATTCGTCGCGAACCGCGGTCGGCCCTAGCAAGCCCCGCATCTGTACGTTGGCCAAGGATTTTGCGCGCTCACACAACTCTTCCCCCAGGATCCCGGCTCCCACGACAATGAAATCAGCCTGGGGATAACATTGCGCTGCTTCAATGACCACTTGCGGTCCCTTGAAAGCACGCAGGGCTCCCACGAACAGCACGCGAGGTCTGGAGTTGGCTGGCCGGTCCCAATCGGGCGTAAAGAATGCGGTATCGATCCCGGTGGGAATCACTTCACTCGGCAAGCCGTAGGTCGATTCCAGACTTCGCTTGACCATCGCGGAGTTGCTGAACAAGTAGTCACATCGAAGTGTGGTCTGCTCGATGAGCCGAATCGCCTCGGGCGTAATCGTCTCATCCTTCCAATCGGTCTGCGATTCAATTGTTGCCACGGTCAAGCAACGGCGACGCCGAAGCGATGGCAGATTCATGTAGCACCGAGCGGCGGGCGATGCTTTCAAGTAGAAGAGAATATCCTGGCGCCCGAAAACAAACTGCCTGAATAACCGAAGCGTCTGGAGCCTCTGCGTAAGTTGAATCAAACGCGTATTCGGTCGAGCCAATATTTTCGGAGCGGCAACCCCCTGCGCAAACATGGTTACAGAGAAACGGTCTGAGTTCAGGCGACTCACGATCTCTCGCGCGTTGATCATTTGAGCATTGGTGAGGTCCTCGTCCGCGAAGGAATCGACCAGGATGTTGACGGGCTTCATCGCTTGGTCATCCGCGTGGTCATTCCAGTCGACCCAAGTGGACGGACACTTCGGTTGGGGATGAAATTGCAGTTGTCAGATTCAGCCCGATCTCGCGCAAGCGTGTCCGCAAATAAGTTTCCGCATCTCGTCGCTGGTTTGAGGTTCGCAAATGCGCGAGTGCAGCCTGGAGCAAGCGGCGCCGTTCTGGCTTTGCGGCGTCGCGAACGAGAGGCGACTGCTCGCCCGGATCATTTTGCAGATCGAATAAATCCTCGGACTGCGAATCAAAGTTTAGCAACAGCTTGTATCGTGCTCCGCGAATCGCCAGCAAACGACTGCGGCGGCGCTGCTCGGGATGATACGGATTTGCGCAGTGGGCGACACACTCCGCAACCGCAGGATCGCTCCAAGCCGATCCGTCGCGGATGCGGATCCAATGGCTTTGTCCTTGAAAGGCAAAGGGCACTGCCGAACCGGCAGCCTCGAGCAGAGTCGGCGCTAAGTGAAGCAAGCTAAAAGGATTGCTGGAAAGCTCTTTCTTGGCGGCTCCGGGTACGCGTAGCAAAAGCGGAACGTGAATCAGTTCCTCCGTCAGCGAGGGCGAGTGATACCGGCCCTGATGTTCCAGAAACTCTTCTCCATGATCAGCGGTAAGAACAAAAATGCAATCTTCCCACAGGTTGCTTCGACGTAGGGTTCCGATCAGCCGCGACAATTGCGCATCCACCCAAAAAATCCCGGCGTCGTACATAGCGACAATCTGATCGCGGACGTGAGAAAGTCGTTTGCTTCCAATGTCGGAGCGATTCCAGTATGCGTTCAGGTAACGGGCTCGCGAAGCTGTCAGGCCATGCCGTGCCAAAACCTGCAGCGCTTCTGGCTTTGGATAATACGGGGCATGTGGATCCATGAAGTGCAACCACAAAAAGAAAGGCTTTCCTCTCCCCGACGTCAACCACGACTGTGCCTTGTCAACCATCACATCTGCGGCCGGAAACCGGCGCAGGGCATCGAGCGGGGGAACTGGCGCGGCCCTCATCTGGCAGTAGTGAAAGTACAGTTCCTCGTAAGCGGCCCCTGCGCCAGGAATTCTATGGCTGAGGTTCGCCAAAGTGCGGTTCAAATTCTCCGTCCACTTCCTCGGACTCGACAGGTCATTCTCGAAATCAACGAGCGGAGCCAGTTCACTCTCCATAGAATCGTGAAAGGTATCAAAGCCAAAATCGTAGCCAAACTGCGCTGACAAATATGGGTTGCCAGCTCCGAGAAATGCGGTGGCGTACCCTTCTTGCCTGAGCACTGACGCGAGATTCTGTCCGTGGACGGCGAGGCCGATCACTTCGCGCCCTAAGCTAAGGGGATAACGCGACGCCAGAATTCCCGGAAGCGAGAAATAAGTGGGCGCGCCGGACACAATCGCGGTGGGAAAGATAAAGCTCTCTCTTGCGAGCCCATCAAGAAAAGGAGTAATGGGCTCACGGTAGCCCATAAAGCCGCAATGATCCGCGCGCAGGCAATCCACGGTCACGAGCACTACCGATTTGCGAGCGTTCATCTACCGGCTCCGGTACTGGCTCGGGCTGCTTCAATCGCTCCCGCCCTGAAAAATCGTTTCGTCACTTGCACTGTTACCTTGGATTGCATCGATTCGAACATCCCCTTCTCCACAAGATCGTAGAGATCTTCGTCCCGAACATACAAGAGATCGGAGTGCCTCGATTCGAGCGCTGTCAAAAATTCGTCGAGCAGATCAACCGTCCGGCCGCGAAAGTCTTTCAGTGTTGAATGGAAGTTAATGGAGTGAACAGAAACGATGGCTGGAACACCGCGAGAGAAGTTCTCCTCTGCCACCGTTAAACAAGTGTCCAGGGAAAAATCTCGTCTCGCGAATGGCTCGAAATCGATCGTGCGATAAAGGTGCAACAGTGGTTGCCCACCATCGTCATCGCCGCCGGCCTCAAAATGCGGCGGCATTGCGCTTCCCGGCCCGTTTTGAGCCACTTTCACGCCATGCTTTACCCACGCACGATGCGTACTCTTCGTAGCCCGATAACCGGGGGCACAGGCCGAACGAGGCGGCTGCTCAAAAAATCGCGTGAAGGTATCAACCGCATTCCCAATCAAGGCGTGTTGAATCCCTGAACTCAAGAAAGCTTCGCGCCCATTCGTCGCGTGGTCCGAATACTCGAATCCGATCCACGGCATGCGCCAGTGAATATAGGGAACTCCGACCTGCCACAAAGTTCGCAAGAGAATGCCTCGTTCACCAGGATCGTTCAAAGCACGTTCAACTGCGGTGCGGCAGAAGTGAGTGGTGCCGTGCAGGGCTGGCGACAATACACCGGCAGCGATTCCCTCTCGGTAAGACTCGAATAGCCCCGGACGCTGCCAACCGTCCGGCAAACCCCGAGTTAACGAGCGAAGATGGACTTGGCGAAAGTTGTCAGCAAGCACCTTCGCGAAGTCGACGTTAGCCAGAAGAAAGTTCATTCCCAGGCAAGCGGGACGCCCGTTCGAATCACGGTGGCGATTGAGCAGCGAAACAATAGCTTCCACATCGGTTGCCGTCTCAAGACTATAAAAATCATAGTTTCGCTGGCCAAGGTCTATCCCTGACCTGCGCAACTGTTCCCAGGCTTCACCGTCGCGCACGCCGACTCTTCCCCAGTCATCGCTTTGAAGAAGCACCAATGGACGGTCAAAGGCAAAGCCTTCGACACGCAAGAGGGAACGCCCGCGTTGCGACACTCTTCGAAGGAGGTTCAGCATGAGGTGACTCGTTCCGTCATTCCCAATTCGCAGACAAAATTAGTCCTCACTTCTCCGCCAAGTTTGCGGCGGCTATTCCGCGGGACAGCGATTTCCCTGGCCTTTGAACTACTGACGAACGTTCGTTAGCTCTCTTATCGGCAAGACGAGGTTGAACATGCGATAGCATCCACGCCTGATGATCAGGCGATGAGGGCGCACGAAACTCACAACTTTGCCCCCGAAGCCCGCTTTGAACCACGCCGGCCCGGATGTTGCACCCGGAGTATAACCGCCAAAGTCGTATTCGTCGCAGCCATGGGACCGCGCCCACTGCAGGGCCTTCCATTGCAAGATGTGGCCGACATTGAAGTGGTCTTGCTTGTCAGCCGCTCCCCATACGTACCAACATCTCCTGCCGGACCGCGCAATGACGGCTCCGCCGTAGACCTGATTTTCGAACCGAGCCAGCAGCAACCCGCCACGCGCGTCGGCCGTCGTCAACCATTTGATGGCGCTTCGCAAATCGTCGGGCGCCTCCGCCGCGAATCCTTTGCGAAGGGCCAATCGAGCATACGAAGAAAGGAAGTCATTTATATCCATGTCACCGGCGGCTGGCGCGACTGAAACACCAATGCGTTCGGCGCGCCTAATTTCGTAGCGCGTATTCTTGCGGAAATTCGCAAAGATATCATCTTCGCTTTTTGTGATTTCAAGGCGCAGCGATGTCCGTTGTGCACCAACCTCCTGCCAGCCCGAATTCCGCAGACGATTTTCTGGATCAGTGGGGGCCGTCCGTATCCAATCAGGCACAGCATCAAAATAAGTAAACCGCTCCTGCCTCATCTGCTCTATGAATTCCTCACTCGCCGCTTGCCACATTTGCTGATCGTCGCAGACAGGTCCGCGATTGGCGATCAATGCTCGGACCCAAGGCACCGAAGATCCCAGAGGCAAATGCGTTCCAAAGGTCACGAACCAGCGGATATCCCCGCCTTCCCTGAACAATGCAAACCTTGCACCTGAAACGCTCCACTGCGGGAACTGAAACACATGGCTTGTCTCCTGACTATCCAGAAAAGCGGAGATCTCGCCGACGAGTGGCTGAGAGAGTTCGTTGGTCGAGTAAAGCTCCAAGCCCATTGCTAGAAACCGTCGCTCATCGTGTACGATCGCCAAAAGGTGGTGCTCTAACCGAGTAAACCGCTCTTCTGACAACTGCCTCACAGGTATCCCAAATCCTTAAGCCTTTGCTCCACCACCGCCTGCTCGGCTTTACCCAGCTCAACGGTGTCGCCATGAACGAGCTCCCCCAACACAAAGGCAACCAAGTCGTCCAGACTTTCGAATCGGCTGCCAAATTTGTTTTCAGCTGCAGCGCACAAGTCTTCAGGGAGCCGAACTTCACGCCATTCGCTCATGATTGTCGCGACCGCCTCATCCTCCGAACGCTCCCCGCACTCGCGTCCACATCGCTGAGGCGATCAAGCGGTCATCCGCATCCAACCCTGCCGCAAAAGCCACCGCCGAAAACGCTGCATACGAGAGCACGAAGGCAACGCCAATTAGAATCCAATCGACTTTCAGCCATACAGACGCGCGCCTCACCAGCCAGCAGAGCAAAATCGCACTACCAATGGAAGGCAGCAACCTGAGATAGCTGCGATTGTAGGGAGACAGATTGAGCCTCGATCGAACTTCCACGAGGTTCCATACATTGACGCCCACGTTCGTAACCGCGGCCGCGACTGCAGCTCCCCATGCCCCCCAAAGTGGAACCAGCACAATACTAAGTGCAACCATCACGACTGCCATCACGGCCTGCACACGGATCAGACGATGCTGATTGCCCGACATCAGCAGGATACAACCTACCGATCCGACGCCGCAGTTTACCAATTGCCCACACGTTCCAATGACCAAGATGGGCCAGCCTGGTTCGAAGTCATGGCCGAAGATGCGCATGATGGGCCGCGCGAACATAATGATCACAATCGATAAGGGGAAAGTCAGGCCCAGTATCCATTTCGTGACCGTCTGGAACAAACGTCCCAGCAAGACGTAATCTCCGCGAGTATGAAGATCGGCGATGACCGGCGCGAAAATCTGATTCACCGATTGCAGAACGATGGTTTCGTAAGCGATAAGAGTACTCGCGACGGCATAAATTCCAACATCGTAAGCCCCCCGATAGTAGCCAAGCGTAACGCGGTCCGTCTGACCGATGAAAAACTCCATCAGGCCTACGCCGAACATAGCAGCGGAGAAAGACCAGACTTCGGGCGCGATCCAAAGCTTGGACAGGTCCATTGCCCTGGCCGGGACCGGAGTGAGGCGCCAAACCAAAGAGACCAGCAGTGCCAGGACCACGATCGCGCTGGCGATCTGCGCCACCAGATATCCCCACAAACCACCGCCCAGAGTGATGAGCACGACCGCGACACCCATGGTGACCGGCCCGGAGACAAAACGAGTGATCAGGGTGCGACGGCCCACTTCCTTGTAACCCGCCAGCACCTTGCCGAAGAAAGAGGTGAGTGCCCCGGCAATCATGATCAGCGCGAACAGCGGGAGGTAGCGTATGAGTTGGGGGGAATGATAAAAACGCGTGGCGATCCAGGCGCCGGCTTTCAGCAAGATTGCCGCAAACAATAGGTTGCTGGCCAGCAGTATCCATGCGCCGTTCCACAGAAGCGAGCGCAACGCTCCGAATTTCCTTGCGGCGGAGTAGAGGGCGACAAATCGTACCGCTGAATCCGGCAGTCCAAGGCCATTGACAATGCCGAGGAAACTGACGATCGTCATCCCAAGGGCGTACAGCCCGAGCCTCTCGGCTCCCAGTGCACGCGCTAGGTAAATCTTAAAAATGTAGCCTAAGACCGCCGCGAAGATTGTCCCGGCGAAGACTGTTCCCGATTGCCGCGAAATCCGTCCCATCTCTGACTTAAAGTTCAGGCTCTCGGGTGCCGATGAAATTTCGGCGCTCGCCTCGTCGTGGGGTATCGGTTCCCGCGAGCTGGTTGCGCCGGTCTGTGAGTCGAGTCGCAATTCTCTTCCCGCCACTCCCACGGTGAAGCGGCGCACGTGCACCGCCGAACGGATATTACTCCCGCTGCACCCAAGTCTTACGCCTTGCTTCGCCGCACAGTCTAATGTTTTTTCACTCGCTGTGTTGCTCGCGTCGAAGGCAACTGGCTGTGCATGCCGCGAATGATCGACTCAAGCTTGGGTGATCGCTTCACGGCCTTTGCCATTTGGTACCTCGACAGTTCCCTTAGATACTGTGCCCACGATTTGGTGATGGTAACGTGAAGAGTTTGACGGGTGCTGTTGCCAAAGCGCTCTTTATACCCTTCCGCGCCGAGGCCCAGATCAACTCGGTTCATTCCATCCATGTCACAGGCTTCCACCACGATTCCAGAAAGCAGGCAGTGGCCTGGAGAATTCTCTTCCTGTTCACTGTCGAAGGTTGGTTGATACCAAAACCAGCTTCCTCGAAATCGAAACCCATAATTCCACGCAACTGGCCGGTCGTGAATCTTCAGCAAGCTTAAGGTAACCACACCGCTGCGGTCGAATCGCCTGGCGAGTTCTTCTAGAAGAAATCGCCGCTCCGGCGTAGCGAGACTGCTGACGCGACCGGTACGCACAAAACGTGCCACATGGGCCTCAGCAAATACCGATAACGCAGGTTCAATCTGCTCCCAGCACTTCAGATGCACAAGAGTCACCGGCCCTAACTTCCCCATGGAGCGCAAATATCGACGCAGCTTTTTCTTATTGGCCAGCGAAGCCTTCAGTTTTTGACGTTGCTCCCCGCTTCCTAAATCCACCTGCGAACACAAATATGCCGGCCGCACGTAAACGTGAAGCCCATGCGGTTTCGCCGTCTCCTGCAGAAGAGCTGGCGTGTTCGAGTCGGCGGGAAGATTCGCCAGTGAAATCGATGCCGCGTTCATATTTCGCAATTCTGTGAAAACCGAATCGATGAACTCAGGTCGCCGCTGCGGCAGGGAAAGGAAGTCGCAATAGTCCGCCGTGGCTCCAGCGAGAAAGCTGATTTGTTTCTCGGCCAGGTCCATGGCCAGTGATGCCACGCCAACCAATTTGTCTTCTTCGTAGCCCAGGAAAAGCAAAGGTTTCAGCGAAGCCCGGTAGGCTGACTGCACTGCGAGTGCCCACTCGCAGGTGTAGAACACCTCGGGGCGCTCGGTGTTCAGAGCAACCGAGTTCCAGTCACGACGAAGTTCAGGATCTTCGGGAATTTCTCGATGCAGGACAATACGCAAGACTCACTTTGCTCCCGTCGCTTTTGGTTTCGAAAATACATAGTAGTACCAACGCGTGAAGCAAAGATGGCTGATGCGAGGATAGTCATCCCCTAACACGCGCAGCAGACGAAAACCAAATTCGCCGGCCTCGCGGGCAATGGTTTTGGGAACCGCCAGGTGAGTCATGAGTCCACCGTGCGCGGGATCCATCCAATAACCTTCTCCTCGCCAGAAAGGTTTCGTGAGCAATCGTCGCGCTGCCCTGACCAGTGACTGCGGCACGGCTTGCAGCAGAGCCAGTACGATCCGCAAAGTAGCGGCCGTCCATAGCGTCGGCGGGAAGAGAATGGAGTCGGTGTCCACGACGGATTGCGCCACATGACGCACGCGCTCCGGATTCCACGATGGCCGCACCAATATCGAACGCGGGTTGTGAGAAGAAAAAATCAGAAACCCTTCCGGCTGGAGCACGCGATGAATTTCTCGCAAAGCGCGGAAGCGGGACTCGTCCGGAATTACGTAGTCCATTCCGTTGAAAGCCATCACGACCGCGTTAAAGCTAGACGAAGCGAATAGAGAAAGATCGGCGGCACTGCCCACATGAAACTCGAGCTGCGGAAATTTCTTGCGGCACGCAGCGATCATCTGCGGCGCGTAATCAACCCCTACGTAGAGTCCCGCTTTGGCTGAAAGATAAGCAGTGGTGCGTCCCCCTCCTACGCCGAGTTCCAGAATCGCCATACCCGATTGCAGATATTCGTCGAACAATCGATGTTCGCAAGGCGTCAGGTAATCCAGGCCCGCGTAGTAGTCGGCAACCTGTGGTGAATTGTATGTAGATAGATTTGGATCAGCCGTGGAATCGGACATCGAGAGTTCAATCAACGTTCTTATGATCGGACCACAAGCTCCCAATGAAGAGGAGTACCGCGCTTGATGCCACGCGCAGCTCGCTTGCCTAATACTTCGACGAGGTGTCGCGGATGAAGGCCATTCCCGGGCCGAATGGAGCGCACATTTTCCGTCGTGAATGCCTCTCCCTGACTCACATCCTGCACTAGATAAAGGGAGCGGCGAAATGCGCGGCTCGCCTCTTCCTTGCCGCTCAACCCAAAGTGCACCTCGCCGAGGGCCCTTTCGGCGGTTCGCACCGCATCCACCATCTCTTTAAATTCTTCCGGCTCAAGAGAAAAAGCGCTGTCAGGTCCGGGGATGGAGCGTGACAGCGTCAAATGCTTTTCGATGATGCATGCTCCCAAGGCGACCGCCGCCACCGGAGCCGCGATTCCCATCGTATGGTCTGACAATCCGACGGGCACCGCAAATCGCCGCGCCATCTCAGGAATCGTCCGCAGATTCATTTCTTCGAGAGGCGCGGGGTATGCGCTCGTACATTTCAACAGTGCGATCTGCGTCGCGCCCGCCTCGCGAGCGGATTGCAAGGCCTCCTCGATCTCCTCCACTGTCGCCATGCCAGTGGAGATGATCAACGGCTTTCCAGTCCGGGCCATTCTCTGGATCAGCGCAAGATCCACGAGCTCGAATGACGCGATTTTGTGAGCGGGAACGCCCATCTTCTCCAGAAAATCCACTGCCGTCGAATCGAAGGCGCTGGAAAAACAGTCCATTCCAAGTTCTTCGGCCTGATTCTTGAGCTTGGGCTGCCACTCCCAGGGCATGTGAGCTTCGGCATAAAGATCGTAGAGAGTACGCCCGTCCCAGAGTGTACCGCCGCTCACTCGGAATTCCTCGCTATCACTTGCGAATGTGATTGTGTCTGCAGTGTAGGTCTGCAGCTTGACGGCGTCAGCGCCCGCGTGTTTCGCGGCACCGACGATGCTTGCAGCCTGATCATATTTCTGGTTATGGTTGGCCGAGACTTCGGCTACGATGTAAGCTGCCCGTCCGAGCCCGATTTCTCGTGTGCCGATCTTCACAAGCGCGGGCATTGCGATCTCCTGCTGTTGCGCGATTCAACGAAAATATTCCGGCCATTTTGCATCTCAGCGAGATTTCCTGCTGCTCTTGAGGCTGCAGCTTTTCCCAGGATGTCAGCGCTTGAAACGAGCAAATGTTTCAACTCAAGACCCCGCATTCTGCCGATGGCCGTTCAAGTTGCTCCGGGGCGAAGAGAGGGCCGCGTCCGCTGCGCATGATTGCTCCCGACTCCGGTCCGTGATTGAACAGCAGATCCAACGTGGAAGCAAATGGCAAGAAAGGGGGAAAACGCTGTTCATACATCGGATGGACGTAGTTTTGGAACCACACTTTCAATGCGACCTCATTGAACAGGCTCACATCCTCCAACAGATAACTGGCGGATCGAGGTGACACATACTCGGCAGCGCCCAGAGACTTACAGATCGACACCAGCCTGGCGGATCGCTTGCCTTCCACGTTCAAGGTCGAAGAACGAACCATCGGTGTGGTCACGTTGAGCTCTTTGGCCAGCCACCGGATGAGTTCGATGTTCAGGTCGAGCAAATTGCCGCTCAGCGCACCGGCCTGAAGAAGGTCCTGGAAGGTCGGATAGTAGCTTTCGAAAAAGCGCGCTCTGCCGTAACTCACTTCGACTGCGCGCACATGTTTCTCCCAAAACCGCGGCTCCCGGATCGTAACATCACAAAGCGGCTGACCCAAGCGGCCGCGAAACATCACCGGGACCGTAAGCCATTGCAGTCCAGAGGATGACTTGATCCGGTTTCGCTGATGCCACGACTGTTTTACAAACTGGGCATCATCCAATAAGACAAATTGATCCACTTGATCGATTAAGTCGAAGAATCCGCTCCATGGCAGGTAGCTAGGTTGTGAAATTGCAGCTTTCACTCTTTCGTCTCCGCCAACGTATATCGTTCACTCACCTTGCGAAAGCCCAACGAGAGCCACAAGGCGGCAGCCGCGTGATTTCCCTCCATGACCTCAAGTTGAATTTTCGCCGGCGACTGTGCCTGCAGTTCACGAATCACCTCCCGAGCGACTTTCTGGGCGACGCCTCTCCGCCGGAATTCCGGTTCGATATACAGTTCGAAGATCATCCCGTTGAAACGCGGGAGAAAACGGTGCGCTTCCAAACCGAATAGAACAAAGCCAGCCCGGTTTCCATCTACAACGATCCAACGAAGAGAGAAGCGCGGATTACCTAAAATATTTTCGAAGTACGATTGTTTCCAGTCGGCCTGGGGTACAAAATTGGCATTCAACCCGCGGAACAGTCGTTCAGCCATGGCGAGGAAAGCAGCGCCATCACTGCTTGCAACCGCTTGCGTGCTGACCGTCACGGTTGCGGGACGGATCGCAGAATGTCGGGAAGAAGCCAGAACTTCGACCAGCCGCTGTGCCCCGCCGCCGTCGATGCGCTCGCGGGCTAACCGGGAGTAATGCGCACGCCGTTCTTGAGAATTGGCCAGGTCTGTGAGTTCGGCAGCCGTTCGCGTCGGATTACATGCCTGGGGATCACCTAATGCCTGAATGATTCCCTCGTTATTGAGGTGAGAAATAATCCGCGATTGAACCGGATTTCTGGCATAGCTCAGGACGGAACAACCCATGAAAAGCAGCTCCCAGAGGGTTCCGCCGGCGATGATGAGCGCTAAATCGGCCCATGCCATCAACTCCGGCACATTCGAAGGATCTCTCAGCAAATGAACCGATCCTCGGTACTGCGCCGACAGCCGCTCCAGGGACTCCAAATGAGGGTTGCTGCCTCCCACGATGACGCGGGCTTCCATTCTTTCAATTTTGACCTGTCGCAGAGCCTCGATCGCCGGCGCGGTAATGTTGTCAGGATCAGTGCCTCCCATGGTTACGAGAATCTTGCGGCCCACGTCTGGAATCTCGCGCTTCCAATTTCGCCAACCCCTGAACTCCCGCCGCAGCAAGACATAACGAAAACCTAAAAGAAGCCTAGTGTAAGGCTCGCGGCTTGGATAGCGACTTTCATGGGCGTTAGCGTTCTGATTCAGGACCACGTCGGCGGCATAGTGCTCCAAGCTTCCGTCGTCATCCACAGCGATGACTCGCAATCCCTCCGCTTTCAAATCTCTTTGGTAGCCTGCGGCAAAATGGTAACCGTCCACTACCACCCAGGCAGCGGAGAGCCGCTTGGCCAATTCCGCCACACCTCTGGCGTCGTCGTGGCTTCCGGGCCGGCTTTCCAGGGAAACCACCTCGATCCTTTCGGAGAGCAGTCGTTCTCGCACCGACGCCAACCGCTCTGCCATGGCAAATACCGCCTTGCCTCCCGCGTCCTGCCAAGCTTGCGCCAGCGCGATGCATCGCATCACGTGCCCCGTGCCCATCGCTACCGTGGCATCTGCCCTGATTAGAAGCGTTTCTCCTCTCACCGCTTGCTTGCACTCCTCCCCGCAACTGATCGTATCAACTCAGCGCGCCACCGTCGTATACGCTTTGGGCGACGCGGTTAATAGCTGCCGCAAACGCCCGGCTGCCGCGGGCTGCCAGCAATTCTCGCGTACGTCTGCGCCCGCTGGATTGGCCTGCAGATACTGTGAAATCTTTGCAATGTCACTCGGTTTGTCCAGTCCGATTCCCACGCCATACCGAATGAATTGCTCCACGTAACCGTAAGGCCAGGATTCAAGCCACTTGCACAGAAAGCATGGAATTCCACGGATTGCGCATTCCACCGCCACGGTGGAAAGTATTGTGATCCCGAACCATGCTTTGGCGAGAAGATCTTCGGTGAGTGGACCGCTGATTATTCGCATGACGCCCTTTTGCCTGGCAGAAAGTATTCGAGCCAGTATGTTGGTCCGCTCTCGAGTGCTTTCTCCCGGATGCAATTTCACGATCAACTGGCGGCCAGTAGCCAGCGCCAGATCGGCCAGAGGGGGCACCACATCACGATAGAAGTCTTCCGTTCGTCCACCCCCGGCTTCGAAGACTTCAGACAAGAACAACAGATGCGGCTGGGACTGCTGACGGTTTGAAACTTGGGATGCGCCCCAACTCGCGGGCAGCGCCGGCGCGGCAATCTCGACCCTCTCCCGCGGCACTCCACACCGTCGTACCAAGTAATCTTCCTCCATCTTTCCCTTCGCCCACACGACATCTCCATAAGTCCGTTTGAAAACGTACCGTCCATCCAGGGCCCCGTGATGGCACGCGATATTCGGTAACCCTCGAGCTTGCGCCAAGAGCATCGGCATGCGCGTATAGGGATTGCTGTCATCGCAACACAGCACCGCTTGCACTGGTTCGGTGTCGAGAACATTTCGCCAGGCGTCACGGACCTCGAGCCCGTGCCGCAGCCAGCGCGCAAAGATATCCAGATATCCCAGGCGGCTCAGAATCTCGAACTCGGGCGTCCCTTCCAATTCTTTCCGCAGAGCTCGCCAGCGGCCGGCGATCTCCACGTTCTCATCGCTTCGGTCGCGCAGTGAAGCATACGAAGACAGCCAAGCAGCCGCCATGTTCTTCGTCAAATCTTTAAGCCAACCGCTTCGCCGCGTCGCGACCAAGAGAAAGTTCTCTTGCTGGAAAGTTTTGGCATAGGCTACGCCGGTGCGAGAAACATTCACGTAGGCTGTGGGCACCAACACAACTGGCCGCTGCGAAGGCGGGCGTCTGCTCACCAGCCGCGCCCGGAACTGGTATCCCAAGTCATACTTATCCCAAAACACATCGACGGTCTGAGAGGCGGAGAGCTTTCTCCATACCCGGACGTAATATGCCAATCCGCTTTTTTTCGCGACTGGACGCAAAGGAAAAACCTTCACCCGCGTCGTCAACAAACCTCGAAAGAGATTGGCCTGGAGGCCGGGGCGCGAGAGATACACTTCATCCTCAGACCCGAGGGTGTGCACAAGTCGCTGCAGGAGGATCAATGTCTCCAATTCGCCGTGCAGGAGTATCGACAGGAGCTCCCACCAGTCCAGGCCATGTTCGTCGAGCAGTTTGCCGGACCCGAGACCAAGCAAATCGCGGACGCGGCGGAAGACATCAAATCCGTTCCGCAGCGATCCAAGGGTTGTCACCGGACATTGAAATTTATCGCTCCAGCGCACAAAACTATTTACTCCTCCCAGCCCAAGATCGACGATGTGGTCCCAGGGCAGATTTGACCAGGGACCTTTTTCTGGATCGTCTTCGGAATGTAGGAGCAGAATCTTCATGAGACAGCAAGTGCAAGAGTGAAGCGGCCGAGAGGCAGTAGCGATCCTACCGCTTCAAGATGGTTTCACAAAGCTTCAGGTCAAACTCGACGGCAACGTGCACAGAACGCTCTACTGGAGTTTCGATCACCCCCAGCCGCTCCCCAAAAAAATTCCCCGTCGCCGCCAGGGCGCTCAGGCGGGCAATCTTGATGGATCCGTTCGGCCGATAGACGGGCGGCAGCAGGGGACGCTCTTGATGGTATTGCGTGCCAAAGAACATCTTCCAATAGGCACCTTCTCCTGGAATGACTGCCCAGTGAAAATCATGCGGATCGATAGCGGTCACGGTGACCACGAAGTCGAACTTCCCCTCGGAAAATCTGGCGACCGCCTCACGGATATCCTGCGCGCTGCGCAGCGGAGAACTTGGCTGCAAACAAAGCAGCGAGTCGATGGCGCCGTCTGCAGGGAGACGCGCCGCGATGTGCTGACAGGGGATGTGCGATGCCACCAGATCTCCGCAGAGATCTTCCGGCACAAGCTGCGGCACGACTGCGCCGAACTGAATTGCCGTCTTTGCTATTTGCTCATCCTCCGTGCAGACATAAACCTGATCGAATAACCCACACTCCAGCGCGGCCTCAATCGAATAAGCGATCAGGGGTTTTCCCGCCAGTTCCCGCACATTTTTCCGGGGCAGGCGTTTGCTCCCTCCACGCGCGGGAATGGTACAGATCATGTTGTTGCTTGAGACTGTCATGGATTGCAATAACTTGCTCTCGCGGGGACCTCGAGTGGCGAGCGCCCCTCGCGCGCGGTTAGCCCGAACACCAACAACTCGGATAATCGCAGGTCTTCCTCATCGTCGATATCCACACCTCGGTTCGCATCCATCTCGGCAAGATGGAAGGGCGATCCGTAAAATGTGTTCTGGGCCAGCAGGTCGGCGGAACGGGCCCACCATACCGCGCCAGTGGGACAGAAAGTGCGAGCACAATCCTGGCTTCGACCAAGAAATTCCTTGCCAAACGCCCATCGTCCACGGCTTTCGGCATCCGTCACCATCGCCCACTCGGGGTAGACGCAGCGATAGGTCACGACGGAAATTTGGAAGGCGCGGTTCCCTTCCCGAAATAATCTTCCGTGCTCGATAACGTCGGCACTCGTCACCAAAGGACAGTTGGGAAAGATTTGGCAAAGATAATCGGGGCGGTAGCCACGCTCGGCCAGAGTTCGCAGCACGTGCCTAACGGCGTCAATGGATTTTGCCGTATCGGTCGCCAGTTCCGCCGGACGTTGAATGAATTCGGCTCCATACCACTCCGCGACGCGGCCGATCTCCAAATCGTCAGAGGACACGATTACCGTCTGAAACAAACCGCTATTCAGCGCCGCAGACACGCCATAGGCCATCATGGGGTGGCCAAAAAAAGAACTGAGATTCTTGCCCGGCAAGCGTTTTGAACCTCCGCGCGCCGGGATGATGGCCACGGGTCTGACGGAGCTATTCAAGGAACACCCACTTCCTTTCCTCCGCAGACGCACGAGCGGCCAGAGCAATCCGTAGAGTGAGAATCGCATCCTCCAGGGTGAACCGCGGGCGCGCACCAGTGCGCGCGCACTCGATGAAGTGGGACAGTTCCGCGACATACCCTGCATTTATTTCAAAGTCGAACTTAGTGATTTCGGCTTCTTTGCCGGGCCTTACAATTTGCACAGAATTCCCCAGCAAGTCCCATTGCACTTTGCCCTCAGGTCCTATCAATGAACAGTAACGGGAATAGGATCGCTGAATAAAATCAAGATGCACGTCGGCGCGGGTTCCGTCTGAAAAGCGCAGGAGCACAGTGGCACAGTCTTCCACGTCCACCTCCAAATGGCTCACCTGGCCCGCCATACACGCCACTTCTTGCGGCGCACCGAACAGCCAAGTGACATAGTCAATTTCATGGGAACCGTCGAGCAAGATTCCACCACCAAGTTCTCGGCGCGCCGTGTAACTCTTGCGGTAGTCCTGCCACGGGCGCCAATCTGGCAGGTAGCTTCCGGCTTCCACATGCGCCCAAAGAATCTTACCCACTGCGCACTCATCCACTAGCTCCTTCAATTTTTGTATGGCTGGATGGAAGCGCAGGTTGTAGCCCACTTGAACTGTGGCCCCACGTTTCGCAGTTTCCTCTCGTAGCGCTTCCACTCCGTCCATACGATCGGAAAGAGGTTTCTCGATAAAGACATGCGCACCCGCGCGTAGCGCCTGAATGGCCTGCACAACGTGGAGCACCGGCGGAGAGCAGACCAAAACCGCGTCAGCGCGGAATTTTTCTAAGCCCGCTTCGATAGTGGGAAAACATTCCGCGTGGAATTCTACCGCGACGTATTCCAGCCTCTCCGGATGGGGATCGCAGGCCGCTAACTTGTTCAGTCCCAGCTTTTTCAGATTTGCAAGGTGACGACGCCCAATTGAACCTGCACCCACGATGAGAGCGGATTTTATTTCAGGATTGGCCAAAGTGTTTTATTTCGCGAAGTGATAGGTCACTTTCTGCACGGAGTGGATGACATCTTCCACATCCTGATCGCTCATACCATGAAACATGGGAAGGCTGATCAGTCGCGTATAGGCGTTCTCGGCAATGGGAAACTCCCCAGCTTGGTATCCGAAGCGTTCCCGATAGTAGGGATGGAGGTGCACCGGAATGTAATGCACGTTTACTCCGATATTCTCGGCGCGCAAGGCGCGTAATGTCTGGCCACGGTCTACCTTCAGCCGCTCGAGATTCAGCCGGATGGGATAGAGATGCCAGGCAGGATTTACGTCTTTTCGCACCGCTGGAATCATTACAGCTTCGAGATCGCTGAACACCGCTGAGTAGCGAGCGGCAATTTCGCGGCGACGCGACAAGTTTCTGTCGAGCTTCTTCAATTGCGAGAGCCCGAGCGCGCACGCAACATCCGTGAGTCGATAGTTAAAGCCGAGCAGCACCATTTCGTAGTGCCACTGTCCTTCGGCCTGGCGCTGGCGAGCGTCGCTCGAGATGCCGTGATTTCGAAACCGCCGAAGCGACTCGGCGAAGTCCGCGCGGTCCGTGGTCACCATGCCACCCTCGCCGGTAGCTACGTGCTTGACCGGATGAAAACTGAAGACTGTCATGTCAGCGATGGAGCCGGCACGGCGTGCGCGGTATTGAGCGCCCAGCGCGTGGCATGCATCTTCGATCACGGTCAAGTTGTGGCGGGCAGCAACCTCTCGCATCGCATCCAAGTCCGCAGGATGACCCGAGTAGTCCACAGCAAGCAAGGCCTTGGTGCGGGGAGTGATCCGTGCCGCAATTTGCTCTGGGTCTAGATTGAGCGAGTCCGCGCTCACGTCGGCAAACACCGGAGTCGCACCCTGATACAGCACGCAGTTCGCGGTCGCTGCAAACGTCATGGGCGTGGTGATTGCTTCATCTCCCGCCTTAAGCCCGGCTGCGAACGCCGCCCCATGCAGTGCTGCCGTGCCCGAACTGAAGCTCACCGCATGCTTGGCTCCGACCCGGGCTGCGAAGGCCTCTTCAAATTCCACTACCTTCGGACCGGTGGTGAGCCAATCGGACCGCAGCACATTCACCACCGCCTGGATATCCTCTTCACCGATCAACTGCCGACCATAAGGAAGCAAGGTCTTCCGCACCGGAGTTCCTCCATCGATGGCAAGCGCTTCGCGAGTCATGGGCTGCACGGGCATGGTAGTTGTTTATATCGGCGTTGGATTCGGACGTACGGGTTTGAAATCACATGTTGCGATATCCATGTTGCGATATGGACTCACCCACGCCATCTACACAGCGATCGGCGACTTCATCGCAGCTCCGGGTTCAACCAGTTCGTGAAGTTCTTCATTGGTGAGCCACCGGTCATTGCCGTCGCTGGTGTAGCGAAAGCCTGGCGGCAATTCGCGCGCATGGACCCAATTTGCTTTTTTCCACCAAGGATGCGAGGGCTGGATGACATACATGTCATCCACTTCCACCGCGTTTCTTGCTTCATCTTCAGACAACAACACCTCGTGCAATTTTTCCCCGGGCCGAATGCCGATGCACTCCACCAAGCACCCCGGTGCAACGGCCTCCGCAAGATCGATTAAGCGCATACTCGGAATTTTAGGCACGAAGATTTCGCCGCCGTGCATTTGTTCGATGGCACGAATTACAAAGCGCACACCTTGCTCCAAGGTAAGCCAGA
This sequence comes from Candidatus Sulfotelmatobacter sp., assembly GCA_049515395.1. Lineage (GTDB taxonomy): Bacteria > Acidobacteriota > Terriglobia > Terriglobales > Acidobacteriaceae > Sulfotelmatobacter. The sequence goes on along the minus strand of JBEKUD010000034.1, from coordinate 6,990 downwards.
AGCGGGTCATTCGCGGATCGGTGATGGTAATCTTTCCGCGTTTGCGTTGCTCCTGAAACATGGGGATGACGCTGCCCCGGCTTCCCACCACGTTTCCATATCGGGCGCAGCTGAAGCGGGTTTCCTGCGCGCCTGCATAAGCATTCGCCTGCACAAAAACTTTTTCGGCGCACAGTTTGGTGGCGCCATATAAGTTGACCGGATTCACGGCTTTGTCGGTGCTGAGAGCCAGCACGCGCCGGACGCCTTTATCGATGGCGGCATCGATTACGTTGCGTCCGCCCATGATGTTGGTCTGAATCGCCTCGAAGGGATTGTATTCGCAAGCCGGAACCTGCTTGAGCGCGGCTGCATGCACCACGACGGTAACCCCCGAAAAAGCGCGCTGCAGCCGGGCGGGGTCCCGCACGTCACCCAGAAAATAGCGCAGGCTGCTGTGGTCCAGCCCCGCGGTCCGCATATCGTGCTGCTTCAATTCATCGCGGCTGAAGATTACCAATCTCTTGGGACGGTATTCCGCCAGCATGATCTCGACGAATTTCTTTCCGAACGAACCGGTGCCACCCGTAACCAGAACTTCCTGTTCCGCCCAATTCATCAATCCGCCTCAGCCATCCTGCTGGCTTTTCCCTGGCATGCTCGCCGCTCCGTCCGGTTTGCGAACGTGCAGTTCTTATCGCCGGTGGGTCGATGATAGCAAGGTAGCATAGCGGAGTTTGCCACATCGGCGTGAAACGGCGCACGCACTGTTGTTAGAGGAGTGTCGCTTCTGAATTCAGAAATCGTTTTCGCCGACGGCGATGCTAAAATATCGGCGAAATCACAATGCGATTTCTTGAAGATTAGCGTGCGATGAACCAGCCATCGATCGCCGGCTTTCCAGGGTTGGGCGCGGCCGAGCGCCAGTGCCACCACCCCGGACGTAATACGAATCTCTTGAGGAGAGAGAATGGATTCCGGACCGCTGGTACCCAGTGCCCCCGATATTCGTGAGGTGCCGCCACTGGGCGCAGATTATGGGAAACCTGCCGGACCGCGCGTCTACCCCGAACTGCTCTCCCACGAATCCGCACTTGGCGAATATATTCGGGTTCTGGCGAAGCGCAAGTGGACAGTTCTTGCCTGCCTCCTCACGATCTTCTCCCTGGTGGCGATCGCCAGTCTAAAAATGACGCCAGTCTATGAGGCAAGTGGCAGCATTGCCATCAACAAGCCGGATTCCGGACTGGTCAACTTCAACAACTCTCCGACTTTCAGCGTCGAGTACTACGATCCCACCGAGATGGAGACCGAGGTCAAAATCCTGCAAAGCGATCTTCTCGCCCTGCAGGTGGTGAAGGAACTAGCTCTCGACCGCCGGCCGGAATACGGGGGGAAGACGGCGCCGCTGCCTTCTTCACTCGACCTCGCGCCCGATCCACTGCAAGCCGATACTGGACGCACGACATCCCTGCTTTCATCCTTTCGAAGCAATCTGAAAGTAGCGCTCGCTCCCAACACTCATATCATCGAAGTACATTACCGGAGTCCAGACAAGGACTTGGCTGCGCAAGTGGTCAATACGCTGATGACCACTTACACGGAGAATAATTTCAAGTCCCGCTTCGACTCCACCATGCAGGCCTCCGACTGGCTCTCCAAGCAACTGGTCGACCTGCAGATGAAAGTCGAGACGTCGCAGGAAAAGCTGGTGCACTATCAGAAGGAACACGAAATTCTGGGAATCGACGAAAAGCAGAACATCACTACTGCAAAGCTCGATGAACTGAACAAAGCTTTAACCTCGGCCGAATCCGAGCGCATGGACAAGGAATCCGTTTACCGCCTGGTGCAGGCGGGTGACACGGAAACCATCGCCTCCGCCGCAAGTAATCTTGACGCCGCCGGAGCCGGGTCCACGCAGGCGTCCACGTTGCTGGACAATCTCCGGGCCAAAGAAGCAGAACTGAAAATTCAAGCGGCCGAATTGAGCACCCAGTTCGGCCCGTCTTATCCCAAACTCGCACAGATCAACAACCAACTAAAAGAAATCGATACCCAGCTTCTTGCAGAAACAAAAAAGGTGGGCGGCAAGATCAAAGGGCAATATATGGCAGCCTTGCAGCGCGAGAATATGTTGCACGACGCCTTAGAAAAGCAGAAGCAGGAAGCTAACAAACTGAATGAGAGTGCGATTGAGTACAGTCTGCTGAAACGTGATCTGGATACCAACCGGCAGCTCTATGAGGGTCTGCTGGAGAAACTAAAGCAGGCCGGGGTTTCGGCGGGGCTACGCTCCAACAATTTTCGCATTGTCGATGTCGCGCGCGTGCCCATGAGTCCCATCGAACCAAATATTCCGCGCAATCTTTCTTTCGCTTTCATCCTGGGACTCACCTCCGGCGTGGGACTCGCTTTCCTGCTTGAGGGACTCGACAATACCGTGCGGACCACCGAACAGGCACAGATGATTTCCGGACTGCCGCCCCTGGGCATCATCCCTTTGGGGTCAAGGACCGCGCGCGAAGGCGCCTGCTCGAAGCGACTCGTCATTGCATCCTCCAAGGAAGCCGTGGAACTGATCACGCAGGTGAGGCCGCAATCGCAGATGGCGGAATCCTATCGCGCCTTGCGAACCTCTCTGCTGCTTTCCAACCTGGGCGCGCCTCCCAAAGTGATTATGGTCACCAGCGCCCTGCCACAGGAAGGCAAAACGACCACCAGCATCAATTGCGCGGTGGTCCTGGCGCAGAAGGGCATTCGGGTGCTGCTCATCGACGCCGACCTCCGCCGGCCGAGTATTCACAAGACGCTGGGCATGGGTCCGCGTAGCGGGCTGAGCAACGTCTTGACAGGCAGCGCCACATTGGAAGGAGCGATCACAAGGTCGACCATTCTCACCAACCTGGATATACTCCCCGCGGGAACGCCTCCGCCCAATCCTGCCGAACTGCTGGCGTCCACGAACATGCGCGACGTTCTCGATCAACTGCGCGGACGGTATGACCACATCGTAGTGGATACGCCCCCTACGCTGTCGGTGACCGACGCGGTAGTCCTGTCGCCGCGAGCCGATGCCATCGTCCTCGTCATCCGTTCAGGGCAGACCACCAAGCAGGCGCTCAGGCGCTCCCGCGATATTCTGATGCAGGTCAATGCGAAGGTATCAGGCGTTCTGCTGAATGCTGTCGATCTGAGTTCTCCCGATTACTACTATTACTACGAATATCAGGGAAAATACTCGCGCTACTATCGCGACGATGCATCACACGACGACGGCGAGGAGGATGGCGACGGTGAGGAAACTGTCGCAGCGTCGCCCAACCGCGCGTAATTACGCTGATCGCTTTTTCTGTTCGCAACTCTACAGTCGACATGGTGATAGCCCTGAATTCCGCATCGCGGAAAGGACTCGTCATTGGCGGGGCAGCCGTGCTTTGCCTCGTTTATTTGCTTCTGGTGGGGCGGCTCTTTGTTGCATCCGTGTTCGGTGACAGATTAGAGTTCGCCAGCTTGCGACGAGCCGCCCTATGGGATCCTTGGGATGCGGGTTACCGCAACCAGCTTGGCCGCTATTACGCGTTGGTTGCCAGAGATGATGGCGCAGCCATCGAGCCGTATCGTGCCGCCGTACATCTCGATCCTCGTTCTGCCCGTTATTGGTTTGATCTGGCTTCAGCCTACCAGGTGCTGGGAGACACTTCGAACCAGACTTTGGCGCTGGAACAAGCAATCGAAGCGGAACCCACTACTCCCGACGTCGCCTGGGAAGCTGCCAACTTTTATCTTGTGCAGGGCGATCATGCGAAGGCGCTACGGGAATTTCGGGTGGTTTTGCAGAATGAACCTACGTTGGCGGATCCCGCGATTCAATTCTGCTGGCGTATAAATCCGGATGTCGATGCTCTTTTGCGAGATGTCGTCCCTGATCGTCCGGATGCGTATCTCGCATTTCTTGGTCTGCTGATGCGCAAAGAGGAAACCGCTGGGACCGCCAAGGTATGGGCGGCGATGATGGCATCGCGCCGGACGTTCGAGCTCCGCTATGTCAACGAGTATATTCAGTATCTCTTAAGGCATGAGGATGTGGATGAAGCGCGTATCGTATGGCAGCAGGCGGCTCCACGTTTTGGACTGTCCGCCTATTTACCCTCCGGACGCAATCTGGTGGTAAACGGCGATTTCAGCCTGGATGTTCTCGATAGCGGCTTCGATTGGCAGTATGAGAAACAGCGGAGTGTCACTCTCACCTTGGATGCAACCGTTTTTCACGGCGGCCGCCGCTCACTGCTGATCACTTTCGACGGACCAGGCGTAGACGACGCGGGCATTCGCCAGTTCATCGCGGTTCAACCCAACACTCTGTACGCGTTTTCTGCCTACTATAAAAACGGAGAAATCGAGGGCGCTGGTGGCCCGCACTTTACGCTTCAGGATTTTTACACGCAAGCGGTTTTGTATGACAGCAGTGAATTGAAAGAAGCTGGGTTCTGGAAATCCGCAAGTGGAGAATTCACCACCGGCGCGGATACGAAACTGCTGGTTCTGCACATTCGGCGCCTGCCGGAAGGTAGTCCGATCCGTGGTAAGCTCTGGGTCGACGATTTCCGCCTCGTGCCCAAGCAGCAGTGATTCCCTGAATTGCATGCATTATTTCTCATGAGCTCGATCAGCATGGCCGAGATCCATCGCCGTCAACGCTCGGCACAAGCCGAGAAGATTTTGTTGTACGGAATCTTCGGCCTGCTTTTATTCGGGCCGCTGGCATTTGGCGCCGTCGAACCCTGGTCAATTTTCGTGGTCGAAACCGGAAGCGCCGCCTTGTTTCTTTTCTGGGTCGGCAAGCAGATCGTGGACGGTGAAATCAAGGTTCAGTGGAATCCTCTTTTTCTTCCCATGGGAGCGTTCGGAGGACTCATTCTTGCGCAGCTCGTCTTCCAGGGCACCGCGTATCCGCACGATACAGTCTCTCTTGGACTGCAATACTTTAGCTACGCGATGTTGTGCTTTCTCGCGTGCCAGACGCTCCTTCGCGAAGTTCAGGCACGCAGCCTCGCGATGATGTTCTCGGTTTACGGAGCTACGCTCGCCGTTTTCGCATTGCTCCAGGGCCTCTCGTCCAACGGCAAGCTGTACTGGATGCGGCAGCCACGCATGGGCGGCTGGATCTATGGTCCTTACGTAAATCACAACCACTACGCCGGCCTGATGGAGATGCTGGTGCCCATTCCGCTGGTGGTATCTCTAACGCGGCTGGCGCCTTCGAAGGTGCGCGCTGCGGCGGGCGTAACGGCAGCGGTGATGGTCGGAACAATTTTTCTTTCGGGATCGCGGGGCGGCATGCTCGCGATTGTCGCGGAGTTTGTCCTACTTGCGGCGCTGCTGGTCAAACAGAGGCGCAGCCTGCGCACCGCGATCAGGATCGGATTGTTTCTCGCAATCGTCATGGGGTTGCTGGTTTGGATCGGGGGCGACGAACTTAGCAAGCGCGCTGCGACCATGGGACCGAGCCACTTCGAACTCTCCAGCGACTTTCGCTCTTCCATCAATCGGGATGGCCTTCGTATGTTCCTGAAGAGGCCCGTGCTGGGTTGGGGGCTGGGAACGTTTCCCATCGTGTACCCACGATTCCGTTCGTTCTATACCAATTTCCTGGTCAACGAAGCGCACAACGATTACCTGCAATTGCTCGTGGAGATGGGATGGTTAGGGTTTGTGTCGATGGTGTGGTTTGTGGTGACGGTCTACGCTCGTGCCGCGAGGAAAATCGGAAACTGGACCAGCGAGATGAGCGGCACCGTGACATTGACGTGTATGCTGGGCCTGAGCGGCATTTTGGTGCACAGCGCGGTCGATTTCAACTTGGAGATTCCGGCGAACGCCGCGCTATTTTATGTGCTGTGCACCATCGCAGCCTCGAAACCCTTCGCTAAGCGGGCCCGCAGAAGCGCGGCGGCGCGCAACGGAGTTTCCGACGAAATGGCGGGCACGCAGGGAATTCTGCACCCATCCGTTACAAATTTCTGAACCGTGTTTCCGCTTCCAAAATTGTTTGCCCGGCAGGTAGTGGTCCAGTGGCTGGTGGTCGGCGATTAGAGGATCCCACGGGTTTTCTAAGGAACACAGCACACCGACCACGCCGAAACATCAGCGCCACCGATCGACCGCGTTCCACCATAGGAGACGCACCCATTCGTCGACAAATGTTTTTGCCCACTGCCTGTGTTTCCACCATCGAACTCCGAATTGCTCATCGTTTCGCGACGCCGCCACCGAGAATTGAAGTCCCGGGATCTCCCGACAGAAAACTTCCAGGGCTCGGCGAGTATGGAAGTCCGACGTTACAATCAAGACGCTCTTCGCGCCTTCACGCAAAAGACATTTGCCGACATCTTTGGATTCATCCTGGGTCGAGAGACCGTCAATCGGACAAATACGGACCGTGTTCGCCTGCGGCAGATCGTGGATGTATTTCTGGGCCAATTCGATTTGACTGAATTCGTAGAGTCTTGCGTTGGTTGGGACGTTCAGCACGATGTGCCGTCCATATCCCTGGGCGAGGAGTTCCAAAGCGCGTTGCGGACGACGGTCTGTCTCGCCCGCCAGCACCAAAATCACGTCGGAGGGACGTGGTTCGTCTATCACGAGGAACTTTCCGGCCTTCACCCCGATGATCAATAACAACAACACCAGCAACACGAGCGGAACGGTCCAGAGGTATTTGTTCGCATTCACCTTCTTCATGAATTCCCAACTTAGCACTCGGGACCAGAATTCAGCAGATCTTCAGGTCGCCTCCGTTGCCGCGTGTTTCCGCATCTGCGTGCTAGAATCGGAATTCAACACGAGAAAGAACCTTATCAGAGACCTCATCAGAGACTTCTTATCCAGCAATGACCAATCCTTCAGCGGCAGATCGCAGCGTCGATTCCACCAAGCATAAAATTAACCAGCGCCAGGCGCGAGTTGGAATTATCGGCTTGGGCTACGTGGGGCTGCCCCTGGCCCTGC